>NZ_JBHTIU010000106.1:0-101126 GCF_042677205.1 Paenibacillus residui
CGCGGCAGGCGGCGCAGCCTGCGGCGGCGGGGGCAGCGGCGGTTCGCCAGGCGCTGCGGCAGGCTCGCTGCCGTACCACGCCAGCTGCTCGTGCACCACAGGCTGGCGCTTCACCGGCTTGGAGCCGCTTGGTATCAGCACCTCCTGCCGCAGGGCCGAGCGCACCGCCTCCTCCAGCAGCTGCATCAGCTCCGCTTCCTTGCTGAACCGGACCTCGAGCTTCGAAGGATGAACGTTGACATCGATCAGGCTCGGGTCCATCTTCAGATGGACAGCGGCCAGCGGATACCGGTTAATGGGCAGCAACGTATGGTAGCCCTTCAAAATAGCCTGAACGAGTCCATAATTGCGAATATACCTTCCATTAATCAACGAAGAGATTCCGAGTCGGTTCGCCCGCGTCCATTCCGGCAGCGAAATGAACCCGGTCAGCGTATAATCCAATGTCTCCCCGGAGACGGGAACCATTTTCTTGGCTGCCGCACTTCCATAGACGGCTGCGATAACCTGCAGCAGATCTCCGTTGCCCAGCGTCCTCAACAGCGAGTTGCCGTTATGCTTAAGGGAGAAAGCTATTTCGGGGTGTGCGAGCGCCAGCCTGTACATGAAATCCGACACGTGGCCTAATTCGGTCTGGATCGTTTTCATGTACTTAAGCCGGGCCGGCGTATTGTAAAACAGTTCCTTCACCAAAATATCCGTGCCTCTATTGGCCGCTGCCTCCTCCTCTGTAACGACCGTTCCGCCTTCCACCACTATCCGCCGGCCGAGTCCTGATTCATTGTCGGAGGTCAGGCATTCCACCTTGGCTACGGCAGCGATACTTGGCAGGGCTTCCCCTCTGAAGCCGAGCGTACGGATGTGAAATAAATCTTTGCCGCTCGAGATTTTGCTGGTCGCATGGCGGAAGAAAGCGGTCCGGCAATCCTCCGCCGCCATCCCCGACCCGTTATCCGTCACCCGGATCAACTGAATGCCGCCTTCCTCCAGACTGACGTCCACCCGGGTGCTTCCGGCGTCTATCGAATTTTCGACCAGCTCTTTCACGACCGAGGATGGCCGTTCCACCACTTCACCTGCTGCAATCTGGTTAGCGATATGCTCGTCCAACAGTCGGATAATTCCCATCCGGACCGCCTCCTTTCCTCATTTTCCAAGCGTATCGTTTAATGCAAATTTTATAAGTGCCACATAATAGCGGCCCGATCCGGCCGATTGGGACTTCATTTCTGATCGGATAGCTTGTGCATTAAGATATCGTAAGAGTCAACTGCCCGGCTTCGTCGGACCAATCGAATTTGTCGTACGATTGCTTGAAGGCATTCAGTTCAATATACGTCATGTCTTCTTTCATCTTCATTTCCGCTCCGAGCGGGAATTGAACCGCATGGCCATCTAGCGTCATTTCAACCATTTGCCGGTCGGCCTTCCATTCGATGGTGCCGCCGGCCAGAGAAGCAAGAATGCGGGAATGAACGAACGTACGGCCTTCTTCGCGAAGAACAGGCACGCTCCCGGCAAATTCCACTCCGTTAATCCGTACCGCCTGTCCCTCCGACTGGCTTACCTGCAAATTGTCTGCACCGGCCGTACGAAGTGCGGTTAACAATTGAGGAAGATCTCCCTCTGCGTGAACGTCCGGCGTAATTCCGACTCCGTTCACTTTATCCGATTTCGGAGTCAAGTACTCTTCTATCGTCAGCTTCAGGACACTGCCATCGGATAGCTCATAAGAAGCCTGTACGCTACCTTTGCCGAATGTCTTCGTACCTACAATGGTTGCCTTGCCGTGATCCCTCAATGCTCCGGACAACAATTCCGATGCGCTGGCGCTGTTCTCGTTGACCAGAAGAACGACCGGATAGCTCACTTCAGAACCACCGTCAACCTTGATCTCAGCCTTCTTCCCGCTGCGATCCTGGGTTTGCACGATGACCCCTTCCTTCACAAAATGCTTGGCTATCTCAACCGAAGCATCCAACAGCCCTCCGGGATTATCCCGAAGATCTATGACCAAGCCGCGGATGGACTCGTTTTTCCACTGCTCCATAATCTTGGAGAACTCCGCTGCCGACTCCGTGGAAAACATGGTCAGTTCAATATAACCGATGCCTCCTTGCAGCAGTTTGCCCGTTGCCACAGGCACCGTTACCTTTTTCACCGTCGCCTTGATTTGCAGCGTTTCCTCGCCCCGGCCAACGGAAAGCTCCACTTCCGCATTTTCCTCTTTCGGAATAAGGGCAACCATTTCATCCAGAGTCATTTGCTCCGTCACCGGCTGGCCCGCGACAGACAGTACCCGGTCACCTGCCATCAAGCCGGCTGCCTCCCCGGGGGAACCGGGAATCACCCGTTCAATGGCGATTCCTTCAGGAATCTTCGTCACTACGATCCCCAATCCGGTATACTGTTGGTCTATTGTGTTCTGGAAAGCTTCCCATTCCTCAACCGTCATAAAACTGGTATAAGGATCATCGACTGCTTGCAGCATGCCCTTGATAGAAGCTTCCGACAGCGTCTCAGTATCCACACCGCTCACATGAAGATTCTTCAACAGCTCATAAACTTCAAGTACACGATACTCCAGGTCATCCACATATAGTGCTTCGTTTGCCTCTTCCGCATAAGCCGGAAGCGCAAGCGTCAATGCCATAATGACGGCGAGCATAAGCGATTTCCAGCGATAAGTCCTGTTCTTCAATCTGATTCCTCCTCCATTGGATTGCAGCTTTCGGGTATAAATTAACAATCGTTCTTGAGTTCATATAGAAAATTCATCGCCTGAAGAGGAGTCATATTGATCAAATCGGCATTTTTCAACCGTTCCATCACCTGCTCCGCCTTGCCTGACGATTTACCGTCTGAAGCGGCGTTATACCGGGCTGCTTCTAGTTCCCGGGATTTCGAGCCCGAGGCTCCCGGTTTTGCTTCGGATAGGGAAGCTTCCGGCGGGAAGAAGCTCAACTGGACCGCCGCTGCCGCCGCTTCCTCCTCGGCATGCTGTACGGCGGCTCTGGCCTCGAAGGCGTTAAGCAGCGTGTAGGATCTCTGGATGATCGATTCCGGGAGGCCGGCAATTTGTGCGCAATAAATTCCGTAGCTCGTGCTCGCAGCCCCGGGGATCAGCTTGCGCAGGAAGGTAACCTGCTGCCCGCTTTCTTTAACCGCCATACAGAAATTACGCAGGTGCGGCAGGCTCTCGTCCAAATGTGCCAACTCATGAAAATGAGTTGAAACAAGCGTCTTACACCCAACCTGGTCATGCAGGTATTCGATCACCGCCTGGGCTATCGCCATTCCTTCCCCCGTGGATGTCCCGCGGCCCAACTCGTCGATGATGACCAGGCTGCGATCCGTCGCTTTCTCGGTCATCACCTGAATGTCCATCATTTCGACCATAAAGGTGCTCTGCCCGCCGATCAGATCATCAGCCGCCCCGATCCTCGTAAAAATCCGGTCAACCAGCGGAATGACCGCACTCTCCGCCGGGACGAAGCTGCCGATTTGCGCCATGATCGACAGAATGGCCACCTGCCGCATATAAGTGCTTTTACCGGCCATGTTCGGACCGGTAATAAGCATGATCCGGCCTTCGTTCATCTGCAGCTCCGTATCGTTCGCGACAAAGGCACGCTCCTCCAGCACCGCCTCGACAACCGGATGTCTCCCCGCCTTGATGGACATATCGCCGCTCTCTGCCAAGACCGGACGGCAGAACCGCCGTTCGGCGCCGACCGTTGCCAGAGACTGCAGAACGTCGATGGTGGCGATGATCCCTGCCAGCTTCTGCAGCCTGTCCATCTGACCGGCGATTCGCCCGCGAAGCTGCTGGAACAAGTCGTATTCGATGACTACAATCTTCTCTTGGGCTTCCAGAATGAGTGCTTCCTTCTCCTTCAGCTCGGGCGTAATGAACCGCTCGGCATTCGCCAGCGTTTGCTTGCGCTCGTAGGTGCCCTCGGGGATCGAATGCAGATTGGAACGGGTTACTTCTATGTAATATCCAAATACTTTGTTATATCCGACCTTCAGCGATTTAATTCCGGTCTTCTCCCGTTCCCTGCTCTCCAGTTCGGCAATCCATTGCTTTCCGTTGCGGTCGGCTTCGCGGAGCTGGTCGAGATATTCGTGATAGCCGTCACGGATCAGTCCCCCGTCTCTTACGGATACCGGCGGTTCGTCAACGATCGCTTCCTCGATCCATGCGCGGATGTCCTGGCAATCGTCCATTCCTTCAACGAGCTTATGTAGTGTGGAAGAACCCGATTGGACGCATACTTCCCGCAGCGCCGGAACTTGCCTGAGCGAATGCTGCAGCGCCACCAGGTCTCTGCCGTTCGCGTTGCCGTAGGAGATCCGGCCGACCAACCGCTCCAGATCGTAGACCTCCTTCAGAGCCGAGCGGAGATCATC
This sequence comes from Paenibacillus residui, assembly GCF_042677205.1. Lineage (NCBI taxonomy): Bacteria > Bacillati > Bacillota > Bacilli > Caryophanales > Paenibacillaceae > Paenibacillus > Paenibacillus residui. Next base: position 4,414 of record NZ_JBHTIU010000106.1, read on the forward strand.
GCGGACGATGACCTGATTATGTAAGCATTCCACGGCTTCTAGCCTTTCCTCGATCGGCCCGCGCGTTATCAGCGGCTTCTCTATCCATCGGCGCAGCATCCTCGCCCCCATGGAGGTCACGGTTTGGTCCAGAAGCCATAGCAGGGAGCCCTTTTTCGAACGTTCGCGAACGGTTTCGACCAATTCCAGGTTGCGTCTGGTGAAGGGGTCCATTACCATGAATTGATTCGTCTCATAACGCCGGATGGAAGTAATATGAGCGAGCGCTCTCTTCTGCGTTTCACTCAAATACGCCATGAGGACCGAAACGACCTTCTTCTCGGCTTGTCCAAGCGTGCCCCACTCTTGCTCTCCAAAGAAGGAGCCGGCTTCCGGATCCTCCGCCTCTCTGACCGTATACAGCGGAGCTTTGGCCTGGCCTTGCAAGGCTGTTCTAACCCTGTTCAGCAGCGCCTCCTCCCCGATCACCTCCGAGGGAGAATAGACGGACAGCTCGTCCAGAAGCGATTCCTCCGCCTCCACCTCTGTCACATACAGCTCCCCGGTAGATAGGTCGCAGGCCGCGAAAGCGAAGCTTCCTTCCACAGAAGCAAGACAGGCCACATAGTTGTTGGTGCCTTCCGGCAGCTGCTTGCCTTCCATGACCGTTCCCGGAGTAACGATCCTGACAATTTCCCGGCGTACAATTCCCTTGGCCTCCTGCGGATTCTCCACTTGCTCGCAGATCGCCACTTTATAACCCTTATCTATTAATCTGGAAATATAGTTATCGGCCGAATGATAGGGAACGCCGCACATCGGAATCCGCTCTTCCGCCCCGCCCTCCCGACCGGTCAACGTCAGCTCTAGCTCCCGTGAAGCAATGATCGCATCCTCGAAAAACATCTCATAGAAGTCGCCAAGCCGGAAAAATAGCAAAGCGTCCTTCGCCTCGGCTTTGACGGACAAATATTGCTGTATCATCGGTGTATACTTAGTCATTTCAAACCCCCATAACAGAAACAGCGTATAAATTTCATTATAACATGAATGGTTGGAGGCCCGCCTGATTTTTTGACAACTCATTTCCATTTCTTTAGAGGTCCGCCAGGACAAGCTTGGATTGAACCAGGTATACATCCAGCCGGCCGTTAGCGCCATGTCGGTGATTTGCAGCGAGTTTTCGAACAACGTGACCGTGAAAAAAGAAACTGTTTAATAGAGCCAGCAAACGTCGCTTAGGGCATCCGTTCAGAGAGCGACGGCACCTTCATTAATATAATGTAGGTGGGAGAATCGACGAGTTCCATCAGGGGCAGTGGAGTCAAAAACCTGCGAAAGTACATCTTTTGGAATGTTTGTCGAGCTGTCGCGGGGAAAGCCTGCAAAGATACATCTTTTTGGCTTGTTGAAGCGGCGGTTTGGTTATTTCGAACGAGAATTCCTGTATTTTCTCGCAGGCTTTTCTTCCCGAAATCTAGATTCGCTACATAATTGATGTACTTTCGCAGGAATTTATGTTCGCTGAGGAATGAAGTGCCGATAATCACTGACGTTGCTGATTATTCGGGATATAGTCATGCATATTTTCGCGAACCTTCTCCACAACTGTACCGGTGATGTCCCAAAAGACAAGCAACAGCATTTGCACGTCTTTGGCTGATTTCAAGTTAAATATTACAAAAGACCTGCCGTTTTGTTTTTGCAGGCCTTTTCTTCATCACCTTTTTTGAAGCTCGCAAAAAATTATGCCAAAACGCACGTTCGAAAAGCTTGTGCATCCTTTGGCAGAAATGCGTAAATGTGAAGCCTGTTGGTCCAGACCGCTCCTGGCCGATGGCGCAACTCGGGCTAGGGATATTTGCCCAAACTGATCAGAGCCTCTCCAAAGTTTTCCGGCCTGCCGGAAGGTTCAATTCCGAAGCGGCGGGGAGTTTCCAAGCACTGCGAAAATCACCCGCCGGCAGAACCTTCCAGCCAAATACGATTTGCTTCAATGCGTCCAGCTCTTTCCTGTAGGTGGAATAAGCGGGCAATCGTTCGAGCTCTCCCCATAGTTCGCGGACCACCGGGCGCAAATACGTTTTGTTGCCTTCGTAAAATGCCTGCTGCACCTCGAACCGTGTCAGCGGCTCCTGCTTTAGCTCGCCATAGTGATCCATGATGCAGCGGGTCAGGCACAATACCCCTGCGCTCAGACGGGGGGAACCGAGCCAACTCGCCAACGAGCGGTATTCGAATCCGCCATGGGCTTTGCGGCGAATATCTCCCAGATAGCCATAGCGGGGCCGGCGATATCGATCACGCTCTTCCTCCGTCAGCAGCATCGGGAGGGCCAAATAATTATCGAGCATCCGGACCAACCGGGAATGAAGCCAGATTCCGCTAATATGAATATGGCCGCCGAGCGGAATCCCGCGCACGGGCATGCCTCCCGCTACCCAGGCAAGATCGCGGTCCGTAATCAACCGGGTCGCCTGCAGAAGACTTCTCCGCAGATGGCGGACCAATTGCCTCGGATCGGAGGCGGGTTCCGGACGCAGCTCCACCAGCGGCATGAACGTTCGCTGTCCGCGCACAATCACGTTATCGCAGCCGACTGCCCCTTCCTTGTCCATAAAACGGGAGGCGGGAGTAATTTTCCCTTCCCGATTCTGCAGCACGAATTCCGGGTCCGCCCCGAGCATTGCTGCAGGTGCCCCTCCCGCCTGCTTCCTGACATCCGCGGCAAATTGACGGATCTCCTCGACAAGCCTTCGGACCCAGCCGCCCATCAGCTTCGGATTGGGCTCCACATCAACAATGACGGTCCGGCTGTCCGCCGTTACCGCCGTTCGTACCAGTGCAAAGTCCAGGCCCAAAGCATAAACCGCTTTTAAAGAATCCTTAACCGCTCTGCGCACAGGGTGGCTCCAGTTCTCCTCCCCCAGCTCACGGAAAGCCGGACGGATGGCGGAGGCCGAACGAGCCAGCAGAGGTTGAGCGGCCTTCTTCTCGTAGACGGTCAACACTTCCAGATGAAAGACGGGGATCATATACTCATGTGTATACATAGGAAAGCCGCTTCGTTCCGCCCTCGTTTGAAGTATTCCCGGCTTTAATCCGTGAAGCTTCAGTATCTCTTCCCTCTCCGGCCGGTTACCGGCCCGCAGCACAGGTTTCAGCCGATTGAGCGTCAGCACTCCTTCCGGCTCCTCCACCTTCGTCCCCCACCGAATGACCGCTTCTACCGGAAAGTCTTCCGGCAGCCTATCTCCGTGCGGCAGGTCCAACTGCTTCAGAAGAGGCTCCAGTTCTCTCTCCCGGCCATGCAGCACAAAAATCCCCATAACCGCCCCTCCTTGCCGGCACCAACCCTGATGCCGAAAAAAAGCCTCCATTGATGCATACTCGGAGATGTTGTCGAATCCTTCTTTAGAGGTAGCTTTTTATGCCAATAAGAGTCTTATTTTACGAATTATTTATGCTGTAAAAAAATAAGACCCTTATGTGGTAAAAAAGAGGGCTCCCGCCCTCAGCATAATAAAGCCTGTTACATATAATGGTTAATAAGTCAGGTGTAGTCCTCGTCGATCAGTTCAGGATCCAGATCTTCATATTCGCCGAGATCCTCGCCATCAAAGTCATAGGATTTATCATGGAAATCCGGGCATCCGTTCGGATTCACAAGGACGCATACTTTCGTTTCCGCCACCATTTCGATCATAAACTCCCGCTCTACCCTAATAATGACACAGCTACCGTCTGCCGATACGCTCGCCTCGACGCAGTTCGGTTCCTGTGTCGCAGTAGCAGATACTTCTGCCGTGGAAGCCCTATGTTTTTTGTCAATGTAAGATAACGGGATGACATCGACATACGAAACCGTTTCTTTGGCTACGTCCGTCTTCGTATTCCGATCATACGAATACCAGATGTTAATATCATAAGTACCTATTACTTCTACTCCGTCGCTCGCTTTGGCCGCTTCGTACTGATGATTGATAATCCACGCGCCTAGGATGCTGGTTGGAGCATGAGACGGAGTTACGGTATGGCTCACCTGACTGAATTTACGTCCTTTGCCGCAAACTGCTTTTGTTATGATCTCTCTAAACTGCAGATCTTTATCTGTAATCGACATCGTTTCAACCTCCTCCATACAATCATTCTTTTAAATTGTATGCAGGACATTCGTCTAGGGTGACAAAAATTTTTGAGAATCCGAGAAACCACGCCAAACTTGTTCATTCCTGATTTTTCTAGGATTTTTGGCGGCTGCCCTTGCCTTGTCGGACAACCCTCGGCTTTCTTCCTTCTTTTTGTCTTCTATTCTTAAACCGGATGTCGACGGAGGGAAGGAATCCCCCCTGCAGCGTGGGAGTCCCCTCCGGGCCGCCGGTTCCCGACGAAGTCCGCCTGCTGAAGCAAATCTTTAATTCTTCCTTGCAAGCCTTCCTTCCAAGTAGGCTACCGCTTGATACATCAAGGTCGCTACGATCGCGATAATAAACAGACTGCCGATAACCAGAGAGAAGTTGAACACTTGGAAACCGTAGATGATCAAATAGCCCAGTCCTTGTTTCGACACAAGAAATTCCCCGACAATCACCCCGATCCAAGCCAGACCGACATTCACCTTCAGAGTGGAAACAATCGTCGGAAAGGAAGCCGGCAGAATCACCTTGCGAAACACCTGGGTCCGCTGCCCCCCGAAGATCCGGATCACCTTCACATAGTTCGAATCCACCTCGTTGAAGCTCGAGTAGATGACCAGTGTCGTTACTATGACCGTTATAGCCAATGTCATGGCGATGATGGACAGGACATTGGGACCCAGACCGACAATAAAAAGAGGTCCGAGCGCTACCTTGGGCATACTGTTCAGGACGACGATGTAGGGATCGAGAACCTTTTGCAAAAAAGGCGACCACCAGATCAAGATCGCTATAGCCGTACCCACAAGCGTACCTAGAATGAAGCCGACCAGTGTCTCCAGCACCGTCACCCCGATATGCGGAAGCAGACTGCCGTCCAGCAGCTTGGAATACAACAGCTCGATGATTTTGCTGGGGTAGCTGAACAGCAATACATCTATCCATTTATTCCTTCCCGCCATTTCCCATAGGATCAACCCGCCCGCAAGGATCGCCAGCTGGGACAACCATACCAGCCACTTCATTCTTCTGCGCTGCGCCAAATATTGTCCGAAGATCGATTCTGTCAAAGCTGTCCGCATAGATGACTTGTTACCGGTTAGCATCATTGACACCACTCTTTCTTTCTTGAGTCTCCAGCTCCCTCCAAATTTGATTGAAGATCGGGTGAAATTCAGCCGCCTCCCTGGCCTTGAAAGGCGTCTCATGCCTTATCGGCTCCGGAATGATAATCTCCTTGCGCAATATGCCGGGGTTGCGGCCCATAACCAGTACGCGGTCACTCATCGCCACCGCTTCGGAAATATCGTGGGTGACGAGCAGGGCTGTTTTGCCTCTGGCCTTCAGGGTAGCGGACAGCAAATCCTCCAGCTCCAGCTTGGTCTGATAATCAAGCGCCGAGAAAGGCTCATCCAGAAGCAAAATATCCGGTTCGGTCACAAGAGTCCGCACCAAAGCCACACGCTGCCGCATCCCTCCGGACAATTGAGAAGGATACTGATCCTTCGTATCGGCCAGCCCCAGCTCATTTAACAGATGAAGGGCATACTCCCGGTTAGCCTTCGTAAGCTGACCGGTCAGTTCCAACCCGACCAAAACATTCTGGTAAATAGTCCTCCAGGGAAACAAATAATCCTGCTGAAGCATATAGCCGACCTTGCCTGACGGGCTCTCTACCGTTTCTCCAAAAATCTGCACCGTCCCGGATGTTGGCCGGATCAGCCCGGCGATTATCGAAAGCAGGGTTGTTTTTCCGCAGCCGCTTGGACCGACCAGACCGACAAACTCACCTGGTTCCAGCGACAGGTTGATCTCTTCGATGGCGAGGGAGGCGCCTCTTTCGGTTACGTATACCTGAGTAATCTCATTCAGACGAACTGCGGCTTCCATTCCGATTCCCCCTTTGCCCGTAAATATAGATTTACTTCACCACTCTTGTTCAAATCTCTCAGGAATTGTTACTCCTTCTGTTTGGCCTGTTCCGCATACTTGTTATTAACCAGTGCAGCCGGTTCAATTCTTTCCTTCAGCTCTCCGGCTTCCTCCATGACATCAAGCAGATTATTCCACTCCTCGTCATCGATGATAGGATCGCTTGCATAGCTTCCTTGCTCTTTATAACGCTGAACTACGCGGATTATAATGTCCTTCTCCGTATCCTGGAAGAAAGGAGCGATGGATTCGGCTATGGCCTCTACCGGCTGGCTGTCGACCCATTTCTGCGCGCGTTGGACCGCGTTAGTGAATTTTTGAATAATCTCTTCGTTCTTGTCGATATAGCTTTTCTTGGCCATAAAAACGGTATAAGGCAAACGTCCGCTCTCCACTCCGAACGATGCTATGACCGAGCCTTTGCCTTCCTTCTCAAACACGGATGCCTGCGGCTCGAACAGCTGGACATAATCTCCCGTGCCCGAAGCGAAGGCTGTCGGGATGTTGGCGAATTCGACGTTTTGCAGCAGGTTCAAGTCTTTATGCGGATCGATTCCGTGCTTCTTCAATGTAAATTCACCCGCCATCTGCGGCATTCCGCCTTTGCGCTGACCAAGGAAAGTGCTCCCTTTAAGCTGCTCCCATTTGAAGTCCGGCATCTCCTTGCGGGCTACCAGAAACGTCCCATCCGTTTGCGTCAGCTGGGCGAAATTCATGACCGGATCATCACTACCCTGCTGATGGACATAAATGGAGGTTTCCGAACCGACCAGCGCAATGTCGATCCCTCCGGAAAGCAGCGTGGTCATCGTTTTATCTCCGCCGAAGGTAGTCGTCAGCTCCACCTCCAGCCCCTCCTCTTTAAAAAAACCTTCTGATAGGGCTACATACTGGGGAGCGTAAAAAATCGAACGGGTTACTTCTCCCAGTCGGATTTTCGTTGCTCCTCCGTTTTGCGAGCACGCGGGCAGTATAAGCCCGAGCGCCAGCATCAGCACAAGGAACGCTTGCCATCCCCGTTTACTCATGAACATCATTCTCCTCCCCGCTAGTGATTGTTCCCTGTATCATATGCAGAAGCCCAGCAAGTGGTTTAACCTCAGCCGACTTTTTCCCTATTTCCTGCTGTATACCTGGAAAAAAAGAATGAACCCGAATGCTCTATCCGGATTCATCATCTGAGCGTTATCCCTTCCAATCAAGGAGTGAATAACCAATCATCACAACACTTCTTCTGGAGTGTCGCGATAACCTTCCTTCATGACCCGGCAGTTAGCCACATTCAATTCTATTTCAGCATGCGCCGGTCACTGATTCGTTGTTTGAAGCTTCGTCACTTTCCTTCGGAACGGAATGGACGCCTTAGGCAGGAATCCATTTTCATCCGTCTGACCGACTCCTTGTATCCTCCATATGAGAAAAAGCGCCCCGGAATAAGGGCGCTTCATATTCATGCGATCCACCTGCTTACAGCTTGTAGATCGGTTTATATTTCTCTTCCAAATACCGGACTAGGTAATCCGGATTCAGTTCCTCGCCTGTCACCTGAAGCACAATCTCTCCGGGGTCCAGCAGCTTGCCGTACTGATAAATCTGCTCGGTCAGCCATTCCTTGATCGGCAGCAGGTCCCCTTTCGCTATTTTGTCTTCCATATCGGGCATCTGACCCAGCAGAGTATGGCGGAATTGGGCCGCATACATATTTCCTAACGCATAGGACGGGAAGTAGCCGAACATGCCTCCGGCCCAGTGAACGTCCTGCAGTACGCCTTCCCCGTCATTCGCCGGCACAACCCCTAAATAATCCCTGTATTTCTCATTCCAGAATTCGGGCAGATCCGCAACGCTCACCGTTTCTTCAAACAGTGCTTTCTCGATTTCATAGCGGATCATGATATGTAAATTGTAAGTGACCTCATCCGATTCCGTACGGATCAAGGATGGCTTGGATTCGTTGATAGCCCGATAGAAGTCGGAAAGCGGCACGCCATCCAGGAGCCCGCTGAATGTCTGCTGAAGCTCACCGTAGTACCGCTGCCAGAACGAATAGCTTCGGCCGACCATGTTTTCCCAGAAGCGGGATTGAGACTCATGAATGCCCATCGATGTGCCGGAGCACAGATTAGTGCCCATCAAGTCTTTGGTTATATTTTGTTCATACAAAGCGTGACCGCCTTCATGAATCGTGCCGAACAGCGCCGTCGCCAGATCATCCAGCACAAATTTCGTCGTGATCCGCACATCGCCGGGATTAAGTCCGATAGCGAACGGATGCACCGTCTCATCCAGACGTCCGGCCTCCAGATCATAGCACATCTCCCGCAGGATGAACAGGTTGAACTGCCGCTGCTTCTCCTTATCGAAGGTTTGCTTAAGGAAGGATGTGTCCGGCTGATGGGGAGACTGCTGTATTGCGGCTACCAGCGGCACTACCCGCTCTCTTAAGGCTCCAAACAGCTGATCCAGCTTAGCCATGGTCATGCCCGGCTCGTACATGTCCAGCAGAGTATCATATTTGTTAGTTTCATAGCCCAAGAACTCGATAAATTCGAGATTTGTGGCCACTATTTTTTCAAGATAGGGACGGAATTTGGCAAAATCAGAGGTTTCCTTCGCCTCCTCCCAGACAGACTCGGCCTGTGAAGTAAGGACGACGTACTGCTGGTATAGATCGGGCGGAATTTTTTTGCTCCGGTCATACTCTTTCTTTGCCACAGCGATCATTTTTTTCTGAGTCCGGTTCAGCCGTTCTTCATGGTCGGGCCGGGACAGCTCTTCCAGGATGGCTCCCATCTCGTCGGATGTCGATAATCTGAACAATTCCCCCGACAACTGTCCGATCACTTGCGATCGGCCTTCGACTGCTTTCTTGGGGGCGCCTGTCCGCAAATCCCAGTGCATTAATCCGACGGCTTCTCCATAAGCGATCATTTTTTTGATCAGTTTTTGAAAATCATTCAAACGCTGTTCAAAGGCGCTCATTCCGACAACTCCTTCCCATTATATGGTACACTTTGATATTACTTTTTCTTCGTTTTATAATCAACATGTAGATTAATTACATAGGAGCGCCGATAAGAACAAGGAGTGATGATGATGCATATAGAGGTGGGACCGGCTGCGCAAAGCGAAATTTTACAACGGTTCGGCAGAGAAGGCTATGCCCTGAAGCTCGTCTACGATTCGGAGGGATGCGGATGCGCTGTGAGCGGGGTTCCGCAAATTTGGGTGGTGGATCCGATGGAGCCTTCGGAGGAATCTCCTGCGGCCGCATATTCTCCAATCTCTATCCTTTACGAGAAGAGACAGGAGGTTTTTTTCGAGGATAATCTGAGGCTGGATTATAATACCGAGAAGAAAGTGTTCCAACTCAAGAGTAATCAGCAAATCTACAACGCCTCGATGACCTTGCTGGACAAAAGAAATACCACTTCGTCCGTTTCCAGAACGCAATAGATTGTTATAATCCCAAGAACGGCAAGCTTGGAGCCGGGCGTGAATGGCTGCAGCGCTAAGAACCGGATGTGCCTTGCACTTGGAAAACCGTTTATGGTCCGAGGCCTGCTTGCCAAGTAATAAAACCTTTTTTCTAACTATAATGAAACGGTTGCTCTGGACGTCCGTATTTAGTATTGTATAAATAGATTTTACAAACTTCAGGAGGGGAACTATGAAAAAGTTCATGCTAGTATTTATGGCCTGCTTCGTGCTGTTTGCTTCAGTGGCCCCGGCCATCGTCGATGCGAAGCCGAGAGGCGGAAGCTATAGGTCCAATACCGGCAGTTTCAAGCAGCAGCAGAACACACCGTCCAAGAGCCAGGATAGCGTCAACAAGGATTCTGCTACCAACCGTTCTACGAATAGCACCGGTACGGCCGCCAATGCCAACCGCGGATTCTTCAGCGGAGGCAGCTTTATGAAAGGGCTAATGATCGGCGGACTCGCAGGTATGCTGTTCGGAGGCTTGTTCGGCGGAATGGGCTTCATGGGAGAAATTCTTGGTCTGCTGGTTAATCTTGCTGCATTGTTCATCGTCATTTTTGTCGTATTTGCGATCGTTCGGGCAATCTTCAACGCCATGGACCGCCGCAAGAAGCAGCAAATGCACAACGATCCCTACAAGAGGTAAGATAGATGATACTGAACGAACAAGAACTTATTAACGCTATCTGCCTTCACATTGCGGAGCGCAAGCAAATTCAGCCTACTCAGGTGCAGGTGCAGCTCATGTGGGATGAGGAGCTGGGCTTCTCCGCCGAAGTGACGGCAGAGGGACGCAACCAATATTTGATCGAAGCGAACATGAAGGAAGCGATCGAGAGGTACATGCTTACCCAGTACGACCGCCGCGTTTTCCGCAGCGAGATTGAACTGGATGTCGAAGACGAAATGTTCGCGATTATTCGCGAGGAATAATCAATCCACTCATACTACCACGGCTGCCTATAACGGGTTATTGCGTTATATAGGCAGCTTTTTTACGTGCTAATCATTATTTTGCGACTCCTGCCCTGCCCTTGCTTATTAAGTGGCTAATTAGCAAAAAAACCGCTTGCACAATGAAGTGCCGAGCGGTTTTTTTTGCAGAATTAACGGGTGTCGGTTCCCAGGCAGTGCCAATCTGTTCGGGAAGGCTGCAAGTTCCCCGATTCCGCAAGTATTCGTAATGATATTTTAGTACTATCTAGGTTGAACCCATTTGCGGCAGCTATGCATCTTTGCCAACATTCAACAGCCGGTATACGATGGCGGCCATCACCGCACCGATGAGAGGGGCCACAATAAATACCCATAATTCTGCCAGAGCTTCCCCGCCCAATAGAATGGCCGGACCGAAGCTTCTTGCCGGATTGACGGACGTGCCGGTAAGGCCTATGCCCAGAATGTGAACGAGCACCAGCGATAACCCGATAACCAGCCCTGCTACATGACTATTCGCAGAATCGGAGGTGACGCCCAATATGACGTATATGAAGATGAAAGTCAATACGATCTCCACGATGAACGCCATGCCCGCGGTGATTCCGATTCCGTACCCTTCACCGAATCCGTTCTGTCCCAGACCAGTTACGGGCAGACCCGTTGAATGAATAATAGCGTACAGCAGCACCGAACCCGCTACGGCCCCGGCTGTCTGAGCTATCACATAACCTATGAATTCCTTTCCCGACATCTTGCGACGGATGAGCATTGCCAGCGAAACCGCCGGATTTATATGGCATCCGGAGATGGGGCCGATCACATAAGCCATCGCAACGATGGACAATCCGAACGCGAAGGCGATTCCCAGATAGCCTAACTCGCCCCCGGCCGTTGCCGCACTTCCGCAGCCTATCAGCACCAGCACCAACGTACCGATGAATTCGGCCGCATATTTTTTCCATGAGGGATACATTTCTTTCCTCCTTCCCTTGTATACTTGAACCTGAAATAGAATACAAGGTCAAACTAAACAAAAAATGAACAGCTGTTTAATCACAGGTGTCTGCCGCCATATTTTGTTTCCTGCATACCTCTTCGAAAAATAGACGTTACCTGAATTAAATATCAGGAGCAAATGAAATAACACCTCCCACCGATCACGTCGAAGAGAGGTGCTTATCACTTTAACCCGGCCAGATCCTGGGATGATTCCGAGCCGGAAACTTTCCCATGGCGTTAAACATTAAGTCCGTATGGTAGAGGGGATTAAGTTTCCTTCGATCATCGTCCACTGCACGTCGAAGTTGTCGTTGAGCAATACGAGATCGGCCTGGCAGCCGGCAGCGATTCGTCCCTTATGCCGACAGCCTAATATATTCGCAGGCGTCGTCGATGCCATCTGAACCGCATCGGTTATGGAAATTCCGAGCTCGACCGTCAATTGCAATGCTTTATTCATTGTAATCGTGCTCGATGCTAACGTTCCGTCCTGTAAACGGGCAATCCCGCCGGCTACTTCGACTTGATGCCCTCCGAAAGTATAAATTCCGTCTCCCAACCCCATGGCTTGAAGAGCATCCGTAATCAAAACCATGTTATCGGCGCCCTTCACACGATGCATCAATCGAACGATGGCCGGATGGAGATGGACATTATCCACTATAGCTTGCAGGCTCACATGCTCCTCCTCAAAGGCGGCTGCGACAAGTCCGGGATCCCGGTGATGAATGGGCCGCATGCCGTTGAAGCAATGAGTCACGTGACTGGCCCCACGGGCGAAGGCAAGCTTCGCCTCTTCATAGGTTGCATCGGAGTGTGCGACCGCCACAATGGTCCTTTGTTCCCGCAAGTAAGAGATCATTTCCATTCCGCCGGGTAATTCGGGAGCAATCGTCACCATTTTAATCCAACCGTCCGCTTCCCGGTAAATTCTCCTCATCTCTTCGATATCGGGATGCCGGAGGAATTTTTCGTTCTGCATTCCTTTCCGTTTCTCGTTTAAATAGGGACCTTCCAAATGAATACCCGCGATCGCGGCTCCTTCCTCATGACCGATGACCCGCTTCACACTTTGAATCATCCCCAGCAAATCTTCTATCGATGAGCTTACGGAAGTGGCCAGAAATGAAGTGCATCCGCTTGATGCACAGGCAAGGGAAACTTCCTGGACACTTTGTGCCGTACCATCCATCATATCAAAACCGTTGGCTCCATGAATATGTACATCAATCATTCCGGGAATGAGCAGCATTCCTTGACCATCGATAAGCTCGTAATTTTGTACCTGCCCCGAAGATAGACGCCGGGTGTCGATTTTTTCTATTAATCCGTCACAAATCCAAACATTAGCCGGCCATAGCGCCTCATTCCCGCATACGGCCCTTACATCATAGATAATTTTGCGGTTCAAGCGCATCTCCTCCTTCTCGTTTGCTGATAAATAGAGCGTAGCATACCCCGGGGCAAAAAGAAAAACCCAAAATTGTCGGGTCATCAATGTTACTGTTTTCGAATCCGAGCCACCGTCCTCTATCGAAAAGAAGGGACATTTCCCCACTACAACCGGAAATGCCCCTGTCACAATCTTACTATCCGTTCACATATTTTTTAACGTCTGAGCAATGCAACATATCATCGAATGTCTATTTTACACGACGATTGTTACTCGATTATTTGTGTTCTAACATCCGAAGCAGCATCACCGTTGCTTCCGCGCGGGTAGCCGTTTCGTTCGGCATGAAACGGTTTTCGCCACGGCCATCGACAATGCCCAGCTCGCGAATCGCCTCGACCGCACCTCTTGCCCATTCCGGTATCGTCTCGTTATCGGCAAATCCGGTTGACACATCAGCGTTAAGCTGCAGTTTAAGCGCCCGGGCGATCATCGCCGCCATCTCTGCACGACTGATGCGGTTGTTCGGCCGGAAACTGCCATCATCGTATCCTTCAATAATTCCTGACTCTACCGCCTGTGCAACGGCTTGTTTTGCCCATTCACCGATTTGTTCGTTGTCGGTGAACGTAAGCGCGGCATCTTCACCTTTCAGTTTCAATGCGCCAGCCAGCATCACTGTAAACTCGGCTCGAGTGACCGGATGGTCCGGTTTGAACGTTCCGTCGGGATAACCGCAGACGATGCCTTTAGCCGCGGCATGCTTGATGAAGCCTTCCGCCCAATGTCCAGCGATGTCCGTAAATTTAATGACCGGTTCGGTTGGCTTTGGCGTTTCGCGGTAAATGGTCAACGTATATTTCTTCTTCGTCCCGTTCATCGCTTGTACCGTCAGCACAACCGTATTATTACCTTCCTCCAAATCGATTCGGATGCTGTCCGTAAAGACATTATCCTCCAGCATCACTTTCGCCCCGAAGTGCTCCTGTTTCGCCACAATCTCGACCCGTTTGGCTTCTGTCCGTGCTGTATAATCTGTCGTTTCCGAAGCAAACGATGGGTCCAGCTTCAGCTTCTGATCATTGGCCCATACTTGCAGATCTGCCAGATCAGCGTTGCCGGATAAGATGGGGCCGACAACAATGCCCGAATGGCCGGAAACGCCTCCTGCCGCCCTTGGCGTCGACGTTGCTTTGTTGGAGAAGTCGCTGACGCCTTCTGCATAGATAGCTTTAACGGCAAACGAATAGGCCATTTCGTTCGTCAATCCCGTGACGATGAAGGAATTCGCTGTAACATTCGATTGGGTGAGCTTCCAGTTCGCCGGATCGACAGGTGCGGATGTGCCTTCCACTTGATAAACCGCGTAAGTCACGCTACCTGTTCCCGTGACAGCTTCCCACTTTAAGGTAACAGAACGATCACCCGCCGAAGCGGTCAGATTCGCTGGTGCAGGTAGCGGCGTAATCTTATAATACTCCTCCATTACCTCGCTGTCGAGCATGCCTTCCTTCACCGCAATCGCCTTAATCGTCATCTCCGTTGTCACTTCGATTGGCTCGGTATACTCGATCCTGCTGCGGGTCGGATCGCTGCCATCTGTTGTGTAGTAAATCGTCGCGCCTTCAGTTACCGTGCTTAACGTCACCTTGATGCCTGATGGAACCGTACTGCCTGCAGGACTTGCAATTGGCTTCGCAACTTGCTCTGGGGGCAGGATGGTATAATGCTCCTCCATTACCTCGCTGTCGAGCATGCCTTCCTTCACCGCAATCGCCTTAATCGTCATCTTCATTGTCAGTTCGATTGGCGCGGTATACTCGATCCTGCTGCGGGTCGGATCGCTTCCATCCGTCGTGTAATAGATCGTCGCTCCATCGGTCGCCGTGCTCAATGTTACCTTGGTTCCCAGCGAGACTTCACCGCCGACTGGACTAGCAACCGGCTTGACGACTTGCTCGGGCGGCTCCGGTTCTTTTGTCAGAGTGACCGTATATGTTTTACTTTGTTTCATGTACGGGGATACTTCCACTTTAATGACCGTTTGCTCGTCGGTTACTGGTATATTGACTCCTTCTGCCGGATCAGACTGTCGCTCGCCATTCACATACACATCGGCATATTCCGCGTTTTCCAGTGTCGCAAGCACGTTCACCGATGTAACATGATTGTCAATTAAAACCGTGTATTCCTGCTGTGCAGTATCAAATGGAAGCTCTACTTCTTCCCCGCTCTGATCTCTTAGTTCCATCGTTACGAGGTCGCTTCTTGGAATATCGAGTTGACCGGAGGCATTATGGCCCCAGCCGACAATTGTTCCGTCTGCTTGCAAGGCTAGCGTGTGATAATTACCTGCCGAAATCGCTACAACGTCACGCAAATTAGAAGGAACTTCGAGTTGGTTAAATGTGTTATCTCCCCAGGCGACCACCGAGCCGTCCGACTTTAAAGCGACGGAATGCATGAGGCCTGCACTGACGGCCACAACATTTTGTAAATTTTCGGGCACATCTAGCTGGTTATTTTTATCAGATCCCCAGGCGACCACGGTACCGTCCGTTTGTAGCGCCAAGGAATGATAACCTCCTGCGCTAATTGCTTTTACATCCTGCAAATCACCTGGTATATCCAACAGGTTATCGATATTATCCCCCCAAATCGCCACTTTTCCATCTGCCTTTAGCGCTAGGGAGTGATTCTGTCCTGCGCTAACGGCGATCGCATCTTCCAGATCGTCTGGTACTTCGAGCCGTTTATCTTCCTCATTCCCATAAATCCTACCCCAAGCAAAGACTTTACCGTTTGACGTAAGCGCTAACGCGTGATATAAATTAGTGCTAATTGAAACTGTCCGCCCTTGCACTTCATCTGGAATGTCTAAATACCTATTGTCTCCCTAGCCGACAATCGAACCATCGGCTTGTAACGCCAGGGAATAAGAAAACTCCGTGCCAATCGCTTGCATAGCTTGTAAATCTGCAGGGATATCAAGCCGCTTATCGAGATTGAGTCCCCAACCGAACACCTTGCCATCGGATGTTAAAGCGAGAGAATGAGCTGCCCCCGCAGCCAGTTTTTTTGCTTTCACGGGCGCAGCGATACGTGCCGGCGCATCGATCTGTCTCGATCCGTTATCCCCCCAAGCAACGATCGTTCCATCCGCTTTTCGGGCGAGGGAATATTCATATCCCGCTTCAATCTCAATCACACCGTTTTTCGCAGCTTCGGGTACAACCGTTTGTCCGTAGTCATCCCACGAACCGTTGGAAATGCCCCAGGCAATGACCGAACCATCAGATTTCAAGGCAAGAGAATGCGCTCTCCCTGCCGCAATGGCGATGACACCACTTTCCGCCTCTTTCGGCACAGACGATTGTCCATAATCGTTGCTCCCCCAAGCAACCACCTTGCCCGAAGCAGTTAACGCCAAAGAATGATGCTTTCCTGTGCTAATGGCCACTGCATGACCTTGCACTTCATTGGGGATATCCAACACTCCAGATTGGTACGGGTCTCCTCCCCATGCAACCACTTCACCAGCTGAAGTTAATGCTAAGGAATGCCTATACCCCGCCGCTATGGCTACAACGCCACGTTCCGCTTCTTCCGGCACATCCGATACACCATAAGAATTGTTGCCCCAGGCAATGACTTTCCCCGACGATGTGAGGGCTAACGAATGGAAGGCGCTGTTACCTGATGCAATCGCTACGATATCGCTTTTCGCCTCCTCGGGTACATCAGCTTCGCCAAATCTTCCCCCTCCCCAGGCAATGACCTTGCCGTCAGATGTAAGAGCCAGGGAGTGATCCTGTCCTGCGCTCACCTGGACAATATTGGACTGCGCTTCAATAGGTACCGTAGTTCTGCCACTTTGATTCGATCCCCAAGCGAGCACTTCCCCATCCGATGTTAAGGCTAAGGAATGGTACCGCCCTCCCGCGATTTGCTGGCCCCCGCCCCAACGATCACTCAGGGCTGGATGAAAGCTCCCTTGAGCGGATACATTGTCAAAAGGTACCGCGATCAGAAACGACTGTATGAGCAGCAAAGAGATGCATAACCTCGCCAAGCCGCTCCTCCTATTGCATTTGTATGATTGTTTCATGCTTTTTCCACGTGGATTCATCTCTTACAACCCCTCCTCTCTTTGAGCTCTTAACGGCTTCATCCAGAAGATTATACAAACTTCCCTCCCGGTTGTGATCAACCCCTCTTGTCATAAAACGATCCGGGGTGGAGCAAGGGGGGTGGAGATAATCCCCGCAAAAAAAAGAAGGAACGGATCAGAACAGCTTGAGTGTTCTGGCACGTTCCAAAGCTTGCAAACGGCTATTGACCTGCAGTTTGCCATAGATATTGTTAATATGAGTTTTAACGGTCGATAACGAAACGTTTAATTCATTCGCAATTTCCTTGTTTGACATCCCGGTCTGCATAAGCCGAAGAACACTTTGTTCTTTGGAGGTTATAGAAGGCATGTATCCCTCGTTGGAAACCGACCTCCCTCCTTCGATTGGAGAGATGAGCCGCAGCAGTCGTTTCACGTAAGGTAAAGGAACTTTTCTTCCGGGACGGTGATGTTGATTTTGACGCAAATGTATAAATCGACTCAATAATTGCCCGATCGGTACCCCTTCATCAACAAAGGTGCGTATGTACCCTTCGGGCCAAGCCAAGGCGAGCGCCTCTTCCAACGCATCCATGCTCTGTACATGCTTGCCCTGCAAAGAAAGCAACCGGCTTTTATGAATGAGCAAACGGATCTTGTCGCTTTGCCGTCCTGCCTGGCTCGCGATGAGGATGAGCCGTTCCGTTAAAGCCACTGCTTCCTCTGTCTTCCCCTGCTCTGCCAACAGGGTGGCCAGCAAGTCATATTCCCCGATCATCGATAACGGAATTTCATCCCCGGAGCGAAGATCGCTCATTCGCAGCCATTGCCTCACCGGCTTCTCTTTCCCTTGCATCCTGCCCTGCATTGCCCGGAACCATATGATTTTCCTGGACAAATGGGGCTTGACCTTCGGAGCCGTATGTTCCGTCAACTCCTGAAGTATAGAGCTTGCAATTTCCCAGTTGCCTTGCACCGCAGCAATGCGGGCAAGCCACAGCGAGGCTGTCGCAGCAAGGCTGGGGTTGTCATTGGATCTTCCGATATCGTATGCCCGCTGCATATACGTCCTGGCTTCATCCAGGCGATTCCTTTCGTACTGCAGCTTTCCGAAATCTATACTCAGGTGAGCGACAAAATATACATTTTGTGTTTTGGACCAAATGGACAATAAAGGTGTCAGTACCTGATCGGCCAATCGAAGACTGTCTTCCGATACATAGATGTCCCAAACGGGATGGTAACCGTCCGAATCGTTGCCAAAGCCGATGAATAAATCACCTTGTGGGTGTCTCTCAACAAATTCCTTGGAGAATTGAACGGCATATTCGAAATCCCGATCCAAAAACGTACGGAATGCAGCCAGAAAAGCCAGGCCGGCTTGCAGCGTCTCGGATTCGTCGGCATGAAGGGAGCCTGCGTCCTCTTCCAGCTTGCGGATCGCCCGCCAATACCCGTCCGTGGCTGCCTCGGTATGCCCGGCTAAATACTGGGAAGCGAGTTTAGTCAACAGCATCATCGGCTTGGCAAACAACAACGAATCGGGAATATCGCTTAGCCACTTGCAGAGCATCGTCCATTCGTTCATCATCAACTCCGGCGCCATCGCTTCCAATATAACAAGCGCATCTTCATAACTCGCTGCCGTCAAATAATGCTCTACCGCCTCATGAGGATATCCGTTTTCCTCTAACCATCTTCCTGCCGCGATATGAAGCGTCTCCCATAACTGCGGTTCTTTTATTTTCAACTGCCCTGCCAAAAAATGCTGAAACAAATGATGATACCTATACCAATTCCTCTGCTCGTCCAAAGACACAATAAACAGGCTCTCCTGCTCCAACCAATGCAGCCATGCGGCACTTTCGGTCATTCCGGTAACCGCCTTGCAAAGTTCGCCGCTCATCCGCTGCAAGATTGACGTCTGAAGCAGAAATTGCTGCAGCGCTTCAGGCTGCCGGGATAACACTTCTTCGAAGAAATAATCCGAAATGTCACGCTCCGTTCCCGTCATCTTCCGGATAATCGCGGCTGGATCGAAATTGTCGTTCAATGACAAGACAGCCAGCCGCATGGCGGCTACCCACCCTTCCGTTCGTTCCTGAACGGCTGCCGTTTCTACGCTGGACAATTCCACCCCGGAGCATTTTGTGAAAAATTCGCTCGTCTCTTCCGGATCGAAACGCAGATCACTCGCTTCTAATTGATTTAGCCCATCTCCCACCCGGATTCTGGAAAGGGAAAGCGATGGTGAAATTCGGCTTGCGATATAGAGATGAACGTGAGAAGGAAGTCGTTCCAGCAGGTAGATGATTCCCTTCAGCAGCGTTGGTTCTTCGATTTGGTGAAAGTCATCCCACACAAGTACTATCGTCTGCGATAAGCGATGCAGCCCGTTAACGAGTGCGGCAATCAGCGAGTAACCGGATGCGTCTTCCGCAGCATGACGAAGCACAGCCTGTTCGTCGAAGGCCGGGTAAGCTTGTTTCAACGCCGCAATCGTATGTGCCCAGAAGCGCAATCGATCATTATCTCCCATATCCAGCGATACCCAGGCGACGGGGCTTTCCAACACTTCCGCCCACTCGCTGAGCAGTGTGGTTTTGCCGTATCCTGCAGGGGCTGTGACCAACGTGAGTGCGCGATTCAGTCCTTCTTTTAAACGATGGATGAGACGAGGACGCGTAATAAGCGCAGTTCGTGGCCGGGGAATATGCAATTTGGTAGCAATGATCATTACATGACCACTTCCTTTTTGGCAATCATCCATGAGGATGAACATTTTCTCTATTTTACCAAATAAGGTCATATTCTGCCTGGGATGATCTTGCAAAACCGCCGTTTCTTCAAATCCGGCCTCGCTTCCGGACTGCTTATCCGGCTTTCGCCTTCGCCAGCAAATACAAAAAATACGGGGCACCGATGA
The DNA here is from genome assembly GCF_042677205.1 of Paenibacillus residui. Lineage (NCBI taxonomy): Bacteria > Bacillati > Bacillota > Bacilli > Caryophanales > Paenibacillaceae > Paenibacillus > Paenibacillus residui. The sequence continues at coordinate 24,312 of NZ_JBHTIU010000106.1, forward strand.
CCGCAACGACAATACCTGTCGGAATATCCGCCGGCTGGAAGATCCAGCGTCCGATCGTATCGGCCAAGATCATCAGCAAGCTTCCGGTCAAAGCCGAAGCCGGCAGCAGCAGCTCGTGCTTCGGGCCGACTAGCCGGCGGGCCAAATGCGGACCGATCAGGCCGACAAATCCGATCCCGCCGCTCACTGCCACAGAGGAACCGGCCAAGCCTACTGCTGCGGCAAGCAACTGAAGCCGTTCTTTGTCCACCGGGGCGCCAAGTCCGGTCGCCGCCTGCTCACCAAGGTTCAATACGTTCATGACCCGGGCTTTGCTAAAAACAAATGGGAGAAGCGCAGCTATCCATGGCAGCAGGGCGAGGACAAATGTCCAGTTCGTTCCCCAGATGCTGCCGGCCAGCCAAGTGGCCACAAACTGATACCTGGCGGGATCGAGACGAAGCGTCAGCACGATCATGGCCGCGCTAATCCCCGCAGCTACCGCGATTCCGGTAAGCACTAGCCTGGTCGGCGAGACGCCTTCATGCCGTTGGTGAGCAAGCGTGTAAATCAGCAAGGCCGTCAACCCGGCCCCGACCAAGGCTAGAACCGGCAGCAGGAATACCGGGGCCGCTGTCGTTGCCGGAAAGAAATAAATGAACAGCATGACCATGAGTCCGGCCCCGGCATTGATCCCCAAAATCCCCGGATCTGCCAGCGCATTGCGGGAGACGCCCTGCAGGATGCAGCCCGACACGGCCAATCCTGCACCGACCAGAATGGACAGGACAATGCGAGGCAGCCGGAAATCGAACAATACGAGCGACTGCTTCTCCGTGCCCAAGCCTGCCAGCGTCTTGAGTACATCCCATGGAGACAGGCGAATATAGCCGGTATTCATGCTAATGACGAAAGAAACGATAATTAGCACAGCCAGAACGACCATGACGGTTATCCCCCGGGCCGTTCTAGTTCGGGCGGAGGGTACGGCTTGCCCCGTTTTCATGAGAGCTCCCTCCTCTGTTTACGTGCCAGATATAGAAAGAACGGCACTCCGATCAAGCTGATCAGCGCCCCTATTGGAGTTTCATACGGAGGGTTGATGATTCTGGCCCCCAGATCGGCGAACACGACAAGCAAGCTGCCAAGCACTGCAGAACAAGGAATAATCCAACGATAATCCACTCCAACCAGAAACCGCGTCAAATGCGGGATAATCAGGCCGACGAAGCTGACGGCGCCGACTACCGAAACAGCGGAACCGGCCAGAATGAGAACGATGATTGTTCCCGCAAGCTTGACGAGCCCCGTCCGTTGTCCGAGACCGGTAGCGACCTCTTCCCCAAGGCTTAGCATGGTAACGGATCGGGAGAGCATGATCGCCGCGAGCATTGCTCCCGCAACCCAGGGAAACATGATTTTCAGTTGAAACCAGTTCGTGCCCGCCACGCCGCCTGCATACCAGAATGCCAAATCCTGCCCGATGCGGAAATAGAGGGCGATACCTTCGCTTAGCGCTGCGAGAAGCGTACTGACTGCCGCTCCGGCCAATACAAGACGTACAGGCGTCAATCCCCCTTTGGCCAGCGAGCCGATACCGAACACAAGCCCTGCTCCCACACCGGCGCCGAGGAATGAATATAAGATTAGAACCATAAACGGCAGCCCGGGAAAAATGGCTAAACATATCGCCAGAACGAAGCCGGCCCCGGCGTTGAGTCCGAGTATTCCGGAATCTGCCATTGGATTGCGGGTCATGCCTTGCATCAGTGCGCCCGCTACCGCAAAGCTCGCACCCACCATTGCTCCGCCAAGCACACGCGGCAGACGAAGCTCTTGAATGATTTGATGCTGGGTGATATCCGGATGAAACCAGACTATAGCTTCCCATACAGTGCCAAGCCCTATATCGGCAGCACCAAAGGAAACAGAGATCGCAATCCCGAGCAATAATGCTACGGTTCCTCCCAACATAATTAAGATCGCAGCGAGCGGCCTTACCCGCAATTTCGCCGTTTCTACACCTGATTCATTCTTGTTCGCTCTTTCTGTCCATTCCGGCATACCCGTTCTCCTCATTCTTATAAATCTATGTGTCCAAGTTACACTGGAAGCTGCCGATTAACCGGGGAAGATTTTGCAGCTTCCGTGACACGCTCCTATGAAACCATCCAAATAATTCCGCAGTATATATAAAGAAAGATGTACACCGGCAAAGATTAGCTGAATTGTTATTACATATTCGGAAGGAGAGTAACCGCCTATGGAAGCTCTATCAAAAGCGATTAAATACGTACTCCGCGGTATTGTCTTTGCTGTTTATTTTCCATTCTACCTGTTGATTCGCCTGATTAGCGCTGTTATAGACGTTCTTTCTCCTTCCATAGAATGGCTGTTCAACAAAATCATCATCCCGTTCGTGCTGGCACTCATCAAGTATATTATCGTGCCTGTGTTTGAGGCTGCCTCAGGTCCGCTTGAATGGCTATGGAAGCACGCCATTAAACCGACTCTGATATTTTTGTGGAAGTATGTCCTGTACCCTGTCATGTATTACGGCATATATCGTACGCTATTTATATTATGGAACCATGGTTTACGCTGGTTCTGGCGGGAAGTTCTGCTTCCGGTGCTGCGCTATAGCGGCATTGCAGTAGCATGGCTGTTTCGCGTGCTTGGGCGGTTATGGATGCACATCATATATTATCCGTTGAGATGGGGGTGGAGACATGTAGTGTCTCCGGCGATCCATTGGATGACGCGTGAAATTATAAAACCATTGCTGCAATGGTTCCGCAATCTGTTTGATGCGAAGTGACCGTATCGAATAAGGAACGGTCACCTGGATCGGTTTGGACCGGCTCCCACAGGCCGACACTTATGCTCCGCCCAGTGTAAATTTTAGTAATCTGCTTAGGGCCGCAGGCAGTACGCTAACATGGTTTTCATCAGCGAATTTCACCATTTCCGAATGAAATCCGCAGGCAGCAAGAGGCTCTAGGCTCTCCGCCAGTTGTTCCGCATCCTTGACCATGTAGTCCAGTTCATCGGCTCCTATCGTTATCAACAGGCGCGGGTAGATACGAGCTTCGGCCAGCGTCGTCTCGAACTTTATTTTCTCCTGCAGAATCGCCCGGTTGTTCCACCAAATCGAGGGGCTGCCGGCAATATAATGCTGGAACAATTGCGGGCGGCTGAATAAGGCATGGAGAACTAACAATCCCCCGAGCGAATGTCCAAAAATCGCTTGCCGCTCGCGATCAACCGGATATTGTCCGAAAATCTTCGGCATTAATTCCGCTTCCATAAAGTCGAGGAAAGCATCCGCCCCTCCAAGATCGGGCCATTCCCACCCGTTCGGCCGTTCCGGCAAGTGCTCCGCTTGAGCCGGCGTCGTAAAGTCATAATAGCGCCTGTTCCGGTCAAACGGCTCTCTGGACGGGTAGCAGATCCCGACGATCATGGCCGGATCAAAACCATGAGGTTTACGGGTTTGCAAACGAGCCGCTTCAACCAAGGTTCCGAATACCGCGTCTCCGTCCAGAGCATAAATTACAGGATAACCACGCTCGGGAGGATCTTCACCGGGTACTGCAATCAGAATCCTGTATTCCAATTGTTTATGGCTGGAGCAGAGAACTTGTTCAACACATCCGGGCATGCAGTATTTTTCTGTTCTGTCCATGTTCATGGCGACAACACCCTTACAACATCCTCTACGACTTTCTCATATGCAATCAGGCCGCTTCCAAGCCAGTATTCATCGTTTACTTCGTACACATGGCCTCGCTGAACGGCTGGAACGCTCTTCCAGATGCTGCTTTCCGTCATCTCCTTCATCCGTTCCGTCCCTTGTCCATAAGCATTGATGACGAAAATATAATCCGCATCCAATTCCGGAAGAATTTCCAACGAGAAATTCAAGCTGTTCTCGTTCTCCGTCAGCTTGGTCATGTCAATGCCCAAATGCCGATTAATGACATACCCGCAAAAGTAATTCCCGCCCATCAAACTCACGCCTCTATTGGCAAACCGGATGATCGCCACCTTCTTGTCTGCTGCGTTCTTCTCGATAGCCGCTTTGGCGTCCTCGACTTTCCGGCGATAATTGTCCAGTGCTTGCTTGGCCTCATCGGTCTTGCCTAACAGTTCTCCCAATATTTCGAGTGATTTCTCGACATCACCCGCTGCGTTGCTGAACACATAGGTTGGCGCGATCTTGGAATAATTCTCATAAACGCCGTTATCCGCATAATTCGCCGTATGCAGAATGATCAGGTCGGGGTTATACGACAGCAGCACCTCCGAGGACGGCAGCCCGCCTGAAAAATCAAGCTTTGGAATGTCCTGCAGTTCGTTCTGCAAATAACGATGACCCTGGTTTCCGTTCGACCATTGCGCAACAGGTTTAACGCCAAGGCTTAGCAACGCATCTTCCATATATGGAGCAAACACTCTGACGGGCGGTTTCGGCAGAATCACCTCATGTCCTAATTCATCGGTAAATACCCGTTCTGCGGAAACGGCAGCTTCGGGATTCTTTGCCGCAACCGTTGGATTCGCTTTTGAACCGCTCATATCCGTTTGATTGGAACCGCATGCGGCTAGCAGACTCATGCTCAGCAGCACACTGATTCCAAATCGTCCCCTTGTCGAACGAATTTTGTACAGCATTCATAAATCTCCTCTCAATGATAATCATTCTCAATATGGGAGATTATATATGATGCTCATCGAAGTCTCCATGGACTTTCGCCACATCCGTTTTGGATTTTTGCCAGTGAAGAAAAGCAAAATCTCATCCAACATCCGGTCGATAGCCGTTGCCGAATATTCAAACCACGGATCGGAAGGAATGGTATAAACATGTCCGCGATTCACCGCCTTAAGCTTGCACCATGCTTCGTTATGCTGAAGCGACAGCCAATAAGCCCGTGATACAGGTTCGGGACAGACTGCGACCAGAATACGATCCGGATCAAGCCGGTCCAGTTGTTCGATCGTTAATTCTGTATTATATAAAGCTTCCGCTGGATAAGCAGGCGTCACCTTCAAATCGTAATACAATAAATCATGGATTCCCTGATTGCAATATATGTACAGGACTTCGCCGCAAAGACGCAGCACTACAAATGAATCCGTATCGAGAACGGGGGCAAGCTGTTTTCGCGCGAATTGCACTTTTTGCTCATAGCTTTGAATCCAGGCCTTGCATTGCTCCTCCCTCCCAAGAAACAACGCAATCTGATGAAGCTGCTCCCGCCAATTCAGCGGTGGACAGGGAAGGAAAAGCGCCGGAGCCGTATCTTCAAGCTTCCGTCGTACATGTTCCGATAGATGCACATCCCCGACAATGGCATCAGGCCGCGACCTGACCCATTGACGCCAATCAGCTTCCCGGAGGCCGTCATATTCCAGACATACTTCAATTTGTGAACGATAAGCATAGTAGTAATAAGGCGTCCACTTCGAATTTAAGGGAGCCGACACCGGAATGATCTTCAAAGCAAGTAATTGTCCGATAACCGACGGGGAGCATGCAGCAACCCGTATCTTTCGTTTCTTGACAAATTCGGACGGGGAAATCCCCACTTCTTTCTTAAACTTCCGGCTAAAGTAGAATTCATCGCTGTAACCTACCTTATGGGCGATCTCACGCATCCGATATTCCGATTCGAGCAAATATCGTTTGGCCCGATTGATTCTCAGGTCCGTCAAGTAATCCATGGCACTTTGGCCAAAGGTCTTTTTGAATGCATACACAAAATATTTTGGACTCAGATTGGCCATATGAGCCAATTGCGCAATGGACAGAGGCTCATGATAATGATTCTCCATATACTCTCGAATCTGCTGCAAGTTCATCCCGGAGGGTCGATCTGACGATGTGACAGAGCTGCGGTCATCTGCACCCATGAAATTTATTCCCCCTTTAGACCAGTACTAGGCGGAAGTATTCATCATTATTCCGAACAGTAGTTAATTCTCTAGACTCCATAATCTTAATTGATAACGATTATCATTGTCAATTGAGATTGGCCGGATCGATGAGCAAACGGGGACAATGCCGCTGCACTAGATAACGGACCAGTCATATAGTGATTCAAAAGCAAAAGCCACAGATCACAGCGTGAAAATAACGCTGCGTCCATGGCTTTTATTACGAAACATAAATTAGCATAAATCGTGGCGCGGCAGAATTTGTCATGGAATGCCCTATCCTCATCCAAAGTCAATATCATGGAAGTCAGGCCGGATGCCATCGAATTCTGAGCTCGCGCGGGAAATCATATTTTACCGCCTCGGCGGCAAAACTACGGCTCCATTCGCCTTGCCGTCAATGCCGAGAATTTCGATTTCATCAAGGAAGACCCAGACGTTGACCGGGAATTCGACCTTGACGTAGCGGGCGTACACTTTATCGGCTCCCGCTTTCCCCGGCACATTGCCGGACCAAAATCCGTTCGTCCAATCGTTGTTCTCGATTTGCCGGTAAACCCCGTTTTGGCTGACATGGGGGAATCGGTCCCCGAACCGGTCGATGTTGTTTAACGTCTTGGCGACGGCGTCTTCAATCGCTTTTTTCCACACCATAACAAGCTCCCTTCGCTTTCTTACATTGCTTTCTACCCATATTAGCGAAATAAGAAGAGCGGTGCGGGTTCAAATTTTAGCTGAAGTGTGCAATATTTTTACCCTATTTCAAAAACAGCCGATTTTATCGAAACCAAATCAAATCCTATCCGTAGAAGTATTCCAGGGGAAAAAGTGCTTACATAATACGGCCCCGGAAACGAGGATTTTTACTTATGAGTTCCAAACGAATTGTGATCGTCTGTACGATGGCTGCCGCCATCGCCATTGGCATCGTATGGAATGAGGAGAAAAGCGCTGCAGCATGCGTCGATAAATATAAAATTCTAAGCAAAATCTCCGGCGGCGACGGAACACAGCAAGACGCCGCCGTTCGAGATCCTTTGCTTCATGCGCTTGGCGCTGCGTCGGATGAGGAAGTCTACTATTCGTTATATGATGGCAAATCACTGGCTGACATCGCCGCCGCTAACAATGCCGATGTACAGAACGTCATCGATCTGCAAATCGCCGAATTGACCGAACAACTGGACGCACGTCTAGCAAACGGCAGCCTGTCTCGGGAAGCGTATCTGGCCCATAAATCGGAAGTGGCGGATATTATCGAGCGCAGCGTTTACGGCGGGAACTTATGAAATAAACTTTGAACAACGTAAAGATGTCATTATTTCGTTAGGTATGTATTTTTGATAAAGGGGGACTTCTTACCGGGGTACCCTGAACAAAGTCATTCAGGAGATGGAGGAAATGGGAAGGCAGGGACCAGCCAATGGCTTGACCTGCCAAACCCGCCTACAATTATTTTCGCAGCAAATGTTTACAAAGTGTTAGGAGCCGTGAGAACGGCAGGAAAGCTTGGGTTAACCATTCCTGGAGATATAAGCATTGTTGGTTAACTAACTGAGAACTTCTCATCCTTGAAACGCAATCGTTCGCATCCCTTTTACTCCCGGCTTTGTTCGGAAGAGGCTGCCCGCTAGCGGATACTCCTCCAGCTCTTGCTCGGACATGCCTACTCGTGCCGAAGTTATATACAACTCATCCAAATTAGGGCCGCCAAAGGTACAGGAGGTGACCAAAGGAACCGGAAGCTCAATCTGTCCAAGCTGCCTGCCGCTTCCGGGGTCCCATCTGGACACCCGGGCTCCGCCCCAATGAGCTATCCAAAGCATTCCTTCCTCGTCAATCGTCATGCCGTCCGGCAAGCCCTGATCTTGTTCCAAGCGGATGACCACCCGTCTGCTGCTGATTGCTCCTGTCGCCGCCTCATAGTCAAAGGCAGCCACCTCCCTCGTTGGCGTATCAATGTAATAGAAAGTGCCCCCGTCCGGACTCCAGGCCAAGCCATTGGAGCAGGATACGGATTCCACCATCCGCGATACATTCCAGTCTTCGTCGAGGCGATACAAGGCTCCCTGGAAGCTCTCCCCGGTTAACGACATCGTTCCGGCCCAGAATCTGCCCGCCGGATCACATTTCCCGTCGTTAAAGCGGTTGCCCGGCAGATGCTGTTCGGGATCATGAATGGCCGTCAGCTTTCCACTATCCGGATCGTAGGTATGGAACCCATGCTGAAGCGCCAGCAGCAGGCCGCCCGCCTGGCGAGGAACGAGTGCGCCGATCATCTGATTCAATGCGGTCTTATGTATCGTCTCCCTATGCGGGTCGTATTCGTAAATCGTTTGCCCGATAATATCCACCATATACAGCACTTCCCGCTGTCCATCCCATGTCGGCCCTTCCCCCAGAACCGCTTGAATACCAGCTATCGTTTCTATCACTGTCCGTCACCTCGTTAGTTTGTAGGGGTCTTCTGAACTTGAATTTGTATTTTCTAAAGGGCCACACCGATTCAGCCGGAATACCGTTATCCTTTAACGGCGCCTACCGCAATTCCTTTGACGAAAAACCTCTGAAAAGCAAGGAAAAACAGCAGCATAGGGATAAAAGTGACCGTCGCCCCGGCCATTGCCAGCCCCAAATTAATGCTCTGCGTCCCATAAGCCAGCTTCGATACCGCAAGCGGCAGGGTGAACATTTCCCTCTTGTCCGTGACGACCAGCTGCCATAAATACTCGTTCCATACCGCCACGAACGAGAAAATCCCCAGTGCGCCGATCGCCGGCTTAATTATTGGCAGCACTATGCTGATAAACGTTCGGATTTCCCCCGCTCCATCGATCCGGGCCGCTTCCAGAAGCTCGTTGGGCACGGACTGCATAAACTGCTTAACCAGAAATACCCCGAACGGATAAGCGATAAACGGTACGATCAGACCGGCATAAGTGTTGATCCATTTCAAGTCGGCGATTAGCAGGTAGAGCGGAATCAACAGAACCTGATGCGGCAGCATCATCGTGATCAGCATCAGCCAAAACAACTGCTTCTTCCCGGGAAACTGCTTCTTGCCAAAAGCATACCCCGCCGTCGTACTGGTAAGAATAGCCCCGATCGACGCACAGCCGGCAACAAAAATGCTGTTGAACAACCAGCGGAAGGCCGGATTATTTGTAAACAATTGATAATAGTTGGCCAGCGTCGGTGACTTCGGGAACCATTCCGGAGGTATCTTCATCGTGTCTGACAAAATTTTAAAAGAGCCGGTCAGCATCCAATACAGCGGCATTAGGGAAAATAGGGCGAGAACAATCACGACCGCCAACCCCAATATACTCCAGCCTTTTTCTGGCGCACTCATTTTGCGGTAATTCATCTTAACGGGCCCTCCTTTTCCATCAGCGGTCTTATCAGAAGTCAAAACTCCGTGTCCTGTCCGAGCAAGCGGAAGTTAAACCAGGCCAGGAAGCTGACAATGACCAGCATAACCACACCAAGCGCGGAGGCGTAACCGAAATTAAAAAAATCGAATGCCGTCTGATAAATGCGGTAAACAATCGTCTGCGTCCCGTTGGCCGGCCCCCCGTTGGTAAGGAGCATGATAACGACAAATACCTGGAAAACGGCTATCGTCTGCGTCACCATAACAAACAGCGTTGTCGGCTTTAATAGAGGAAGCGTAATCCGGAAAAACCGCTGACGGCTGTTTGCCCCATCTATCATTGCCGCTTCCTGCAAATCTTGGGGGATTCCCCCTAAGGCAGCCAGAAACAGAATGATAGGCTGGCCAAGCACCAGGGTAATAACAACTATAATAATCGAAACGAGCGCTTTGCCGGGGGTTCCCAGCCATGCAACCGGCTCCAGTCCTATCAGACCGATTAAATAGTTAAAAAGCCCGTAAGTGGGATTATAAATCCAAAGCCAAACCATGGAGAGGACTACTCCGCTCGCTACAACTGGCATGTAGAAAGACATCCGGAAGAAGGTCTGGACATGTTTGTTTAACGGATGAACCACTACGGCTACCAGGATAGAAATAACGACTACGGCCGGAACAACGCCCAGTGTAATAAGCAGCGTATTGACTAACGCTTTCCAGAAGGCGTCGTCATGATAGAGGGCAACATAATGCTGCAGTCCAACGAATTTCCTTGTGTTCAGCTTAACGTCATATAAGCTGAAGCCTACTCCTTGAACCAAAGGCAACAATGTAAAGATGACAAAAAAGAAGTAAGCCGGAAGGAGAAAAAAATATGCCCATCTAGCCTGTATGATTCTTCTGATCAACCTTAATGCCCTCCTTCCTATTCTATCCCCTAAGCACTCGAAACCTTAAGACAGGGGTAAGGAATGCCCTTCACCCAGGCATTCCACACTTTTCCCCATGTTATTTCGCCAGTATTTTATTGACTGCCCGCTCATAATCCTCCAGCGCTTGAGCAGGTGTTTTCTGCTTTAATAGAACCGCTTGAATTTCCGGCTGCAATAGAACGCGGAATTCCGCATATTTCGGATGAGTCACGCCCATATCCTCCAGCCCTCGTTCTTCAATGATTTTCTGCAGCACCCTATAGTTCGCGTCATCCTTCATAGGGACTCCGGCCGATTTCTTCACCGGGAATTGTCCAGCGCTCTTCGCATATACCTGCTGATGCTCCGTATTGTTCAGGTATAACAGGAATTCGATAACCCATTTCAATTTATACTCGTCATCTTGCTTGAATACAGCGAATCCGGTAGGTCCTACAGGAACCCCATTGCTGACTCCTTCGTCATTAGGCTGGTGGACCATGACCAGATCGTGCTCCCCGTTCGTCTTGCCTTCTTCTTTGGCGGCATTCAGCCTCGCCCAGACGGCCAAAGTATCGCTAACCGAGCCCAACTGCCCCTGCCACATCAGCGTATCTATTTCCCCGGCTTGAGTCGTAACGGCACTCGGCTGCAGCTTGCCTTCATCGTTCAGCTTGACCAGATATTCCAGCGCCTTGACAGCTTCCGGGCTGTTTAACGCTGTCTTGCTGTAATCGCCGTCCTTGAACAGCTTGGCTCCGAAGCCCCAGAGAAGGTTCAGGATGCCTTGGTCGCCCTGAGGAACCGCAATCTGTACGGCATAAGGGAAGACTTTATTCTTCTCGGCAATCGCTTGGATCGCCTCATCGAACTGCTCTATCGTCCAGTAAGGGTTTTCAGGTGTCGGCAGGAGATTCTCCTTGCCCTTCTTCGACCATAATTCCTTGTTGACGACAAGGCCTGCCGCCCACGCATAGGCTGGGAGCGCATGAAGGTGCCCATCGATGGTATACAAATCCAGGTAATCCTGAATATAATCATCCAGCTCCTCCTTAGGCAGCAAGTCTTCTAAATTCTCCAGCACCCCTTCATAGGCGTATTGTGCAGTTCTTCCAAGGTAATCACGTAAAATATCCGGAGGTGTTCCGCCAGCAATAGCTACAGGCACTTTCTTTGGAAGATCATCCCATGTAAGCGTTTGAATATCGATGGTTACGTGAGGGTGAAGATCCATAAATTTTTGCGCTTGAATCTTCTCGTAGTCGCCGTAATTTTTAGTCTCATCTTCCATTCCCTCAATTAATTGGAAACGCGGGTCAATCCAATAAGTGATTGTGACCGGCTTTTCTTTGGAGTCCCCATCTCCCCCGGCATTCCCCTCTGATCCGGTGCCCTTTCCCTGCTGACCGGAGCAAGCCGTGGCCATTAATAAGATCGCGAGCAGTCCGCTCATAATCGGTAGGCGAAACCTTCTCATCCATCTCCCCCCAAAAGTCATAATAATTAATGTATAGAAACAGGCGAACCTGCAGCTATAAAAGGAACACCGGGCCGATCCGTTGTTGGAGGACTAAAGATGCCATTGTCGTTCGTATCACAATGAGAGACATAGTCTCTTTTATTACTTATATTCTATTATAGACCCTAATTAGTGTCAAGCACGGAATGAAATCGCCTTCATGCCGCATCCGGGTCGGTAAGGAAGTCGTAAAGACGAGCAAAAGTGCATTAAAATCCGCCCCTTTCCCCAAAAAAGAGCGAAGGACGCTCAAATGTGCAGGTCTTTTTGACAAAATGGGGCCATTCCGCAAAAATCGCTCCAAAGACCTGCATTATCGTTTTAGAATTAGGCATTTCGCGATTTTTTCCAAAAAAGACCTGCACTATCGCTCTAGAATTAGGCATCGTGCGTCTTTTTCCAAAAAAGACCTGCTGTATTGATTGTCTTTTACATAATCCGGTGGATGACCTGAATAAGCTCTTAAAGCTTATACTTTCTTATATTTAGAAAAAAAGCCGGGTTCCTTGTGGGAACTCCGGCTTGTTGTTCATATCCTTGTGGTGCTGCAATTCCTATCTTGCTCCAAAATACCCCAGCCTGCGGGACAATTGTGCGGCGAGGCCCTTAATTTTGATCCCGATTTCATGGATCTGCTCATACGAGACGTTATAGCCGCTGACGCTGATTGCCGCAATGACATCGCCTCCACGGTCACATACCGGTGCGGATGCGCATCTCACACCCACTACCGCTTCCTCGTTATCAATCGCATAACCGTTCTGTCTTACCCTCTCCAGCTCTTCCAAGTACTCCTCTACCGATCCGATCGTAGTGCTTGTCAGCTTCTCGAAGCTGCAGTTTTCCAACAGCTTCCTGGTCTTTTCCTCCGGCAGCCAGGCAGTCAAGGATTTACCCAAGGCGGTATTATAGATCTGCTTCCTTTGTCCGACGGCTCCAAATAAATACTTGAAGTGATCCGGTTCCACGTTCACCATATACAGCACGGAGTCTCTGTCAAGGATGGCCAGGTGCGCAGTCATGCCTATTTCCTCGACCACCTGCATTAGTATCTGCTTGCCCTCATCTACCAGGGAAGTGGAGCCTGTAAATACGGAGCCGAGCTCAAATGCCTTCGGGCCTACCATATATTTGTCGGTATCCCGAACCTGTTCCAAATAACCATGTGCCTGCAGGGTCAGCATTAAACGGTGAACGACGCTCTTGTGCAGCCCGAGCCGCTTGGCGATTTCCGTTACCCCCATAGGGCGCCTTTCCTCTATAAAGCTTTGCAGAATTGTCAACGACCTGTCCACGGACTGGATCAGGAAATAGGGGGAATCTTTCGATTTGATGGATGAGTCACTCATGACAAGTCACCTGCTCCCGCTGTATTTAAATATAAGTTCAGTAAGGCCCCAGTGTAGTGAAAGCTGTGCAATATACAATAGCTTCATGACATACAATAAAAATCCGCAGAAACGGTTAATAAAAGTATACACAAACCAAAGAAAAAAAGAAATACGCTGTCTCGTTTCTTCGACAGTGGCGAGTTTTATATGTTAGCGGGGCGCCCACAAATGGGGGGTGATGACTGCATCATCTATATTTGCAAAACGGTTCAAGATCTCTTCCCTAAGCTCTTCAGGCAATGGCGGTCCGGCCATCAGCCGCAGGTTCTCCCTAATCTGCCCCTCTGTTTCCGCACCAATAATGAGGCTGTCTACGCTGCCGCAATCCCTGACGAACGAAACCGCCATCTGGGGCAGCGGAAACCTGTACTTCCCGGCCAGGTCGTGAAGCTCCATCAACGGCGACTTTGCCTTGGCCATCGTTTTCCCAAGCTCATTCGGCTGCATAAGGATAAGACCCTGCAGGAAAACACTGCGCACAAACACCAGCTTTCCCCTCTCCTTCAGTTTCCGCAGCCAGCCATTGCGCAAGGGGCGGTGGTCAAGCAAATTCATAGGCAGCTGGACCGCTTCATAAAGATCGTTAAGCAAACGGCTGCCGATCAGCGAATACTCTTCCTCGGTGTTATATGCAACGGAAATGCCGGCACGCTCGATTAAGCCTTCCTTACGCAGGGATCGCAAGCCGGCCTCAATAGCGTCCCCATGCTCCTTCAAAACATCGGTATTATGCAGCATTAACAGCGGAATGGAGGACACACCCAGCAGTTTCAAGGAATCGATGGCCTCCTTACGCATGTTCTGCTCCAGCTTATCGGGATCAATCCTCCCGCCGACTCCCGTCTTCAGCTTGGTAATAATGAAGGGACTCTTGCCTCGGCTGAACCGGCCAAGCAGCGCTTCCGCGCGGCCGTACCCCGCAGCAGTATCGAATGAAGTTATGCCCTCGCTCCAGGCCAGCTCCAGAAGCCGCAGCCCCTGTTCCTCCGTAAGCATGCCTTCCCGGTTGTTAATGCCATATGGAATCCCCAATTGCACCGTACCCAAAGTAAGCTTCGATATCTTCCGTTCAGCAGTTGGTCTCATCATTATGCTCCCCTCTACGCTTCACTCAACAACCGTCGAGCTAGAAATTCGCTGTCTTTTTGCCACACAAAATGCAGGGCCATTGTCTTCCTAAATATTTAGGGGGGCAATGGCCCTGTCTGACTAGAGGACGATTAGAGGCAGCCTATTCATGGTTTATATAAAAGCCGGCCTAACGGGGAACTCCTCTTCCCCTGCCCCATAGTTGTATAACTACGAATCTTTACAAGGAGTGTTAGTATTCTTCATAAAGCCTCAATTCGTTCAGCTGAGGCCAGCCCTCGGATCTTGTTATTTCCACCTTAACGTACTTGGCCGCTTGAACAGTGTCGAAATGATGGATTTCCATACTGTCGCTGTTGTGCCTGGCCCCGGTGTAGGAAATGACCGGTGTCCATGTCGTACCGTCTACGGATAGAGATACGATAGCGTCCTCCGCATACTCTCTGGGCTTCAAATTGACCCCGATGGCACTAAGCTCCCTCACAGTATCCAATTCAACGGTATAGTATGCCGGTGGCGGTGTAGGTGAATTTCGCGTGGCGGAATCCCAATAATCCAGACTGCCGTCCAGCGGTCCGGTAATGCCCACCCTGCCCGATGTATAAGTCATATCGGTATCAATTTGAATTTGGCCGTTATTGTATAGCGACAGCAGATCGATCTGGGATAACGCAGGCTCACCGTACAAAGCTATTTCGCTCAGAACCGCTTGCCCGGACGCTTTCGTAATTCTTACCCTAACTTCCTTGGCCAGAAGCCCCGGATCATATTCATGGATATCAAGAATCCCCTGCTCATGAACAACGTCGGTGTAAGAAAACAAGGAATGCCATTGACCCTGCGCATCTTTATATTCGACAACCGCGCTCTCCGGTCTTCCGGCTTGCGGTTTCAAGTTGATCCCGATAGCGTTAAGTTTGTAAGTTTTCGGTAAAATAAGAGTGTAGTAATAGGATTCCGGCGGCATGGGGACGCTTCCCCAGGCAGCATAATTCAAGCTAGCCACCCCATCAATGGCTCCTGTTGGTTTGACATTCACGCGGCTAGGAGTACCCGGATCCTCATAAGTCATATTGGTATCAATCTGCAGGCTTCCGCTATTATACATGGCAAGCAGCTCCATACGGTCGGTACGTTTCTCAACCGTTACATCCTCCGGGTTAAAATACTTTCCGCCTATGAAGCCCTTGGTGGAATGAGCATCGTAGAAGACAATAAAGATCCGCCCATCGGAAAGCTCAACCGCACTCGGATAAGCCATGTCCGTAGAGCCGGGGCTTTTATAAATTAGAGCATCCTCCCAGTCCTCCCAATCGGTTCCGGGCTCCATTACCCGCCCTACTACAGCTCTTCCGCTGCTGAAGTCAAATTTGCGGTCTCCCCACGTATGAAGCACAGTACCATTACTGAGCACAAGCAGATCCGAGCAGTGGGCGTACATCGTGGTTCTGACCGCGGCACTCCAAGTGTGCCCGTTATCAAAAGACTCCGATTCCCAGGCAATCCCATTGTCGCTGTCTGAATAAGTTCGGTGCATGCTTATCAGGTGCCCGCCGCCCAAATCGGCAATAACCGGTTCAACAAACCCGATAGCTGGAAACAGATTCGGCTGAGGCAAGGGTATCGGCTCGGCCATCGTCGCTTCCAACGACGGATTCCAGGTCAAGCCACCGTCCGAGCTGCGAACAACTACCGATCGGCTAACCCCTTGATCGGAGGCGTAAGAGCCATAGATAGGCAGCAGGAGCTCTCCGGTATCCAATTCAACCATTTTGGAAGAAACTGCAGCGTTTATCAGATTCGTTTGCACCTTGGTCGGCGCGCTCCAGGTCAAGCCCTCATCCGTGCTTCGGGATACGTATACTTGATTGACTCCGTTATCAGGTTTGAACCAGTTCAGAAGCAGCGTTCCGTCAGACAACAGGGTAATGGAAGGATCGCGGTCATCTTCAGGCGTATCCATGATGATCCGCGGTTGAGACCAGGTCAGTCCTTCATCCGTGCTCTCTACCATAGCAATTCTGCCATTCGTGCCTTGATGTGCGGTTGCACTGTAGTAGACTACAACAAGCTTGCCGGACGGCAATTGCTCCATAGAAGGAAAATAGGTATTGTAACCATCAGCCGTCTTTGCCGCTACAATCACATCCGGCTCTGACGGATTTGGTACGGCTGCCAATGCGGCCAAGGGAATCATCAACATTAGCAAGCTCATCAGCATGATCATCGGTAATTTTCTCATATGAGCATCCTCCGAATTAGATTTGGCATTCCTTGACACCATAGCGTAGGGCTTCCATTCAGCAGGTTCCGATGACTCCGCTCCGAAATCGCTTCTATTTATCCGTTAATGAATCAAGTTCATTTATTCCCTGTCGGCTCGTCCCCACCCCCCTTCGAAAGACAAGCTGTCCGGTGACAGATGCAAGTAGTGCATGTGAACATAAGTAAAGCAAATGCATTATTCTCTAAAATGAGGGCGCTGGTGAATAACAAATACGGAGTTACTTGCTATCCCAAAATTGCGAATGGACAACTAACAACGAAATCGAGACGCTACCAGGCGGTCCAACCGCCATCCACTACGATGTTGGATCCGGTTACAAAGCTGGAGGCGCCGGATGCCAAGTAGAGTACGGCTCCTACGATTTCATGCGCCTGTCCTACTCGGCCAAGCATCGTCTTGCTGTTCAGACGGGTCAGAAAAGCTTCATCCTGCTGGATGTTGGGATTCGGGAACGGCCCTGGGGTAACACTATTCACGCGGATGCCCTTCGCAGCCAGATGAGCCGCACAATAACGGGTAAACTGGATGACGGCCGCTTTGCCGGCTCCGTAATTGGCAGGGTTGTTCGCCCCGCTGGTTCCGTAGATGGACGGGTCGGGCGAAACCATTCCATACATGGAAGCGATATTGACGATGCTTCCGCCCCCCGCAGCCTCCAAATGCGGCACAGCTTCACGGGTACAGCGGAAGCAGGTACCCACCGCCCCGTCCAATCCGTACGCCCAATCCTCGTCGGACATCTGCTCCACGGTGCCCAGCGGCCCGTAGCCGGCCCCGTAAGTGGCGCAGTTGATCAAGACATCGATGCGGCCGAACGTTTCCCTAGCTTCGTTGAACAGGCGGCGAATCGATTCGGTATCAGAGACATCACAAACCGCACTGACGATTCTCTCTCCCGTATGCTCTGCGGGCTGCAAATCAGCCGATACAACCGCAGCGCCAAAATCAGACATGGCGCGAACGATTTCTCGACCTAAATAACCGCTTCCTCCGGTTACGACAACGGTTCTGTTTTCCATGGAAAACAAGCAACTGTACATTCTTCGAGCCTCCTCGATTATCAAATCCATGCCGGTCGTTACCTTACCGGGCTGAGCTTATGCAATCCAAACCCGCTATTTGGCGGTGTAGCCGCCGTCTACGGGAAGGTTGACCCCGGTGATATAAGCCGAAGCATCCGATGCCAAAAAAACGATGCTGCCCATCAGATCGCTTTCCCCCGCCATCCTCCCGAGGAAGGTCCGTCTGCTGTAGCTTTCAATAAAAGCCGGAGGCGTACGCTCGGAGGCCATTCCTCCCGGGCTAATGCAGTTGCAGCGCACCCCGCTCTTTCCATAATAGCTGGCCGTAAAGCGGGTAAAATTAATCATGCCGCCTTTATGAAAGAAGTAGTCGGGAACAAAGCCATGGAATTCGACATCGCGGTATATTTCGGCGTCAGGCCCCACCATGCCTTGGATAGAACCTACATTAATAATAGATCCCCCTCCCTGTCGGGCCATCACATCACCAAAAGCGCGGGTCATTGCAAATAATCCCGCTGCGTTAACCTCCATGCTCTTGGTGAACGTCTCCAAGGGGTCCTGCCAAGAGCCCATCGTACGCAGCACCGCATTGTTGACGAGGATATCGATGCGTCCGTATACGTCCAGCAGCGTGTCCCTTAGGGCCAGAATAGACGGCTCCTCGGCCTGGTCCAGCTGGCGGGCGGTAACCTGCACCCCTCTAGCGGCGAAGTCTGCCTCGATCTCGGCGAGCTTGTCGCCATTGCGGGAAGTCACCTGGGTAATCGCCCCCGCCTGAGCGAGCGCGGAGGCGATTTGCCGCCCATACAAACCGCTGCCTCCGCTTACAACAGCTACTTTACCCTCGAGTGAAAAAGATGACATAACGTTCATGTTGTTCCCTCCTTCGAGCTTTCCGAGTAAATGCTGTCTGCCGGTCTTCCGCAAGACGACAACAGCCGCTTCATAATGGCATTGTAATACTGGCTTAAAGCGACTACATCCGCCCCAATACTGATGAACCTGTAACCAAGCCCGATCAGCTCCTCGCGGTTGTCCACGGTCCCTACGGTGCCTGCGAACTTCCCGTATTTGTTGGCAAGATCGGCTATCCGCTTCCGCGTTTCCAACAGCAGGGGATGATCCATCCGGCCGGGAGCCCCGATCGATTGGCTGAAATCGCCCGGACCGAAAAAGATCATATTAACCCCGGGCAAAGCAACGATCTGCTCCAGCTCATCCAACGGCTCCACATCTTCAATCTGCAGAATCAAAAAGCGTTCTTCATTCGCCTGCTTGATGTAATCGTTAAAGTCCACGTTGCAGTATGCTCCATCCGAGTTGCCCCCGTCGACCGGCCTCATGCCAAGCGGATGGAATTTCGTGCTGCGGACCACCCGCTGCGCGTCCTCCAGGCTCATAATATGCGGCACCATAATGCCGGCCGCGTCCATTTCCAGCGGGCGGATATAGTCGCTGTAGCTTCCGCGTGCAACTCGGACAATCGTATCCGCATCGTAAGCCTTGGCGGCCAAAATTTGCTTTTCTACCGCAGACCAGTCATTGGGCACATGCTCCATATCGGTCCAGATACAATCAAAGCCCGACATAGCGGCTATTTCCGCCGAACGGGAATCGGCCAGATTAAGTTTGGTGCAATAAGCTACTTCTCCTGCATGCAGCTTTCTCAGTACTCTACTAGGCCGCATTGCGTACTTTCTTACGGACATAGCGGTTCCTCCTGATTATTGAGTTGTTATGGCTGGCAGCAAAGTATTAACTGAGGGGCCTAGAACTCCAGCTAAACGGTAAGCTGATCCGTCACAGGCTAACGTTCGACGGATCGTCAACGGCAAACAGGCGGTTGATCTGTCAACGGCTGCCCGGCCGACAACCTGATTCCCTGACAGAATTAAGCAGTTCTATCATTCTAACCCAGCAAGGGAAGGTGCTATATCCTTCACCGCAATTTCCGCTCCCTGCTGTTCGCGGCTTCGGATTCCCGCTATGACAAGCTTCATCAATTCAGCTGTCTCCGCAAACGGAAAGGGCCTTTCGCCTGTGCGCAAATAATCGATAAAAGCTTGAAGCTGGGCTTTGAACGAATAGAAAGTATCTTGAAAGGAAACATACGCATGCCCCGATGTACCGCACAGAAGCACGGGGCCGAAAGCTCCATACATATCGGCTGTAACGGAAATCACTATATCCGCCCCGCACCGGTGCTTAAGATGCACGATGTTCCTGTCCTCGGTGCCCGTATTCCGCACCGTCAAGAAACCCGGCCCCACAATAGGATAAATTCCTTCCAGCGCATGGATACCGTACCGTTCCCAAGACTTGGCCATAGCCACCGTTACATAGCGCAGCTGCCCTAAATTTGCCGTTGACAGCCGATAAGGCATATATTCCTTGCTGTACCTCATACTGCTGGAGGACAGGATTGCCCTACCCTCTCTCGCCCATTGGGCAAATATCGCTAAATCGCTTTCATTATCCACCAGCGGCTTATCCACGAACACGGGAAGACCTGCCTCCACGAAAGGCCGGCACCGCTCCACATGCTCTCCCCCTATGTCGGTTGCTATAATGACCGCATCCACCTGGCCAATAACCTGCTCCGGATAGCTTGCAATATGGGGAATTAAGGACGCCTCCGCGACAAGCCGGGCATCTTCCGGCGAATCCGTCCAAATATGAGTCACCTTAGCTCCCTTGATGCGCAAATTCTCCTTAGGCTCTTTAGCCAAATACTCCGGAATGCCGGGATAAGGACAGTTCTGCATAGCCCTCTCATTGTATCCATTGAAGATGGCGCTCCAGGAATAAGGATGCCCGTTGCCATCAACCATGCCGATCATCGCCAAACGAATAACTTCCCTCTTTACCAAAGCGTTGGTCATATTCAATCCCCCACTCTTAGTTCTCTGAAAAGTCTTGACTCGTTCGCTCTTATTTAATGGAATTCTGAAAAGGAGAATCTTGTTCGTCTCATATATAGAGACGCTATACCTATATAGGACTTTAACTCATTATATAATAGTTAGGAACAGACGTAAATGAGAAAAGCCGATTTTATCGAAACCAAATCGGATGCTTATTTAGCCCATAAATCGGAAGTGGCGAAAATTATCGCTCGCAACGTGTATGGCGGGAACTTGCCTGCGGAATCGGTTTAATGATCGAAGAAGGAAAATAAAAGAGCGAGGTTCGTGGTCGGGTACCCACAAACACTCGCTTTTTTTTGCATCGCCGTTAAGGCAAGCGAAAGCCGCCCGCCGCCAGAGTCGATTTTGACATGCAGAGAAGAATTCCTCGGCCATATACCCCTCAGCCGTTCGCGCTTCCGCGAAAGCCGGTAATTTTTACTGAATTATCGGTACGGCCGCTTTCTCTCTCGCTAAAGAGGATCATCCGAATGTTCTGCATAGGCTGGAGTAAACGATGCACTTTACTTTAGTCCTGGATATGCTGTACTACAAGATCCATTTGGGATCGTTATCCAACTTTGTGTAACCGTACATGATCTTTGAATTTCACGGCAGCTTATCCCAAAGATCTTAATACTCAACTTTCAGGTTTAATGCGATCTCGCACCGAAAGTCGAGCTATAATTTCAACCGGGAAAGATCAAGCTCCATCTCTACTAGATCCAAGCCCGGGGCAAAACCATCCGGGCAAACCCGCTTTGCGACGAACCCGAAACGTTCGAAAAAGCCGCGGCTGTACTGCGACGTTTCAATGGTTACTCTGGTAAATTTCGGCTCCGCCGCGATCCTCTTCAATCGCTCGACGAGAAGCCGCCTGCCCAGCCCGCATCGATGAAGATCCCGGCGGACCATCCCCCAACAGAGAGCGGCAACGGTCCCGTCTTCTCCTATAGCGCCATAACCGCCACTGGCGACAATCTTCCCGTTCTCATCCTCCATGACCAAATACGGCCACTTCAAATCATCCAGATCAGAAACAAAATCTTTAAGCTCCTCGGGCGCAAAATATTTCGGTACATTGCTCTCAAACAAAGCCATACATGCTTCCCGATCTTCCTGACGGTATGGACGTACATGGTATGGTCCGCCGTGACTCGAGTGGTTCATCTCTTCCTCTCCGCTTCTTTTCATTATGCATAATGCGTTTGTTCCTCTGGCTACTATTATACATGCATGGATGTTTGCAACCAATCGTCTGGAGAGTATTGTTGCCTATGTGTTATTTCCTATAGTTGGGCTGCTCTTTCCCGCCCTATGCGAGCGGGACGATAGATCAATCCTCGATCTCCCAAGCAGGATTCCAGACGATTTCCCATAAATGGCCATCGGGGTCCTGGAAGTGTCCCGAGTACCCGCCCCAGAAAGCGTCATGCGCGGGATCCGTAATGACAGCCCCTGCATTCCGGGCTTGTTCCATAATTCTGTCCACTTCTTCCTTGCTGCCTACATTATGGCCGATGGTCATTTCCGTCGGGCTCGGCGATCCCAGAGGGACCTTCGCCTCATGGGCGAGATCACGGCGGTTCCAGATGGCCAGTTTGACACCGGCCTGCAAGTCGAAAAAGGCGACCGCCCCGTGTTCAAACTCTTTGCCTATGATCCCTTGGGTCGGCAGGCCCAGTCCATCCCGATAGAATTTTAATGATCTTTCCAAATCGTCCACGCCTAATGTGAGTACGGAAATTCGAGGCTTCATTATTCTCCTCCTGTGTCGATGTTTAATCTTTTCAGCAAATCATCGCATATTTAGGTCCATAATCATTGTACAAAACGGACAATCGATTTAAATACTTGGCCTGGAGCTAATCCGTAGTAATGTTTAAACTTGTTAATTACGGTCGGGATCGGCTCCCCTTCTCACGCGATGGCTTGGACGAGCTTATCCAGCGATTGATTCATGCCGGCAACGGCATTGTCTGACATGGGCCCAAGCACTGTCCAGCCGTATTCAAACGTGCGGGTAATGACAAGGGCTTGCTGATTCTCTTTTGAATTCATTCGGGTTTCTCCTTTTCAATTTGGTTATTTGCATGTTTCTTCATTTCTTCTTTTAATACTGCATCCAAGGTATCCAGTCTTCGGCTCCAGCGCTGTCTCATCCCCTTGGACCATTCCTCGAATTGGACCATTGCTTTAGTGTTGATTCGATAGATGCGCTGCTGTGCCCGCTTTTCCACCTCTACCAAATTCGCCCCGCGAAGAATTTTCAGATGTTGGGAAATCGCCTGCGGGCTGACTTTGAATTGATCGTAAATCTCGGATGCAGATAACCCGTCATGATCAGCGAGCATCTCCAGAATCCTGCGCCGGGTCGGGTCGGCAAGTGCAGAAAATATATCGACAGGCATCGTTAGTCGTTTTCCTCCCTTCCGGTTATTTCTGACTTCATATTAAATCTTTTCCTTAATAAAGTAAATACTTAAATAAAATAAACAACAACATTTCTACGGCCAAACCGTCAATGCTGATACAGACGCGAAATTTGAAGCACTTGGCAGCGGAATTCATCAATAAACTCCGGCGGTGCCAGCACCCTTACATGAATCCCAAAGCTCAAAAGATGCTGTACGGCCTTCTCCCTCGAATAATAATAGGCCTTTATCAGCAAGGTTCCATCGGGATTCTCCGCAATATCGGCGGCTTCGAACTCTTCCCTGACCCTAGCCTTCGCCGCGGGGTTAAAGCATAGCATTACATCCACGCCATCCGGCGGCTTTATGTTGCGGTCCTTATCTATATCCTCAATGGTCAAGTTGCGGCGGACGAACCTTTCAGATAAGAGCTTCAAATTGTTCATGCGGGATAAACGAAAGACCCTGAGGGCCGAACGGATACGACAGAACCCCCATAAATACCAAGCGCTCCGCTTCAGGTACAATCCCATGGGCTCAACCGTTCGGGACGTCTCTGCTCCCCTACTATCCATGTAGTCAAATTTCACTGTATGCATCTCCCGGACAGCAAGCTGAAGAGACCGTATCTTCTCCTTGACATCCGCATTCGAAGAGTGCCGGAAATCGAGGCTGAATGAGGCAGAGGTTGTGAAATCCTCCGGGATCAAAGCCCCGATTCTTTCAAGCAGCTCGGTCAGCTCGGAGTTATCCGTTGCCGATTGAATGCCTCGCAACGAAGTATAGATCGCAACTAAATGTTCCAGCGTCAATACTTGTTTATCTATCCGGTAGCCCGGCATAATTTCATACCCTCCGTCCGGACCGGGATAGGAAGCAACAGGAATTCCAGCCTGATTAATCGCGTCGATATCCCGGTAGACAGTCCTTAAGGATACCTCGAACCTGTCCGCCAACTCGGCGGCAGTCACTCTTTTATTACTGAGCAGACACATT
This sequence comes from Paenibacillus residui, assembly GCF_042677205.1. Lineage (NCBI taxonomy): Bacteria > Bacillati > Bacillota > Bacilli > Caryophanales > Paenibacillaceae > Paenibacillus > Paenibacillus residui. Next base: position 48,142 of record NZ_JBHTIU010000106.1, read on the forward strand.
GTAATAGCAAGTAATCGATCCAGCTTCAAGCAAAATCCCCCCTATCCCGATTATATCGGCAACAGACCAAAAGCACGAGCGGCCCCCCAGCCTTCCGCAACGCTCCAGACTCCCGGCGCGCGGTGTTTGGCGTCGCATGACGGTGGTCAACCACTTAGCCATCATCCCAGCAACGGCTGACACCCAAGTGTACTTCATCCATCTTGAGCATTCTTCATTTTCCTATATACATACCTGTTAACGATCCCTGAGCGTCAGATAGCTGCCTTGGCGTTCCTGCAAAAATAACCTGTCCGCCTTTATGACCGCCTTCCGGTCCAAGGTCGATCACCCAGTCCGCCTGTCTGATGATATCCAGGTTGTGTTCAATAACAATGACCGTACTGCCATTATCCACAAGTCGGTTTAGAATGGTCAACAAATGATCCACATCCGATAGATGAAGTCCCGTTGTCGGCTCGTCCATGACATAGATTTTTCCTTTCCTGTGCAATTCGCCCGCCAGCTTAATACGCTGGCATTCCCCTCCGGACAGCGTGCTTAACGGTTGGCCGAGTGTCAAATAATGCAAACCAACATCATCTATAGCCTGCAGCTGGCGTCGTATCTCTTCTTTATCAAAAAATTCAAGCGCCTCTCACGGTTCAAGGTGAGATAATCCAGCCCTATGTCGATCAGATGCTGGAGCCGCTCCGCCAAAGCGGATACGAGCGGGGCCGCGATCGGATCTTTGATACGGTTTATCACTTTATGAAGCTCGCTTATCTCCATCGCAGAGCATTCCGCTATGTTAAGTCCGTTGATGGTGCAGCTTAAAGACGCCTGATTAAGACGGGCGCCCTTGCACTCCGGACACGCGACAAGGGTAATGAAGCGGTTCACCTTGCTTCGGGTACTCTCGGACAATTCGCTGCTGTCTCTTTGAATATACAGACGGTTGAATTTGTGGACGACTCCTTCATAATCAGACTGGATCGGTCCTCCCTTGGACGGAAGCTTTATTTTTTTGCCTTTGCCGTACAGCAGCAGCTCCCGCTCCTGCTCCGTATAGTCCGCAAGCTTCTTGTCATTATCGAATAAACCTGACAAGGTATATGTTTTTAAATACCACGACCCTACGGAAAACACGGGAAATAATATCGCTCCTTCATTTAATGACTTCGATGGATCAAAGAGTTTGCGAACATCGAGCTCCACCTTTTTGCCGAGGCCTTGACATCCCGGACACATGCCTGCCGGATCGTTAAAGGAGAAGACGTGGGAGTACCCGACGAATGGCTTGCCTACGCGCGAGTAAAGCAGGCGGAACATCGAATAAATATCGGTAATAGTGCCCAATGTCGAACGAGAGTTGCCCCCCAGACGTCTCTGATCAATAACGATGGCGGTGGACAGATTTTCTATCGAATCCATATCAGGCCGGCTGTGTTTAGGTAGACGATTTCGGATAAACGCCGTGAATGTTTCATTTAACAGCCGCTGTGCTTCCGCACTTATCGTATCGAAAACGATCGATGATTTACCCGATCCCGACACTCCGGTAAAAACCGTTATTTTCCGTTTGGGGATTCGAAGCGATACATTTTTCAAGTTATTTTCCCTGGCTCCCCGTATGACAATGTACTCCTGCTGTGACATGGAACTCCCCCATTCGCTTTTTATCTAAAAGTATAAACCTACGACCCTGACATCCGTTTGTCAGGAATTTGCGGGACAAATTTTATTTTTGCAAAAATTATGCCCGTCCTTTGATGCCCATAAATAAAAGCCCCCTTACAATCACATGGAGAGAAGCTTCTCAATGAGAATGTCCAGGAGGCTTATAGCCGATTGCCTATGATATTGTTCTAACCCTGCCTGTCATCCAAGCTCTGGACCGAACATCGGTGATGACAGCAGGACCGCCGCTATGAAAACAATCTGCAGCACAATACGGAAAGACAGCTTTGGCACAGGCTTGCCGCCGATCGTCAATTTTTCCCGGGCGGCATATACGTTGGCGGGAAACATGGCAAGAAGCAGCACGGTCAAGCACACAGATGCAGCAAACGAGAAAGCCGGCAGCAGCAGGCCGATAGCCCCTGCAATTTCCAGACAACCGGTCACGGTCACAATCCATTCTCTTTTTGGAAAAAAAGGCGGGACCATCCGTATCAGATCAGGACGCCTCTTGCCCCAATGGGCGGAGGCGGCAAGCAGCAGCATGACCACTACAGCCGCCCGCAGGGAAGAATGCCAACCGTCGAAATAAGGCCAGCCAAGCAAGCCGATGCCCCGAAAGAGCACAAAGGATGAAAGCAGAGCGATAAACGGAGCCATTGTTATCCCTCCCCGGATTTAGAAGCTTTTTGCAATCATCAGATAAAGAATAACAACCGGCAGCAGAGTGGCGATGGTGCCGAAGACAGCCCACCAACGGGAAGCTCGGGCGTACTCCTCCGTGATGTACCCGCGATCCACACATGCGGCGCTATAACGGATCATGGCCCGCTGCAGGGGAAGGAGCACCGCCAGCCAGACTACGCCGGTAACCGCAAACAAGATCAACGACGCCATTAGCCAATTAAATCCCTGAGCGAGCATTTCCGTCTGAACAGCCATAACAATCCCCGATAGAATGATCAGGACGAGTCCCGGCAGAGTGAACACAAAATCGGCAAGCATGACGTTTTTGACCGCAGAGTGAATGACGACCGGATTTTTGTGCAGGTCCGCGCGAATTTCCAGAACGCCGCCGTAACGATATTTCCGACAAATAATACGACACCGGCCAAATGCAGTAACAGCCATAAATGCATAGCGCATTTTCCTTTCTATGAAGCTATTATTTTTTCAACAGATGGGCCATGAACGCCGATAAATCCCCGGCAGCGAATGAAACGGGGAGCGCTGGCAGCGAAGCCCGAACGCGCAGACCGAAAGCGAGCAGAACGAACAATTCCGCCGTCTTGTCCGGATCGACCGACTCCTGTATCACACCGTGCTGTTGGCCGATCATAATCCATTGTTTGGACAGATGCACCGATCTCTCATAGAAGCTCCGGAGCACTTCCGCGACGGCGGGTTCATCCTCCCTGCCCAGCAAATACACGAGAACCTTATTGGTTACCTCCTCTGCATCCTCCAAGCCGGCCAGATTGTTCGAGATGATTTGCATCGGTCCGTCGAACGTTCTTCCGCCCTTCTCAACTTCGCTCATAAAATGTTCGTGGATCTCCTCCAGCCGTTCCTGCAGCACCCAGGCAAAAATTTCATCCTTGCTCTTCACATAATGGAAGATGGCCCCCTTGGACAACTGCGATTGATCCATAATATCCTTCATCGTTATAGCGTGGCAGCTTTTCTCCCTAAGCAATTGTTTTGTCGCATCCAGTAATTGCCGGATGGTTTGTTTCCTGCGATCCTCATTCTTCATAATCATTCCTCCAGACATTTTACATACTCTAATTATAAAAACCGACCGTCGGTTTGTAAATAGGTATGGCAAATATTTTTCAACAAAATAGCCCATGGGCAAAATAAGGTCTCTCATGTCCGCAACATTTGTCCAATATGCCGGGCGGGCTTATTTTTTGCTTGCATATCATTTTTTATTTTGCTATGATGACTGACGAACGTTCGTTAATTGAGGTGATAGGGTTGAAAAGCAATGAAATTAAAGAAGCCGCGTTAAAATATTTCACCATCCATGGCTATGAAGGAGCCTCCCTGTCTCAAATCGCTGAAGAAGTCGGCATGAAGAAGCAATCCATTTACGCCCATTTCAAAGGGAAGGATGATCTTTTCCTGCAGGTTTTACGTGATGCGAAAGAGACGGAGCTGTCTTCCAAGTTAGAATATTTTCGTAATATGGATTCCCGCCATCCTGAACAGAATTTATATGGTTTTCTGCAGCTGGTCATAGATCTTTTCCAAAAAAATGAGCAGTTAACGTTTTGGCTGCGGATGTCCTTCTTCCCGCCGGCTCATCTGGCTCAAGCTATCGAGAAGGAAGTGATTGATCTCGAGGAGAAGGTACAGGCGGTACTGGAGAGCAAATTCCGGGATTGGATCGATGCCGATGCCATTGTCGGAGAGGCAGCGAAAACACCGACCCTCGCCTTCTTGGGAGTCGTCGATTCCATAATGATTGAGTTAGTATACGGCAATGATAAGAGAAGGCTGAAAGAAAAGCTGGAAGCCTCCTGGACGGTATTCTGGAGAGGAATTTCGCATCATTGATACTTAGAGAAAGAAAGTGTTGATCCATGAAAAAAACAATAAAAGAACAAAAAATGGTATTAGTCATACTTCTGAGCAATATATTCATAGCATTTCTGGGCATCGGCCTCGTCATCCCCGTCATGCCGTCTTTTATGAATATCATGCATTTGTCGGGAAAGACGATGGGCTATCTTGTAGCGATCTTCGCGGTGGCACAGCTTCTGACATCTCCGTTCGCAGGACGATGGGTTGACCGTTATGGCAGGAAGAAAATCATCACCATCGGCCTGCTCCTTTTCAGCGTTTCGGAACTTATCTTCGGTTTGGCTACGGAGGTATTGTGGCTTTACCTGTCCAGGATTTTGGGAGGAATCAGCGCCGCCTTTATTATGCCCGGGGTTACTGCATACGTGGCAGACATTACGTCTCTCGAGGAGAGACCCAAAGCGATGGGTTACGTTTCCGCGGCGATCAGCACCGGCTTTATTATAGGGCCGGGCGTCGGTGGCTTTATCGCCGAATATGGCGTTCGCATGCCTTTCTTCTTTGCGGCGGCGATTGCCTTCATAGCCTGTATCTCATCTATTTTTATCCTAAAGGAGCAGCTTACCAAGGAACAGCTTAAGGAAATCTCTGCGGCTGCAAAGCATACTAGCTTTATTACAGATTTAAGAAAATCGCTTAATCCGCTTTACATTATTGCCTTTATCATCGTGTTTGTTCTTGCTTTCGGATTATCGGCCTATGAAACGGTTTTTAGCCTCTTTTCCGATCATAAATTCGGCTTTACGCCCAAGGACATAGCCACCATTATTACGATAAGCTCCATCTTCGGCGTTGTTGTGCAAATCTTCATGTTTGGAAAAATGGTCGATATTCTCGGTGAGAAGAAGCTGATCCAATTATGTTTGATTTCTGGCGCCATAATGGCGGTCGTATCTACCGTAATCTCGAACTTTTGGGTCGTGCTGGCCGTAACCTGCTTCATCTTCCTCGCCTTTGACCTGCTTCGTCCGGCATTGACAACCTCCCTATCCAGGTCTGCCGGCAAAGAGCAAGGATTTGTGGCGGGAATGAACTCCACCTATACGAGCCTGGGTAATATCGTCGGGCCTGCGGTCGCTGGAATATTATTTGACTTAAACATCCATTATCCTTATCTTTTCGCTGCTGTCATTATGGCCATCGGACTCGGGATTACAATGATGTGGAAGGAGAATCCGATGGGAGAAAGCTTGCAGGAATAATCGGAAGAGCCTTGGGCGCCGAAGGAACCAACCCGGTTCCTTCGGCGCTTTTCCGCTTTTGCGAAGGCCCGGACCCTGTTTGACTACACCGGAAAGCAGCGCCCTCACGGAGGCTTCATCGGCTATTTATAAGTCTGGTCTTGACCGAAATGTTAAAAAGGGGTAAAAAGAAGGGAGTGAAGAAAGTTTTCCCAGAAAAAGGAGCATGTAGGAGAAGAATGAAGGTCGCCCACATTCTCGGTTTGCTTCATATCGAACCGGTTGGGCATTTTCAGGTCTTACGCACAAGGTACAAGGTACCCTGTGACGAACAGACGGCCTTTCTGACCCTCATGACAATCTATGAACCTTAATTTATTGAAAGAAACGACGACCGGCAACGGGCAGCGGCCGGTTACGATCATTGCTATTGTTACCGCACTCTGTCTGCTCGGAGATTCCATGCTGTACATCGTACTGCCTATTTACTGGAAAGAAGCCGGCCTCAGTGCATTATGGGAGGTCGGCGTTCTCCTGTCGGTGAACCGTTTTATCCGCCTGCCATCGACGCCGCTAATCGGTCTGCTTTACAGAAAAATGCCTCTACGCATCGGACTATTCCTTGCCGTGCTGCTGGCTGCTGCAACGACAGTCGGTTACGGACTTTTCGATGGATTTGCCATATGGCTCATTCTCCGAGGCCTGTGGGGGATAGCCTGGTCTTTCCTGCGTATGGGCGGCTATTTAACCGTTATCCGTTACTCCGACGATTCGAATCGGGGGCGATTGATGGGACGCTTTAACGGAATATCCCGGCTCGGAAGCCTCGTTGGCATGCTGGCCGGCGGCATTCTCGTTCCATTGTGCGGCATGGATGCCGTCTCCATCGTATTCGGCTTGTTCATGCTGGCAGGTCTTCCCTATGTCGCCCTCTACATTACCGGCGGTAAAGCAAATGATACCGAAGCTTCGCAGATGCAGAAGGAAGACCGGAGCATAAGCAGAAGGATTTGGACCAAGCCAGTTATCATAATCATCGCTACCGGCCTGCTGCTTTATCTTATCCAGACAGTCATGGTCGCCACTTTAAGTCTGTTGATCGAAACCAACTATACTCAGCCAATGATGCTGATCGGCATAGTCATGACGAGCACGATGCTGGCAGGCATACTCCAGGCGGCCCGCTGGGCGTGGGAGCCGTTCCTCGCCGCCTGGGTCGGCAGGCGCTCGGACGGCCCGAAGGGTCGGCTGCCCCTCTTCTGCCTGGCGCTGGTCGTCTCGGCGGCCGGATACGCCTTGGTGCCTTGGAACCTTCCGCTGTACGCTTGGTGCGCGATTATCTTGTTCATCATGGCGGCCAGCACAGCCGTCTCCACTTTATTGGACGCCTTGGCGTCGGATGTCGCCCGGCTCTCTTCCGTCGTAGCGGTCATGACCGCTTACTCGGTGGCTACCGATCTAGGCTCCGCGCTGGGCCCGATGTTGACATACTTGTTGGTCGGCCTGCCTAACGGAATGTTGTATCTTTATCTGGGAAGCGCGATCGTTCTTCTCCTTATCGCCTTATGGCACCGGCCATCCGCGAAGCCGACCACGGACGCTGTCCGGCAAGACCGGGGCGTCCAGCCCTGAAGCGCGGCTAACGGCCTCGATTGGACTATGCCGCTTCTATCTGAATAGTATCGTGCCCAAGCCGAGCTATCATTGTGAAAATTTAATCGTTGGAACTTGCCTCCAATACTGTCGGATCCCCTCCTCTCGGACGATGATTCCCAGCTTGGCAAGTTCCTTTTTCAACTCTATAATTTCCTCATTATCTTTCTCCTATTTATTTTCTCCCGTGCAATCTCATATCCCGACTTCCCAAAGACGACCAAATGCTTGCCGTCCCCGCCCTTTAAAGGTTACCCCGGGTTTAGCAAAAAAAGATGATAATCATTCATTATAACGATTTGTTAAATTGTCCGCATCGTATTTGGGGTGCTAGAATAAATGCAAAAATGACTGGAGTGATAAAGGATGGAAAATTATCAAATAACCGCTGCGCTGAACACCGCCATTCTTATGAGGAAGGGACAAGATTTTTAATAAAGACTGAAGTTTGGAGGTATCTTTTATAAATAATCTCGGGAAGTTTTTAAGCTACTACAAACCGTATAGAAAGGTATTGTTTGCGGATTTGTTCTTTGCCTCGCTGGCTTCGATTACCGTGCTTGCCTATCCCTTGCTGATTAATCAAATAACAACCAAAGCCATAAGCGATGAGGGAATCGCTACAGAGTTGGTTATTAAAATGGCCGGGATCTTTTTGTTATTGATGATAGTGGAGTATGCCAGTAACTTCTATACCGACTATTTCGGGCATGTGATGGGGGCCAGGATGGAGTCCGACATGCGAAGCGATTTGTTTCAGCATGTTCAGAAGCTTTCGTTTAATTATCACGACAACACTAGAACAGGACAACTCATGTCACGTATAACGACAGACTTATTCGATATATCGGAGCTTGCACACCATGGGCCGGAAGATACGGTTATTTCTCTAGTGAGAATTGCAGGATCGTTCTGTATTTTGCTAAGCATTAACTGGCCGCTCACTTTAACCATTTTCCTCATTTTACCTATAATGCTTATTTTTGCATATCACTACAGCGTCAAGATGAAACACGCTCTCAAAAAGAACAAGGAACGGATAGCGGACATCAACTCTCAAATCGAGGACAGCCTGGCCGGAATCCGAGTGGTCCAAGCCTTCGCCAACGAAGAAATCGAAATGGATAAATTCAGAAGCAGCAGCAGCCGTTTTTTGGAAAGCAGGAAAAACACTTATTGGGTAGAGGCCCTGTTCTTTAATGGCTTGACCGGGTTCACTGCCTTCATTAATATTTCCGTTGTGATTGTGGGCGCCGTTCTTATCAGTTATCATCAGCTGCTTGTGACCGAACTGCTTACCTTCTTGCTATACATCAACACCCTGATCGATCCGGTGAAGAGATTAGTGAACTTTACCCAAAATCTTCAGAATGGGGTCGCCGGATTTGAACGTTTTATGGAGATTCTGAACATTGAACCGGATATTGCAGATGCCCCGGATGCGCTCGTGTCAAGCCGTGTAAAAGGAAAAGTGGAATTTATCAACGTGGGCTTTCAGTATGCCGTCGGTTCGCATTATGTGCTCAGCCGTATAAACCTGAAGGTAAATCCCGGTGAATATGTTGCGCTTGTAGGTTCATCCGGAGTTGGCAAAACGACCCTTTGCAGTTTAATTCCGCGTTTCTACGAAACCAGCGAAGGGACGATTGAAATTGACGGCACGGATATAAAAAAGATCAAGCTGAAGTCTTTACGTGACCAGATCGGGATCGTACAGCAGGATGTGTATTTGTTCTCTGGCACTATTAAAGAGAATATATTATACGGGAAGCCCGGAGCTACGGATGAGGATGTGATAGAGGCTGCCAAGCATGCAAATGCCCATAAGTTTATTATGGAGCTTCCGGATGGTTACGATACCTATATCGGGCAGCGCGGGATCAAGCTTTCCGGTGGTCAGAAACAGCGCATCAGCATCGCTCGTGTATTTTTGAAAAATCCTCCTATCCTTATATTCGATGAAGCCACCTCCGCCCTGGACAATGAGAGCGAGAGAGTCGTTCAGGAAAGCTTTGACAAGCTGGCCAAGAACCGCACGACCTTCGTCATCGCACACAGGCTGTCCACTATCCGAAGCGCGGACAGGATTATTGTCCTCTCGGGACAAGGGATTGCGGAAGAAGGCACGCATGTCAAGCTTCTGGAAAGCAACGGGATCTATGCCAAGTTCTACAGAATGCAGTATGATCAAGCGAACGTACCTTGAATCTCCTTGATCGGTTAAGAGCGGCTCGCAAACCGTGGGCTGCTTTTTACCGTTTCCTCTCGTATCGGTCCTAGTTGTGAACATTTACTGAAAATGCCTAGTAATCCCCCTCTGGTTACATATTTATTATTTTTCCCTTGAATCACACGTAACGTGTTGTTTTATACTTGGGATAACTCAAAGAAAGGGGTGCGTCAATGTACTCGATCGGGCAGTTGTCCAAGAAAACAGGTGTCACGGTCAGAACGCTGGATTATTATGATGAGGTTGGTTTGGTCGTCCCATCTTCCGCTACGGATGGGGGGCACCGTTTGTACAGCGAGAACGATGTTTTGCGGTTGGAACAAGTGTTGGCTCTTAAATATATGGGCTTTTCCCTGCAGCAGATTAAAAAGATTTTAAAAGAGTCTACCGTATCCTGGCAGCAATCGATAGATCAGCAATTAGCCATGGTCAAGCAGCAGCAGATACGATTACAGGCTCTTGAAAAAGCTTTGGAAGGCGTGCTGTACTCCATTGAATTTGAGGGGGAAGTGAATTGGTCCATAATTTTTGAAATGATCCGCCTGTTTCAGCATGACCCGGAATGCGCCTTCCGTATGTTTGAAAAGCATTTTAATAACGAAGAGGCCAAAGAGATTGTTCGCTTGAATGTCCGATTGGGCAAAGAAGATCTGCGCAAATGGCATGATATTATTCTTGAGATTCAAGCTCATCTCGATGAGGACCCCGGCTCGGATATATCCCAATCCTTGGCTAATCGGTGGTTGGAGCAGGTCCGGAGCATGTTTGGAACGGATGAGTCGCGCCTGGATAAAATGTGGGAGGTTGTGAAGGACCAGCAGGATGGCATCGCTTTTTATCCAATGAATGCGGAGGTCGTTCAATTTCTCGAACGTGCGGCTGCGATTATGCATGAGAGACAAACAAGCGGTGGGTTAGATTCGCTTTCCAAATAAACTTTTATTATCTGGAAACATATAACTTAGCATTCGGAGGTGCAGGATGATCCTGGATGTGAACGGGATGACGAAGGTGTTTCCCGGTCCTGACAAAACCAAGATAAAGGCGAACGACCGGCTAACCTTTCATATTAAGGAAGGGGAAATATTCGGACTGTTAGGTCATAACGGGGCGGGAAAGACGACGATCGTCAATCAAATTATAGGTTTATTGACTCCTGATGAAGGTGAAGTTACTTTATTGGGAAAATCCGTTCAAGAATCGCCTACTCGGGCAAGATCGCTTTGTTCCGTACAGCCTCAATCTCAGGTTCCCTTGGGATTTCTTACTCCGGCGCAGGCGGTTACGCTGATGGGTAAAATGCGGGCCGGAAAAAGGTTTGATCCGAAGCGGATGGAAATGCTCTTTGAAAGCTTGGATATGGGTGAGTGGATAAACAAAGAAGGACAAAAGCTGTCAGGCGGCGTTCGCAGGTTAACGGCTTTTTGTATGGGGGTTATTTCCCCGGGAAAGCTGGTCATACTGGATGAACCGACCAATGATGTGGATCCCGTTCGCAGGCGCTATCTTTGGCAAGTGATCCGGGAATTAACCAATGATGGAACCTCCGTCATATTGGTGACCCATAATGTCGTTGAAGCGGAAAAAGCGGTTGACCGAATAGCTATATTGGATAAAGGAAAGTTCCTTGTACAAGGGACACCCTCTGAAATAAAGAGCAGCATAAGTAATCTAATGCGCATGGAGATCACTCTAAACAGGGAGTTTACGGATTCCGAACTGCCGAATTGGGTGCATCTGTCGCATCGTAAAGGCAGCCAGCTGCTATTTTCCATTCATCCGAATTCCGCGCCGCTGGCGATTAATTGGGCAGGCGAACAGGTTGATAAAGGACTTGTTGCGGACTACTCCTTGTCCCCTACAACGATTGAAGATGTTTATATCGAATTAACTTCAAGAAAGGGGCAGGTCCAATGAACCAGATATTTAATCAGTATAAATACGTTTTCCAAATGCAATTTCTTAGAAATTCCGGTTATTTGATTTTCTTCGCTTTGATTCAGATCCTGCTGGCTATAGGGATTGTGATCGGTTTTACATATTTAATCCCAAACCCGGATCCGGACAGTATCCTTTTTCTGGCAACCGGTGCGCCTACTCTCATTCTGATCGTAACGGGCCTGGTTATTCTCCCCCAACAAGTTGGCACTGCCAAATCAGACGGTTATATGGAATTTATACGGACGTGGCCTATCCATCGTGCAGTCATTCTCGGAGCAGATACGACGTTATGGTTATGTATCACCGTTCCGGCTATCGCTGTTTCTTCAGCCGTTGCCCACTTCATGTTTCAACCCGGGTATGACGTGTCGTGGACCGTTATTCCGGCGCTGCTAATGATTGCATTAACGTCCATTGGCGTGGGATACGGACTTTCCTACTTGCTGTCTCCGGAAGCTTCTCTATCGGTTTCCCAAGTCATCGTGTTTGGCGCTCTCATGTTCTCGCCCGTCAATTTCCCGATGGAGCGATTGCCGGAATGGCTTCAGGCCCTTCATCAAGTTTTGCCCATATACTCCATGGCCGAAGTGATGCGCTCCTCTTTGGCGGCATCCACTTTCACGGCAAGTACAGGAAATTACATCAATTTACTCCTGTGGTGCGTGGCGGGTTATGGAGGCGCTATTTATATTTTAAATAAGAAGTAAGGACGACATGTTCTCCTAGCGATAGAATTCTTTATCACATTCCCCTACTGCTTCAGACAACCTGCTGTCCGGCACAATACATGCCTTTCTCAACTAATAGCCCCTGCCCTGTTCTTAGCACTCCATCTTATTTCTTCAATGACTAACCCAACTTTGCCGATTTACTCCCAAGATCGGCCAATACTTTCCGTACCAATCTGTCCCCAGCCTCAGCACGGGCAATGAATTTCCTCTTCTAGATATTGATCGGAATGAATGTCTTTTTCGTATAGACGTTGCCAAAATCTTGCTTTAGAGTTACACTTGAGATAATCGGGTCGTGAAGCACACGCCGCTTCGATACTTATGTATCGGGGCGGTTTTTTATTGTTATAATCTCGAAAAAGGTGGTGGGCATGATGCCGGCATTCGAGCAGAAATATGAGGAATGGCTGGAATCGAACATTGTGCAGGAGACAAATCCGAGAAGGCGCGAATTACTTGAGAAGGGGCTGGGGCACGGAACTACGGAATTTCTGCGTTCCGTTTGGTTTCCCGCTGTTCAACATTTCGATCATTTGTATCCCGAATGGGAGGTGCGTGATTTTCATGACGGATACCGCTACGTCGATCTAGCTTATATGCCCGGGGGAATGAAAGGCGGGATTGAAATTCAGGGATACGGGCCTCACGCCAGGGATCTTGATGTCAAGCGTTTCAAGGACCTGTGCTGGCGGCATTGCCTGCTGGCCCTCGACAATTGGATTTTCTTGCCTATCGCTTATCTTTCTATTAAGGATGAGCCTCGTCGCTGCCAGCAGCTTGTTCTTTCCTTCATTGGCAAATTCATGGCAACGGATGTACCGTCCGAGTTGGCTTGCCTTGAGGCGGAAGCCGTTCGCTTTGCCCGGCGCCAGATGCGGCCGTTCACACCTATGGAATTGGCGGCTCACCTGCGAATATCTGACCAATACGCCAGACGGATTCTGCATAAGCTCGTGGAACTGAAGCATTTGGAAGTGACGAGCGGGAATAAGCGATATCGCAAATATTGCTTATGAAACATACAACCGTTATTCGGGCAAAATGGAGCTTCTACATTTTCTAACGAAACCAGAAATCGCTATTCGTCAAAATAAAAGGTATTGAAGCCTTCTTTCGTCCTGATAACGATTCTGAGTTTCGTTATTTTGGAAATGGCATTAATTTTGCGGCAGTAGCGGTTCTCAGTTTCGTTAGCGACATTCAATAAATAAAATGGAGAGCCACCCGAGCGGCAGCCCGGATGGCTCGACTGATACTAGAGTCAAAGATTGGAATGCGAGTGGAATCACATGATCATGCGGATCAAAAAATTGAAGATGATTATCTTCTATTAAGAAGTCTATCAACTTTTCTTTCAATATTTCTGACTTCCCGTTTGATTTCTCTTAAACCGAATCTGGGGTTATCCAACTTTCTTTCGATTCTTCTGACTTCACGGCGGATTTCTCTTAAAATCATCTCTCTCACCTCCATCAGGTTGATAGTTAATCATATTCATAGAGATAGAGAAAGTAGTATGCGAATGAATTGCTTAATACGCTGAATTTTTCAATGTATTATTCTTACTTCCAGACGCTTGTTGTTTTTGCCTTTGCTCTTCACGTCGGTGATCTCCATTCGGCCGATCTCTCCGGTCCGCTGCACATGGGTTCCTCCACAGGCCTGTTCATCAACAGAATCGATAGAGACCAGGCGGACATGAGTAACGGAAGGCGGCAGCAGACTGACCATGGTCTTAATCAAGCCGGCGATATTCTCCGCCTCTTCCCTGCTTACCGTACGGTACGAAATCGGATGGTCCTCTTCGATCAGACGATTGGTTTCACTGACAATGTCGGCCAGCTGCTCCGGCGTCAGATCATGAAACTGGTTAAAGTCTATGCGGGCCCGGTCGGGATAAATCTGATTGCCGCTGCATAACGCTTCGAACTTCTGATAGACCACCGAACCGAGCACATGCAGCAGCGTATGGTGCCGCATCAGTCCATACCGGCGCTCCCAGTCGATTCGGGCAAGCGCGAGGCCTTTGTCCAGCTTCCCGGCCTCTTTCACATAGTGGACGATTTGTCCCTTCTCCCGCTTCACCTGGTAAACCTCGAAGGCTTGCTCCCCTTGCACCAGCACGCCTGTGTCATGCTCCTGCCCGCCGCCTGTCGGATAGAACACGGTTCGGTCCAGAATAACTTTGTCCTCTTCGATGTCTACTATCTCCACCTCGCATTCCTTGAGATAGCTGTCCGCCAAAAATAATTCCTTCAAAGCTCATCTTCCTCCCTATAGAAGTTATTTCACTAACTACTTCAAATAAACGGAAGAAAAACGGTTCGACACGAAGTGAACCGTTCATGTGGGATATCCCTCCGAGGAGAGCATCCTACTTACGTAGTTATATTTCTACCTACTATAATTCAGGATTTTGAATATGTCAATATTTCCATTCTTGACGTAGTGCTTTTCCTCGGGCGGCACAGTCTCACCCCGGGTTCACCATCCGCTTCGGACAGTGAATCCGGGTAGATAAGCGATTTGGCAATTTGCGACACCTCGCACCCTATAGCTTCTGCCGCTTCTTGGGCCGTTCGGGTGCTATCCGGCAGTTCCATAACCTGATTGTGATACCCCATTTCAGACAACAGGTTCTGTACTCGCCTCGCGCTTTCTTTTAACAGATTCATTCCTACGCTCCTCTTCTCTACAAAATAGAAATTAGCTTTGCGGGTTAGGGCTGTCACTGCCTGCATCCAGCAATGCGGCATTGATGCCGTTCAGGAAAGCTACTGCGCTGGCCTTGATGATATCCGTGTCCATGGCGCGTCCGGAGTAGATTTTGCCTTGGTACTCGATACGGATATTGACCCGGCCGACCGCTTCTTTGCCCCGGGACAGGCTGTTTATTTTGTAATCCTTCAATTGGACCTCCAGCCCCGTCAATGTTTTCAACACACTGTAGAGGGCATCGATCGGACCGTCGCCAACCGCGCTGCCTTTGAACGTCTCGGAGCCCTTCTTCAATTTGGCCGTAGCGGTAGGATACAGATCGTTCGTTACTACTTGAAAGGATTCCAGTTCGTACAGATGGCTGCTGTTTTCATTCAAGGTGCGGTGACTGGTCACCAGGTAAAACACATCGTGGTCGTAAACTTCTTTCTTGGCATCGGCCAAAGTAAGAAATTTGGCGAACAGCGCTTCGAAATCTTCGGCATCGCCCGGATCGAAGCCCATCTTCTCAACTGCGTTCTTGAAGGCATGCCTTCCGGAACGGGCCGTCAGGATCAGCTCCATGCTTTCCGCCCCGACCTCCTCGGGCGACATGATCTCATAGACCTGACGGTCTTTCAGCAGTCCGTCCTGATGTATGCCGGAAGAATGGGCAAAAGCGTTCTCGCCGGTAATCGCTTTGTTCACCTGCACATCAAGTCCCGTCAAATGGGTCAGCAATCTGGAAGTTCTGAGCAGCTCTGTCGTCTTGATCCGGGTGGAGCAGTGATAATGGTTTTCCCTCACTTTGAGCCCCATCACAACCTCTTCCAGCGATGTATTGCCTGCCCGTTCTCCCAAACCGTTGATGGTGCACTCGACTTTATCGGCTCCGTTATGGATCGCACTGAGTGTATTGGCCGTCGCCAGCCCCAGGTCGTTATGGCAGTGAACGCTAAGGATTACGTTTTCGTTCAAATTTTTTAAACGCTCGTTAATGCGCCGGATCAGATCGCCGAATTCCTCCGGAACGGCATAGCCCACCGTATCGGGCACGTTGATGATGGTGGCCCCCGCTTTGACTACGGCCTCGATCGTCTGCCACAAGTATTCGAAGTCCGATCGCGACGCGTCTTCCGTGGAGTACTGCACTTCAGGAAGCAAAGTTTTGGCGTACTTGACCGCATCTACTCCCATCTGCAGAACGGCTTCCTTGGAACGGTTAAATTTTTTGTCGACATGGATGTTTGAGGTACCCAGCACGATATGAATGAACGGATTTTGCGCAAGCTTGATGCTCTCATATACGGCATCGATATCGCTCTTAACCGCCCGCGCAAGAGCGGTAATCGATACGGAATCTCCTACGGTACGGACAATTTCCCGGACCGCGTTGAAATCCCCGGCGGAAGAAGCCGGGAATCCCGCTTCAATGATATCTACATTTAGCCGCTTCAATTGCTGAGCGAACTCGACTTTTTGATTGACGTTCAGCTTGGCGCCCGGCACTTGTTCGCCGTCACGCAATGTGGTATCCAGCACGATGATATTTCGGTTCATCTCTGTTTCCTCCCTAAACCTTTTTGGATATCTATATGTCAAGCGGGGTTGATTAAACCCGGACTTTAATCAACAAAAAAACCCCGTCTCTACGTATAGAGACGAGGTTAACCCGCGGTACCACTCTAATTCATTTCATGCGAAATGATCTCTTTCGATGGCCATCACCATCTATCCCTGTAACGGGGGAATTCCGTCATACCCTACATTATCGGGCAGCTGTTCATAGACGAGTTCAAAGTGATCGACGCTGCCGTTTCGCACCAACCAACGGCTCTCTGGAAGGCCATTTCACTCCTACTATTTCTAATCGCAACATTTGGAGTATTAATTTATTGGCTATTATAGGGGATTGGAATTTTTTTGTCAAACCTAAATTTACACAACCATTTCACTCATAACCTTCCGTACTTCTTGCTCCGGGGTTCAAAATTTCGCTCCTACGCAGCTTGCATGTTCCTTCGCCTCATCTCCGGAATGGGTTAATTTCATCATGATCGCTTCTGTCAACAGATAAGAAATGACCGCTTCCGCTCCCTGGTTATAATTGACTCCCCGTTCGCCAATCCCGTCGTAGCAGCCTCCTGTCTTCGGGTCCACCATAGCCGTGCGGGCGTCATTGTCACCGTGAAACCAGGCCCGGCATTTCGCGGCAGCATCGTAATATTGGGAGCGCCCCACGATCTCATAAGCTTTGGCCGCCGCCAGGCCAAGCTTCATGACATCGATCGGCTGCTGATCCCATTTCGCCCTCCCCTCGCGGGTACACCATCCCCGGTTCCCTATCGGGCGGATTTGTCCCCGTTCATTCGTCATAAGACGAATTAAGAAGTCCAGACTTTCGACCGCAACGTCAAGCCATTGCCGGTTCGGAGTAACCTCATATGCGCACAGCAGGCCCCATGGCAGCAGCCCGTTGCTATAGGTCGCCGCGGGCTCATACCAATGCCAATCCTCCCTTGCATGCCGCCGGTAATGGCTCACAAGTTTATTCGCCAGAGCTGCGACTTCGCTCTCGTAATCGACAGGATAACGATGCTTGGCCAGCAGACTGAATGATGCCAGCGCATACGCACAGCCGCGGGGAGAGTTCATACCGGCTATGTATTTCCGCGCTTGCCTCAGCATCGTCTCCGCAGCAATGAACCGGTTCGTATCCGGCAGGCGAACCATAAGCCGTGCGCAGGCCCACAGGCAGCGGCTTAGACAATCCTCTGACGGAGATTCGGCCTCTCGCGAGCGATCGTAAGCGAAATTATTGTGGAAATGGCCGTCTTCCGTCTGAGCCCACAGCATAAAGGACAAATACTTGTCGATGAGCGCATATATTCTTCCCGACTCTCTCTCGCTGACGATGTCCAGCCACTCCAGACAAACCCAAAGCGCTCTGGCCTGGTCATCGGTGCTGTATCCTTCTTGTCTCCGGGGAACGATACCGCAAGCATGCTCCATAATTCCGGTATCATCTGTTAACCGGAAGAGATGCTTAAGCGCGTCAACGGACGTACTCAAGAGCCCTCACCTCGGAAAACAGCTCGGCATGGCGCCTGCCGACTTCCGGCCAATGCATATTTTGACCAATGAAACCGATCTTCCGGCTCCATTTCTCCAGCTCTGCATCGTCCGCCAGAAGCTCGGTTATTTTGTTAATCCAGGCGTCCGAATCCCCGGGATCCAGCAGAAGCTCCGGATAATCTGCCAGCAAATCGGTCGCATAAGAATAGGGAGACGAGACAACCGGTCTGCCCAGCCCGACCGCATAAGCCAATGTACCGCTCGTAATTTGCTGCAGTCCCGGATAAGGCGTGACATAGATATCACAAGCCGTCAGATGCTTAACCAATTCGGGCTCATCCATATAGCGATCGATCATGATGACGTGCTGCTCGAGCCCGAGCTCCTCTATCCGCCCCCGTAACTGCTCCCGGTACCGTTCACCCTCCTGCCGCTTTACCTCCGGATGGGTTTGCCCGACAATGGCATACAGCGCTTGGGGAACCCTCTTCACGATCTCCGGCAGAATTTCTATGATCCATTCCAGCCCTTTGCCCCGGCTCAGCAATCCGAAGGTCATCAGTACCTTGCGGTCGCTCCAGTTCAATGTGCTGCGCCACTCCTGCCTTAATTCCGGATTCGGCTCGGGTGTGCCGTGCGGGATGAATACGATCTTGCTGCGGGGCACCCCGAACGCTTCATGTAAATAATCAATGGCTTTACGGTTCATGACCACGATTTTATCGCTTCGCTCCGCAATTTCCTTCTGTATCGAATCATAAGGCGGGCGGGGATGCTCGAACACCGTATGGAAGGTGGTCACCAGCGGCTTCTCCAGTTGCCTCACGAAATTCAATACATAAGCCCCGGCCTCTCCTCCGAATATGCCAAATTCATGCTGCAGCGAGACGACGTCAATGCCGGAACGGTTTATTCTTCTCGCCATTTTTGCGTAGTCTTCCAGCCGGTCGCGGCGCAGCGGCCACAAGATCGCATCCTCATGCCATTCGCCGGCAGGCTGGACGGGAACGACAACCGGGTCCCGATCCTGTCTCCCTTTCGCTTCGTTAACTGCCTGTCTTAAATGAAAGGTAAAGGTGGCCAAACCGCATTTTTGCGGCACATAAGTACTGACATAGGCGACTCGGGTCAAGACTGCAGCACCTCCATTCGGCTCATGACGGCTTCATGCAAAATATGCTCCGATCCGATTTCCAGATCATACCCGAATATGCAGTTGTTCAGGACGACTTCGTTATGGGTCAGGCAGCGGTGCCACATGATCGTTTCCGCGCAGCGAACATTTCTTCCGATGATGCAGTCATCTCCAATGACACTGAACGGCCCGATTATCGCTCGCTCCCCAATGTTTACGCGGTCGCCGATCAACACAGGCGGAATCAATAGAACGCTGGACGGAATGCTGCAGCTGCTTCCAATCCAGATGCCGTTTCCTCTCTGCTCCCCCGGAAGCGGCAGCGTATATACCCGATTTAACAAATCCCAGTGAATTTGCCGATAGCGCTCTTTCGTCCCCATATCCATCCAGTAGCCGTCCACCACTTTGCCGTAAACGCCCAACTGCTTTTCAATAAGTAAAGGGAACGTTTCCCGTTCAATGGACACTTCCCGGTTTGACGGAATATGCTGCAGCGCCTTTTTGTCCATGACATAAATTCCCGCATTGATCCTGCAGGAAGGCGCTTCTTCCCGCGCCGGTTTTTCCACAAAACGGACAATGCGGCCGTCACCGTCCTGTTCAACGACGCCATAAGAGGTCGGATCGTCTACTTCGGTTAATCCGATCGTTACGGCCCCGCCGTGCCGTTTATGGTACGACAGCAGCGATTGCAAATCTATGTCATGGACAATATCCGCATTGATCACTAAAAACGTGTCGTGCAGCAGAGGCTCTGCGTTTTTGATCGCTCCGGCCGTGCCCAACGGCGATGACTCCGCCGCATATTGAATGGTGACGCCCCATTTCTCCCCTGTGCCAAAATAGTCTTGGATAACCTCCGAATAATGCTTGACGGCCATAACAATCTCCCGGATGTTTTGTTCCCGCAAATGAATGACCAGACGCTCCAGCCATGGGCTGTTGCCCACCAGAGCCATCGGTTTAGGCAAGCTTTCCGTTAACGGTCTCAGCCGAGTACCCAGTCCTCCCGCTAGCAGAAGTGCATTCATCTGTGAACCACCCTCCTGAAAAATAAAAAAGAAGTTTTGAAAAGCCAGGGATCCTCACGCCATAGGGCCAAAAAAACTCCGTAATACGCGGTCCCTTGAAAGCAACAACGTATTGCGCAATTTGATTGTGAACAGGTTGCAGATAACGTGCCTTTGCAGCTTGTTCAGAAAAAATCAATGGTTTTTTAAAAGCTTCTTCCTATTTTCAGATATGAAATTGTTCTAATGCTGCCGGCTTCGCTGATTACGAAGCATTCCGGAGCCGCGTTCTCGGCCATAACCCGGCGGATTTTTTCAGACCTCGGATAATGGTTCTACGCAATCTCCTCATTGTTATTTTCTCTCCTTTCACTTTTGGCGTTTTAGCACTCAATTTAGTGGAGTGCTAACAATTTTATATTAATATATCCGCCCGCTGCTTTCAAGACCTGATCCACTTTTGTTAAAAGCATGATGACGACCGTTAACATTTCAGGTTTCGACGAACCTTGCCCATATGCGGGTACCGCGCGCGATACAAATTGTAACGGATATGAAAGACTGTCGATTCATTGTGGGAAAGACGTTCAACGGGATGTTTTACTAGTGAAAAGTCCAGCAACGAGATCGTAACGGACCTGGTGTCTCCGGATTTACCGCTCCCGAGTTTCGTACATGATGCAGTTAATCAGAACAGCCGGGGAACCGTCGGGACGGCCCGTCCTGACGAATGGAAACAACTCTTCATTCACGGCTCCATATGGAGAATCGTTGCCGTACAAGAGGAGGATTGAATTGTAATCGCGAATCCGTTCCTCAAGATCAGCGGGCGCCTTTTCCGCGAACGCTTTATTATAAGTGACCGGGAAGAAATCGTCGGCGGACTTTTTACCCGAATTTGTGGTAAGCAGTGAAAGGAATACCCATGTTTCGCAAAATGGATATGTAGACTGAAAATCGGAACTATTGATATACTAGGGGAAAATTTTAAATGAAAAGAGCGAAAAATATGAAATTATATACGGACTGGAGATACACGATTACCATCTTCAATTAGACCTGGAAAGGAGCGTGATAACCAAGCAAAGAAAAGGAGAGACTTTTATGCACAATAGAAAAGCAACAACCAACGACTATGCCGCGATTTTAAATCTGTGGGAACAATCTGTAGCGGCCACTCATCATTTTGTAAGTTTCAACGATATACAGGATATGAAGATAGAAATTCCTTCGTATTTTCCTCATCTCGATGTACGGCTATGGTACGCCGAAAGCTCTTTAATAGGATTTTCAGCCACAAACGGATATCACTTGGAGATGTTGTTTCTGGATCCCGGCCAAATCGGCAAAGGATACGGAAAACAAATCATCCGGTCATTAATTCATGATTATGGCGTGACGTCCGTTGATGTAAACAAGCAAAACGAGAATGCCGTCATGTTCTACTTGAAAAGCGGCTTTTCGATGGTCAGCGAGGATGCGACGGACAGTGCAGGCCGTCCTTATCCGATATTGCATTTGCAATATAGCGGGAAGCAGAAGTAAGTCTTCTGCTTTTTTTACTTGTCGGGGGTCCAAGCAACAAAGAGGCTCCGAAGGCCGTTCACAGCACGACCGTTACTCCCCGGCCCTGCTTAAACTCGCGGAATAACGGTAATCGAGACTTCGGGACTTAACTGCCGAGTACACCATCCAATTTGTCAGCCCAATCACCCTCCATGTTCAACGGATTGAAATAGATTCGTCATTTTTTTGATAAAAAGAATGGCCTATGATTTACAAGCCAATGTTATGATGAAAATAATCCTATGACGCAATCCATTCCATTACATCATGCAGGAGGTGACCAAGATGCGGAAGCCCGATCGTCTCAGCAGCCAACCTCTGTATCAACAAATTGCGGATGACATCGAACGGAGAATTTCATACGGGGAATTTCCGCCGGGCAGCCTGCTGCCGTCCGAACGAAAACTGGCCGAACAATTGGGAGTAAATCGAAGCACGGTCATTCTTGCGTATGCGGAGCTTCGCTCGTTAGGGATCATCGAAAGCCGTACGGGAAGCGGAACCCGGGTCAGCAAGTATAAATGGGGAGCCATGCCGAAGCATACCCCCAACTGGCACCGGTACGTTGAAGGCGGCAGCTTCCTGCCTAATCTGCCTTTTTTGCGCCGAATTCGGGAAGCATTGCAGAAAGACAAAGCGCTGATTGATTTTGCCAGCGGCGAACTGGGTGCGGACCTCTCTCCCGTGAAAGAGATCAATACTCTTCTTGACGAGAATCACTATACGGGATATCTCGGATATGACAATCCGCAAGGATTTGTTCCGCTTAGGGAAACAGTTGTCTCGTATTTAAAACAATATCGGGGCATTCAAACGACGGAATCGTCGATCCTCATCACATCCGGCTCCCAGCAATCCTTGTATTTAATTACCCAGTGTTTGCTGACCCCCGGAGATGCGGTCGCCATTGAAGATCCTTCTTACTGCTACTCGCTGCCCATGTTTCAATCGGCAGGCTTGCGATTGTTCCGTCTCCCCGTTGACTCTAAAGGAATCCGTCCCGAAGACGTCCGCTCTTTATATAAAAAACACCGCATCAAGATGGTTTTCATCAATCCGAATTACCAGAATCCGACCGGCGTCGTCCTTGATGCCAAACGCCGGACCGAACTGCTTGACGTTGCGAGCGAGCTGGGCCTCCCGATTGTGGAGGACGATCCCTTCAGCCTGACGGCCTACGACGGAACGCCGCCGACACCGCTGAAATCGATGGATGCCATCGGCTCGGTCCTCTACATCGGCTCTTTCTCCAAAATGGCCGCATCCGGGCTGCGGGTGGGCTGGATGGTCGCTCCTCATTCCGTGGTCGAGCGGCTTGCCGATGCCAGACAGCAGATGGATTTCGGGCTTAGCGTTGTCCCCCAGCAGGTTGCTGCCCAGTTCTTGAAGTCCAAGTATATCCGGCCGCATTTGGAACGTTTGCGAACGAATCTGCTTTATAAGAGGGATTTATTGATAGAAGCGCTTCAGAAAGAACTGCCGGACCTGGTCCGCTTCTCGATTCCGCAGGGAGGCTTGCATCTGTGGTGCAGAATTATCCCCGAGGTGAACGATAGCAAGCTGTTGGAGGAGGCTATCCGCCATGGAGTCATCTTTGTGCCCGGCAGCGTCTACGGTTCGGATTCGGGCTATGTGCGATTCACATTTGCTAGACCGAAGCCGGATGAAATCGTTCCGGGCATTTCCAAATTCGCCTCAGCACTTCGGACCATTCTTGGTTAATACGGTAAAAAAGCCCCTAAAGGAGCCATTTCGAAATCGACCTATAAAGGGATCAAGAATCCGTTTGCAGATTCTTGATCCCTTGTATCACTCAAGCGGATTCCTTGCCCGGCAGCCAATTACTCCTCAAGATACCGGGAGATTTCGATTAAATTTTGATCCGGGTCCCGAACATATACGGACACAATCGGGCCGAGCGCCCCGGTCCTTCTGACCGGTCCCTCCTCAATCTCCACATCATTATTTCCAAGATGATTTATAAGCTGCCCCATAGTCATCCCATCGAAAATAAAACACAGATCTGCCGATCCGGGCATAGGATGTTTCGCTTTCGGTTCAAATTCTTTGCCGGCCTCATGCAAATTGATTTTTTGCTGGCCGAATCGCAGTGCTTTTCTTCCTGAACCGAACGTTTCTTCCTCCATCCCGAGAATACGCGTATAAAACCGGATGGTCTTTTCCATATCGGTTACGGTCAGAACAAGGTGATCGAGTCTTTGGATCATCCTTTCGCCCCTCCTTGTTATACCATTCTATATCAAAGCAGAGCAGGCTTGCCTTCAAAACAACCACTCCACTCCCAAAATAAAGATATCTTACATTCATTCAAGGCGAGCCAAATTAACTCGCTATTACTTTCCCCACAACCAGTTCTTTTCTCGGCATGGCCTGCATATCTCCGGCCGTAACGTGAGCAACTACATAGTAGATGCCGTCTTCCGGGAACATCGTTTTGATTCGATAAGTTCCATCTTGCCAATGCTTCGCGGTGACCGTCTCATGTTTTGCTTGATCCTTCTTCCAAATTTCAAACTTGACTTCCTGGGCATCTGTCACCTTTTCCGCGCCCTGAGTAACAGATGCGTCAATAAGAATGGCCCGTCCCGGCTGCAGAGTGTCCTGAACCGTCTTTATTTCGACCTGAAGCGGCCCGGAATCTTCGGCAATATCGCTATTTGTGCAGGCTGCGGTGAATAAGATAAACATAAGACCAATCAGCAGCAAACTAGTTTTTTTCATAAACGATCCCTCCAAATTTTTATTATTAAAATGAACTACCGGCGGTGTCCAAGATCAGGATGAGCAAGACGAAGTTCCGGGAAGCCAACCAATACCGGCCAAAGGCGGTAACGAGATTCAATTGAAGGATTCGCGGCTTGGTCAATTGAATCCAATCTTTGATCATCACCTCCTTCCTCCTGTCAGAAGCCGATAAACTTGCGGAAGACCGGCTCATGTTGCCACCATATTAAACATCATGATCCACATGGAGCCGATAACGATAAGAAGTAAAATGAACAGACCAAGAATCAGGGTCACCAGGTTGTAACGAGGCTTTTTTTCCTCCCGCAGATGCATGAAATAAATCAGTTGAACGACGAACTGCAGCACGGCTGCCGTCATCAGAACGATTGTGTTCGCCATCCCCTCCAGCCAGCCGTATACGACGACTGCAACGGGAATGATCGTCAAAATAATGGAGAAACCTGTATCCCCCAAATATAGAAATCCTGGACCAGGAAGCCAACCGGCGGAGTGCTTTGGGGGTCTTCATTTCTTTCTCATCTCCTATCGAATTGCGGGTATATCATCACGCCTTACTTTAAGGGTGAATGTGATATCTGTCACCAACCGATACCGAAGTCAATGAACCGACCATGTTCAATAAAATGAAACAAAATAGGCAATATTTACCCATTGACGAATCTCCTTTCCATAAAAAAAGCACCCAACGGAGCCATATAAACTTTCTGTGGAAAAGAAAATGCCCCCCCATAGAAAATGAAGAGCTCAACCTTAGTGCATTGCCGAACAAGATAACGGCAGGCAAGATGGATTTATGGGCACCGGACTGGTCCAAAGACAAGGAATTGGATGGTTACTAAACCTGGAAGAAGATTTACATTTGAAATGAATGGACTAGTCGAGGAATATTAATACTGCGAGGAGATTGCTTATGTCTGAAAATATGAAAGTGACAGCAAGGAAGACAATACAAAATATCCGCCCTTATACTCCGGGAAAGCCGATTTGGGAGCTTCAGATCGAGCTTGGCTTATTGCAAGTCATTAAATTGGCGTCTAACGAAAACCCATTGGGACCTTCTCTAAAGCATTGGAAGCCGTACAACGCTCTTTAGCGGACATTCACCGTTATCCGGATGCAGGTGCGTTGAAATTGAAGCAGGTAATTGCCTCCAAACTGGACATGAAACCGGAGCAGCTCATCCTTACAAACGGCGGGGATGAACTGATTACACTCATCTCCGAGACATTCCTGGAACCTGGCGATGAAATCATCGTAATCTCCCCTTCATTCAGCGAGTATGAATTCGGGGCGTATCTTATGGGGGCGAGCGTCATTTCCGTACCGCTCGGGGAACAATACACCTTCGATTTGGATGCGATTATCGAAGCGGTGACAGAACGAACCAAAATGATTTGTCTCTGTTCTCCCAACAACCCTACCGGCACCTATCTGCCGAAATCGGTCCTGCATCACCTAATACAGACAACAAAAAAACACGACCCAAGATCGTGTCTCATTTTAAACCAATGTATTCATGTCTGTAGTTCTTACAATTTCCTGTTTTTTATCGTTAACGATCAATTGAAATACATCCGGCCGGCTGTAATGACCGGCAACATCAAAATCATACCGGCTTTGGGTAACCCGGGTAAGATCCAGATCGGCCACCAGAATGCCTTCCTGGTTATAGAGCGGCTCGACGACATATTCGCCAAGCGGTCCTATGATGGCGCTTCCTCCTCTGCATAGAATATCCTCGTCTTCCCTAATATCTTCATAGCAAGCCAAATCGGCAGGATAAGAGGCCTTGGTTGCAAACTGATTGCAGGAAATGACATAGCAGCGGCCTTCACAGGCGATATGCCGCATCGTCGCTTGCCACGTATCCCGGGCATCCGCCGTCGGAGCAACATAAATGTCTATGCCTTGTACATACATGGCCATTCGGGCAAGCGGCATGTAATTTTCCCAGCAGATCAAACCGCCGATTCTTCCCGCGGGAGTATCGATAACCGTAAGCGTACTGCCGTCCCCTTGTCCCCACAAGAGTCGTTCGGAACCGGTCGGAACAAGCTTGCGGTGTTTCCCCATTAGACGCCCGTCCGGCCCGATGTATACCATTGAGTTATATAGCGTTCCGGTGCTGAATTCCTGATCCCGCTCCACAACGCCAATGATTAGATAAACTCCCAGCTCCTTGGCCCATTCGCCAATAGTTTCGATTTCGGCACCCGGGATCTCGATTGCGTTCGCCCAATAGCGTCCCCAGTCTGTTCTCCCGCCGTCATTGCGGCTTCCGACTCGCGTACCGAAGCTTAATCCCCGCGGATAACCCGGAAGAAACACCTCCGGAAAAACAATCAATTCGGCCCCTTGGCCGGCCGCCTCTCTCGTCATGGCTGCAATCTTGTCCATGGCCGATTGTTTATCGAACAGGATAGGCGCGGACTGAACAACGGCTGCCTTAATATTACGATTTCTCATCGACCATTCCTCGCAAAGTTAGATTTATTTGGGAGATTTACGATCTTCTCCAATAGACGGTTGAAGCTCTTTTTTGAATGCTATTCATCATCTTCCCATTTTTTGGAGTAGGCCTTCCTCGTTATCCAGAAAGTGATATAGCAGACGATAAAAGTGACTACGGCCGATATAATCCACACACCCGCTGGCACTTCCATTGAAATCCCCCCTAAACTTAGTAGCAGTACTAGAATTCCTAATCATCAGTCTATATATAATTCGGATGTTCTAAATGAACAGTCCCTTTTATCTTACCCCCAGCTCAACTCCAATATAGCAGCTATGAATCCGTTAGTAACCATCCATTTCCATCTATTGTGCGCCAACCACTTCGCGGTTAAAGCGGATTGTTCCTATTGCTATCCAATTGGGTGGTTACTTTTTGCAGGAAATGCATTACATTCATAAAAATGAATATGTTGAACTCAATAATATAGGGGAAATGGAGGGCCAAGAAGGGGACTAACCTGATAAAAGTAGACATGGGAAAATGATTCATAGTTTCAATCGCACATCGATCGGAGGCTTTCCACAATGAAAACAACTCTGTACTTAACCCGTCACGGTCAAACGGAATGGAATTTGCAGAAGAAAATGCAAGGGCATAAAGATTCCCCTCTAACCGAATACGGTATTCAGCAAGCCGGATGGCTAAAGGAACGTTTGGAGAATATCCGTTTGGATGCGATCTATTCCAGTACCAGTCCAAGGGCGCTAAACACAGCCCGAATTCTCCTGGGAAACCGCTCATTGGATATTTTGGAGGATGATTCACTTAAGGAAATTAACATGGGGCTGTGGGAAGGCCGACAGATAGAACACATTCAGCAGCAATATCCCCTTCAATATGATCAATTTTTCAATGAGCCGCATGTATACAGGCCCGCAGGTCATGGAGAAACTTATACAGAATTACTGGAAAGAACACTCCCCGTCATCGAAAATATTCTGACAGAGCATAAAGGCGAGCAGGTGCTTATTGTTACTCACCGAATTACTTTGAAAGCGGTCATGAGTCATTTTTTGCATAAAAAGCTTCATGAAATAGCAAGCATGCCCGACATCTATCCTACTGCATTATGTAAGATTACAATGGATGACGGCAGACCGATAGTAGATCTGTACGGGGACATCTCTCATTACCGAGAATAAATGAAAAGGCTGTCTCACCCTTCAGGGCGTTCTGTAGCAAACCTTAATGCGGCTTTTTTACGAAAATAGGATGCAAGTTTCTCCGAAATTTCCGCTATGACAGCGTTGGGCAACCAGGCGAATGTTCAAGGAGTTCAAAGTCGAAAGCTCCCCTGCTAATCGTATCATCCTCTTGGTTGCCCTCCGGCGGAAAATCTAAGGATTACCAGTCGGTCATGACCGTCATGCTGAAACGTCCATTGCCCCCGATTAACTGTATGACTGCTGCAAGGACCCAATACGAGCGTTGACCTTCCCCTCGAAGGCTTGAACCGCCGCGTTGGCAATTTCGATGTCTTGGGCGCTGGTCCCTCCGCTTACGCCAATACCGCCAACAATATGTCCGTTACTGACTAATGGAATGCCTCCTCCCAGGATAACAATTCTGCCAAAGTTCGTGGTATTTATACCAAACGTAGGGCCACCCGGCTGAGCGGTTTGCGCCAAATTTGCCGTCGGCATTTGCATGCTTACACTCGTCCAAGCCTTATTCTTCGAAATTTCGATTCCCGCAATTCGAGCATTATCCATACGCTGAAAAGCAACCAGGTTCCCACCGTCATCCACAATCGCTATATTGCTGGAGAGTCCCATCTGGCGGGATTTTTGTTCGGCGGCTGCCAGTAATCTCTTCGCGGTCTCTAAAGTAAGCTTTACCAAGCTTTTACCCCCCTTCCCCATACTGCTACAACATATGACACTGACCCAGAATCGGTGAATCATGGTTATGCCCGGACCCCGTCGCAGCACAAACAGGCGGGTTTACGTAACCACGCAAACCCGCCTGAATTAATCGCTGTATTTTCAAAAAAATGAAGGGGCCCCTTCCTCTTTGTCTATCATCGCTCACGCACTGTGAAACATTAATTCCTTCTTCAAAAAATGCTTATCCAGAATTAATGAGGCCATTCCGTAAACCGATGATTTATTGCCCAAGGCGGCTCCAACAATTTCTATATCCGCAGTCGGTGAATCCATAATTTCCTTAAGCTTGTCCGTAATATAAGGAAGCACGAAAGGCTTGGCAAACAATAAATTTCCGCCAATGATAATCATCTTCGGATTGATCAGGTAAATTAAATTGCTTAAGCCGATGGACAGATCGTCAAGCAAGCTGGTCAGCATTTCTCTGCAAAATTCATCCCCCTCCATCGCCAGATTATACACTTCGCGGATATTGCATTGATCCAGCACAGGATTGTAGATTTTGGGGGGCAGCGGAAACCCGTTCTGGGCAGCCTCATTGATTTTATTAATGAACGCCAGCTCCGTTGCATACAAGCGCAGACAGCCTTTCTTGCCGCATATGCATTTGGGGCCGTATTTATTAATGGACATGTGCCCGATTTCTCCGGCCCCGCCATATTCTCCACGAATCAGTTCGTTATTGACGATGACCGAGGATCCGATCCCCCTGCCCACCGTCACATAGATTAGGTTGTTAACATCCTTGGCCGGACCGATCGCCCGCTCCCCGAGAATGGCTGCATGCTGTTCCTGCTCCACAACGAGAAACAAGGACGGGAACGCTTTGCGCATCTCTTCCTCAAACGGATAATCTTCCAGTTCCAACAAGTGTCCTCTATATACGACGCCTGCCCGGTCCAATACCGTAGGCATGGAAAACCCGAGGCCGATAATATTTTTGTCGGCATGCTTCTGAAGGAAGCTGTGGACGCAAGCTTTGATCGTTTCGACTAACTCCGCGCCTTTTTCCTTGACCTCTATTTCCTGCTCGTCCACCATCGTCAGATGCAGATCGAACAGGCAGACCTGCAGCGTAATATGAAAAGCTTCCGTGACGACAGCAAGAGTAGCCATATATCCGCCGGCTGCGTTTATGGTGAGCAATGTTGGGCGCCGGCCTCCCGCCTTGGTCGAATTGCCCGTTCCGACCTCGACAATGTAGCCTTCTTTCTCCAAGGCATCCACCACGTTGGAGACGGTGCTTTGACTCAATTTTGTTTTTTTGGCTATATCGATTCGAGATATCGTCTTAAAATGATGTATAGTATTCAAGACCAGCGTTCTGTTTAAAGTTTGCAGAAACCTCTGGTCACCCGCTTTGGCAAATTTGACCATGTGTCCTCCTCTTTATTCGAGGCTTATCCCAAGCCGCTCGACTATTTCTCTGGACGCCAAGCCGTAATTATAGAAAAACAAATCGTTAACCCCCGCTTTGGCATAAGCGTTCAAATAGCCGTCCAGATGTTCCGGGGCCGTGATTTCAGGCTCGATCATTCTGACGCCTGCCGCCAGCTTATGCCGCGGGACGGATTGCAGGGCTCTGTCCACGAACGGTACCGTATCCTCAGCGGAAGACGGATAGCAGGCTACCCATTGATCTATATACCGGTCGAGCCTTCGTGGATTCATGCCATACAGTCCCGGCTCGGCTCCATAGGCCATCCACAGGGTGCTAAGCATCTGCAGAGGCTTCCCGGAGCCGTCAACGATACTGCGGCACTGTGCGAAAACAGCGTCCACCGTGTCTTCCCTCATTTGAATGAATTGCATATATTGAGGGAGAGACGTCGCAGTTACGGGCTCCCGGCTGTTGGCCACCGTTTCCGCCGCATGTGCGATTTCCTGCCGGAACCGGTCCGCATCTATTCCTGCAGCCCGGGCATTGGCCATGCATTGATTACAGAAACAAAGCCCCAGCAGCCGTTCAAGCTCATCCTTGCGGGCAGAGCAGATCAACTCATGATGGTCGCCATGAAGCATACCGGGATAATCGAATGATTCCAGCACAAAGCCGTCTAAATCATAGCCTTCGGCCAAATCCGAAAGGATTGCCTTCACATACTGCTGCGTTTCCTTGTGCGCCGGACATAAGGCATGCCGGTAAGACTCCCCGAACGCATTGCGAACCGTAAATTCAGGGAAGGCCTCTCCGAGATATGAATTGTGGAAGCCTACAACCCATGCGTAAACTTCCATCTGAAGTGCTTTGGCGTGATGACATATCAATGTCAATAAGTCGCCGGATGTACCCGTTCCTCGCGACGCGCTGCGGTGCTGCTCGAATGCTTCCCCCGTCCGGGGCAGGAGCTGCCCATATTTGGTAGTATTTACATTATAGTATACGGAACTGTAAGGGTGATAGTATATTTTTCTATGCGGATTATGGGGCAGCAAAAACTTTCCGGAATGATAGGCGGCCGTCACCGCAATGCCGGTTACACCCATTTCCTTCAACTTGTTCAGTACAGGCTCGATCCCTTCATCCAGCAAGTCCCATGCATATATGAAAATGGTTCTTTTGTTCAAAACGATTACCTCCGCCATGTTGGATCTATCTTATAAGTCTTCCTTACAGCGTTCGATAAGTTGGGCCGCGAACAAGCCCGCGTCCACTCCCGGAATTTCCACCGCTTTTCCTTGTAAGGTCAGCAAAAATCTGCGGTTAAGCTCGGAGTATCCCCATAAAGACAAATGATCTGCCGGAAACCGCTCCATCGTGCTTCCGCCGGCAGAGAAGCTTTCGAAATGGCCGGTGCCTGCGGAAGCCGCTTCATGACCTTTAAATACCGTTATGGTATTGATGCGGTGCCCGGGATCGGTGGAATAAGAAGCATTTCCGAATTCATGGGCATTGAGCGTCAGCATTTGCCCGGCCTCTGTCATCAGAATCGCCGCAAAAGCGTCATCCTCATATTCCGGGCCCAGCCGGATTCGGGAGGAAACCCCCCTGACCTCTTGAATCTCGCCCGGGATTAGGTAATGGACCAGATCAAATATATGACTTCCCAGACAGACAAAAACGCCGCCTCCCTGCTCAGCGCCCCCTGCCCATCCCTGCATGAACGGGGCCGTAACGAATTGGGCATTCAGAGCATCGACCTTCGATCCGGCCTGGTCAATAAATCGTTTCAATCTCTGCATTCCGGGAGAGTAACGGTGATTAAATCCCATTGCGAAACGGATGCCGCTGCTCGCGACAATGTCCGCTGCCTGTTCCGCATCCGCCAGCCGAAGCCCGATCGGCTTCTCGCAGAAGACGGCTTTGCCATGGCCCGCGGCCATCGCGATATAGGCAATATGCGAATCATGCCGGGTGCAGATATAGACGGCATCGACATCAGGGTCCGCGCAGAGCTCTTCCGCCGAGAGGTAGATTTTTCCTCCGTAAGCTGCAGTCAGCTTGCCGGCCGAAGACTCCGCAAGATCGAAGCCTCCGGCAACCGTTCCTCCATGCCGCAGTATGCATGCGGCATGGATATGGGCAATTTCGCCACAGCCAATAAAGCCGATTTTCTTCATATTAACCCGCCCCCTGTCTCAATATCATCTTGCAATTGAACTCTCAGTCCGGTTTCCAGGGATTTAATGCAGGCTTCGACAACCAATGCATTGCGGTAGGCATCCAGGAGGGCGACGGGTGCCGGTGAAGAACCGGTCAAGCTCTCTATCCAAGCGTGAATCGAACTCTTCAGCGTCTCTGCATAATTGCAGCTTTCGAAGACGGAGGGCGACCAGGTCGTTCTTTCCATCGAATGGTGAGGATAGGTGTGAAGACCTTCCAGCATGTTCGTCACCTCATACCTGGCCTTGTCCGTAGACAGCTCGAAATGCTGGAACGGATGTTGGCTTTCATGGACGCCGCCGACGAACGTATGGGTCATGACTCCGATGCTGCCGTTGCGGAATTCGAGGCTGACGGCCACGTCGGACAGGATTTCGCTGTCAATCCGCTTGCCGACAGCATAGACGCTGCGGATCTCCCCGTTAATATATCTTAAGGTATCAATCATATGGCAGCAGGAATCCGTCACAATAAAGTAAGGATGGGCCAGGTCGGACTGCTTCACCGGGCCCTGCTGCTGCATGGATATGGCGATTAAATGCGGCTTCTCGCCGCTGATTTTATCCTTCAGCTTCCGGTAGCAAGGAGAGTATCTCTGGTTGTAGTTGACGCCCGCAATCGCCTCCGTTGTTCTGGAGAGCGCGAGCAACCAGGCGATTTCGCCGGAGTTTTTGCCGGCCGGCTTCTCACAGAACAGATGCTTGCCGCGTTGCAGAAGCGCCTTGCAGAAGGAAGCGTGGGTATCCGGCAATGTGCAGATGACCGCCGCATCGTAGCCGGTTCCCTGCCGCTCCAGCTCCTCCAGCGACTGATAATAAGGGACGCCTCCGAGCTTCTGTGCCAATGCTCCCGCCGCTTCTTCCCTCCGGTCGATAATGGCCGCAAGCTCGGTGTCCGGATGCTCGTATACCGCGCGGGCGTGATGCTGGCCGGCCCAGCCCGCACCAATGATAATGATCCTCTTCTTCACCCTGAAGTTCCTCCTCTGCAATCTTGCTCGCTCTTAGTGTGCATTACCGTTATGCACTTACAACAGAACAGGCTGGCCGGTCCGAATGCTCTGCTCCATGGCCTTGATTCCGTTGGCCGCATGCAGCATATCCTCCAATGTCATGCACTGCTCCTCTCTTCCCAGACAGCAGTTCAGAAAATGCTCGATTTCCAGGCTTCCCATAGGATCATAACGGATCGGACCCAGCTCGGTTTTCGGATTTTGCATAACATAGGAGAAACGGTCGTGATCGGTCCGGATTACTCCTTTGGTTCCGACAATGTCCAACATATAGAACGGGAAATCCCAATCCATCGAGGAGACAAGATTTAATTGCACGAGTGCGCCTCCCGACGTTTTGCCCATGGCCTGAACGGTATCCCAGGTGCCGATTTGCCGGAATACATATTGTCCGCCCGCCGCATAAAGCTCCGTCAAATCATCTCCGGTCATCCAGCGGACCGTATCGATAAGATAGACACCGAAGGTGCCGAGAGGACCTCCGCTTCGTGCAGGGTCCCGCTCCCATTCCTGATGAATCATCGCCTCATGATGGATGAACAGCCGCAAATTCGTAGGCCGGCCGATCTCTCCCCGGCGAATCCGATCGGCTATGGAGATGATCGATCCCTCATAACGTAGAGGGTTGCCCGGCAGGACGATGCGTCTTCCGGCTTCCGCCGTCCGCATCAGGGAACGGATTTCATCCGGTTCCAGCGATAACGGCTTGCCGACGAAGACATGGCAGCCATGCCGGAGCGCCATGTCCGCGTATTTCGCATGCTCCCATACCTCACAAGCGACCATCACCGCATCTACGCCAAGCTCAAACAGCTCCTCGGGCTGATGAACCAGACGGCAGCCGATCTCTTCGCAAAACCGGCTTGCCGTCGTTCCCGCACACTCCTCCACATACTCCGGTGATTGGCCCAGATCACAGCAGGCAACCACTTCAACCTCCTTGAGCTTCGCCAAGTGCCGGGTATAGGTGGTTGCGTAGAACCCTTGGGAAAAACCAATCAGTCCGAACCGCAGCTTATGCCCTCGGGTTGTCATCCAACCACCGCCTCAATGTGTGATACTGTAGATCCAGACGATTCATCGGCTCCGGCTGCCGAACTGCGCCGCCGTTCTTCTTCTTCTCCTCTACAATAGAGGCAATAGCTTTAATGATCGTTCTCTCGTCCCCATCGTCAAGAAAGGACAGATCGAATTCCATTTTCCCGTGGTATACGGCGTAATCGTCCATTTTAATGACCGGATCGCCGGTTCCCAGCTTCATGTTGATCTCCCATGCCGGAACCCCGGTCTGTTCTTCATCGATCTCCATGACGACTCTGACGGACGGCGAGAAGCGGGTACGCTTGATCGACCCCGTCAAACCCGGAACTTCGGCCATGGCCGCAATAAAACGCTCGGCAAACGCCTCCTGCTGCCGGATAATCGCCTCTTCGTCCCTGGCCAGCCAATGCTCGATGGCCGAGATCAATCCGAGCACGCCTTCCTTGCCCACCTTCATCGGCCGCCCGATGCCCAACTCCTGCAGGAAACAGGCGTGTACCAGATCCTTGCGCCCGGCGACGAGAGCTGAAGTCGCTCCCCCGAGCCATTTCTGCCCGCTGTGAACGACCAAATCCGCCCCTTTGGCGATGGAATGGCGGAAATCGGTGTCGTAAGCGGCGTCGACAATGACGGGAACACCCTTGGACTTACAGATCTCCACGAATTTATCGAACGGCAGTAGATTGGGAGGAAACACATCCATCATCACATAGACGGCCGCGGCTACATCGGGGGTGAGTGCGGCCTCCAGATGATAGGAGGCACAATCGAGCGCCTCGCCGATTTCCACGGGCTCCGCACCGGTCAGCCTTATCAATTGGTTGGCCGGCGTATCGCCGATTCCGATAACATGGCCTTTCTGAATGACTACTTTATGCTTCGGCCCCCGGATAATCGGCAGCTCCTTGATCTTGCCCATATCGTCTCCGGTCAGCGTGGCGGCGATGCTGATGGCCATCCCGGCGGCCGTACAGCCTGCAGCGACACCGGCTTCGGCGCCGGTCAGCTTAACGATCGCTTCGTTCGCTCTTCTCTGCAGCTCCCACATTTCCACGGACAGGCCGAGCATGTCATAAATATCCTGCCGTATGCCGTCTTTGACCCGCGATGCGCCCAATACGGTTGCCGGCCCCCTGGCATTAATTACTTTTCTTAACCCGAATCGGTCATAGAATGATTGCATAATCCTGCTCCCCTTTCCTTATCGCATAACCGGCAACGCCCTGCCCGCGAATACTCCGGTAACCTTCTCGTTCCACACCGCAATTTCTCCGTTAACCAATACGTGCGAAATACCTGACGGGCCTGTTCTGGCCTGCTGAACTACGGATGTATCCGTGACGGTCTCCGCGTCAAAAACGACAAGATCAGCCGCTTTCCCTTCCAGGATAACCCCCCTGTCCTTAAGTCCGAAACGCTCGGCAGGCACCATAGTCATCCGATTGATAAGCACTTCCAGCGAGAAATTCTTCTCCCTGGCCAGCCTGAGCAGCTTGGGAAAGCTTCCGAATGCCCTAGGATGCGGGTTCTGCCCGAGATAAATCGCATCGCTTCCTACCATATAGTAAGGGCGGGACAGCAGCTCGAACAGGTCGTCCTCAATTTGCTTCACTACAGACTCGTCCTCGGGACGCTCCCCTAAGATCCCCACAGCCAGCTTCTCTTCAAGGAGCAGGTCGCACAGCACCTCGTACACCGTCTGACCGCGCAAGTCCGCCGCTTGCTGGAACGTTAATCCAAGCAATTCATCATTGCGGCCCGAAGGCAGGTAGGAGAAAGTGCCGTCAATATTCGGGAAATCCTTCTGAATGTCCCGCACAATAGCCGGGCGCAGCTTCTTGTCCGCCAGCCTCTCCAGGGTCGATTCGTAGCCCCCTTCCACGGTCCAAGGCGGCAGGTGAATGACGCCTGTGCTGCTTCCGAAGGCATAAGGATACAATTCGAGGCTGACGTCAAGTCCTTTCTGGTAGGCGTCATCGATCGGCCCCATCAGCTCATCCACCTTGCCCGCGTTGTTGGGCCCCGTTCGGAAATGGGAATAGTGGATTTTACAGCCGGATTGCCATCCGATATCCAGCGCTTCCTGAATCGCATCGAATTTCTCACCTTTGAACACGGTGCGCAAATGAGTGACATAGATGCTGTCCTTCTCCGCAAGGACACGGGACAGCTCAATCAGTTCCTGCGTATCTCCATAGGAGCCCGGGAAATAACTAAGGCCTGTGGAGAAAGCAACGGCTCCCTGATCGATTCCATCAGCCAGCAAGCGCTTGGCCTTCTCCAGATGAGCGCCGGTTAGCGGCACATCTCGGAAGCCGACCGTTTCCAGGCGCAGAACGCCATGAGGAACCTGGTAGGCCGTATTAATGGCCACGGTTCCGTCGAATTTGCTGCGGTATTCCTCTACCGTCGACCAGTCCAGCGGAATATCCGGTGTTCCGTTCAATCCGCCCAAATACTTAAAGTACATTTCCAAATTGTCCTTGGATAACGGAGCGTAGGACAACCCGTCCTGACCGAGGATTTCGGTCGTGACTCCCTGATATAATCCGCAAGCATGCTGCCTGTCCCACAGCAGCATCACGTCCGAATGGACATGTGTATCAATAAAGCCGGGACTGACGACGCGGCCGCTCGCATCGATCGTGTAACGCGCCTCCGCGTCGGGGAAGCTGCCGATTCCGGCGATTTTGCCGTCCTTGATCACAATATCCGCCTTGTAGCGTTCGTTCCCGGTTCCGTCAATAATCATTCCATTTCTAATGCAAACATCAAAGCTCATCAAGATTCCTCCATACCGGGTATACCGGCGACGGCTAGCCCTTCACGCCGCCCATCGTCATACCGCTGATTAAATATTTTTGGAAATAGATAAAGACGATTACAACAGGAGTCGTCACCATGGCCGAAGCGGCCATTAGCTGTCCCCACAGCACTTCGCGGTTTCCTACCATCAGAGAGATGCCGACGGGCAGAGTCCGCATGGTGTCGGAGCTGGTCAGCGTCAATGCAAAGATGAACTCCTGCCACGACAGGATGAAAGAGAACAGGCCTACGGCGGCGATTCCCGGAGCCGCCAGCGGAATCACGACGCGGAAGATCGCGCTTACCGGTGTACAGCCGTCGATAAAGGCGGCTTCCTCCATATCCTTCGGGATTCCGTCGAAGTAGCTTTTCATCATCAATGTGGCGAACGGTATCGCAAACGTACAGTAAGCGATAATAAGGGACAGGTAGCTGTCGATCAGATCCAGCTTGATAAAGATGGCGAAGATCGGAATAATAAGCAGCACCAAGGGAAACATTTGGGAAACCAGCAAGGAATTCAAAAACAGCATTCTGCCCCTGAATTTAAAACGGGAGAGGCCATAAGAAAAGAAGATGGCTATAAATAAAGTGACAATCGTTGTCGAAATGGCGACGATGACACTGTTTTTGAAATACTGCAGAAATCCGGTCTCTTGAAACAGCGTCCGGTAGTTCTCCAGAGTGGGCTCGTTCGGAAACCACTTGGGCACTTCGGCAAAAATTTCTGCGGACGATTTAAACGAAGTGGAAATCATCCATACAAACGGAAACACGAGCAGCACCGTAGCCAATGTCAATAAAACGTAAGTGATGCTCCGTTTGACGAGCAACTTTTTTCTCGCATTCCCCCCCATGTTTTAGTCCTCCTTGTTTTTCTTCAGATAGAAAATGGCGAATACACTCAGCATGAGTACGCCAATAGTAGAAATGGCCGCAGCGTAATTCATTTTAAAGAAATTGAAGGCATTAAGGTACGAGTATACCGGAATGAGCTGCGTCGAATTGGAAGGTCCGCCTTTAGTCATCAGGTAGACCAAGTCAAACTGGTTAAAGGACCAGATGATTGTCAAAGTTACAATTACAAGAGAAACCCCCTTGAGACTGGGGAGCGTGATATACCAGAAACGCTGCCACAAATTAGCTCCGCTAATGTTAGCCGCCTCATACATTTCACGGTCGATCGCTTGCAGTCCGGCAAGCAGAACAACAGCGACGAAAGGGATTCCTTTCCAAACGCTTACAGCCAGTACCGAATAAAGGGCATATGCGGAATCTCCGAGCCAGTCGATGGGCCCCGAGATAATTCCCAATTTCATTAACACATAGTTCAAAATCCCGAATTGGCTGGAATAGATCCATTTCCAGGTGAGACCGGCGGCGATCATGGGCACGATCCAGGGAATAAGGATCAAGCTCCGGAAGATACCCCTCCCGGGAATTTCTTCATTTAACAACAGAGCAACGGCAAGGCCGATCAAATACTGGCCGACAACTACTCCTACCGTCCAAATGACCGTATTCCAGAAGGCTCCCGTAAAAATACTGTCCGAGAACAGCGCTCTGTAATGATCGAGCCCTGCAAAGGTCCGGTCGGAAGCGGTCAGGGAATGCTGGGTGAAAAAGCTGGAGATAATCCCCGAGATCATGGGATATATCAAGATGAGTCCGACAAATATAACGCCCGGTGCTATGAGAAAATACGGTAGCGCCCTCTTCCAAAACAAACTCGCAGTGAGTTTCATAACTAAGTTAACCTCCAGGCTTCCTTAAAGATTAAGCCCGGCAGCATTTACAGCATGCTTGTGCCGCCGGGCTATCGGAATGTCTCCTAAAGAATGATCATTTACCCATTAGCTCTTCCAGTCTCGTGTGCATATCACTTACAAACTGCTCCGGCGTCAGCTGCCCCTGAATAAGCTTTTGGATGGCCGCGTTGAAATGCAGCTGCCTAAATTCCTCATACTTGGGCGCTAACGGGCGGTTGCGGCTAATGGACACCTGATCGACAAACGGTTTCATAATCGGATCCTGGGCAAATTCCGTCGTCGCAAAATCCTTCGTCCAGCCGACTACGCTGGTCACTTCGGCAAATTTATCGTAGTAAGTCGGCTTCTCTCCGGTAAAGATAAATTCCAGAAACTTTCCTGCAATTTCCTTATGCTTGCTTTGCTCCGTGATGCTTAACGTGTTCGGATAACCAAGCACGGCTTTCCCGGCCGGTCCCGCAGGGCTTGGGGCGGTCGCCCATTTCCCATCCAGATTAGGATTGGCCTTCAGGCTGCCCGACGCCCACATTCCGTTGAACATCATCGCCGTATTTCCGGAAATAAAGCTGTTCATGGTCGCTTCCCAATCCATACCTGTAACCGTTTTCGGCATCACGTTGTAAGTATTGGACAAATCGTAGATATACTTCGCAACAGCAAGTCCGGATTCGTTGTTAATCGTCGGTCTCCAGAAGTTCCCCTCGCGAACGATAACGTCATTACCGGCCTGCCAGAAGAAAGGAAGCACATAATCATCGGGCTCCCAGCCGGCAGCCGGGAAAGCCAGTCCGTATTGATCGCCCTTGGTGAGCTTCTGTGCATACTCCAGCAGTTCTTCCCAGGTTTCAGGCGGGTTATTGGGATCCAACCCCGCCTCTTCAAACAGGTCGGTGCGGTAGAAGAAGCCCCATACGCTTCCATCCCAAGGGACGCCGTAATACTTGCCGTCTTCCCCCTTCACCGAATCGAATCCGGATTCCAGGAACTGATTGAGCATTTCTTGAGAGACATAATCATTGACGGGAGCGAACGCTCCCAAACGCTGGTACTCGCTGGCCCATTGCCCGTTAAGCATGACCAGGTCCGGAGCTTGTCCGACCGTTAGCTGGCGCTGGAACATGGAGTAAGCTTCCCCCCAGCCGACATTGACGATTTTCACAGTGACTCCGGGATTTTGGCTGCTGAATTCCTTGGCCATTTCATCCAACAGGGTCACCTGCGCGGGGACCGTTCCGCCGATATGCTGAAATACAAGCTCTACCTTCTCTTCCGAGGACGATCCTTCACTGCCGCCGCTCTGGGAGCAGGCACCCAGCAAGGATACGGACATAACGGCGGCCATCGACATTTTCATTACTCGAAAAGGACTTTTCATTAATACGCTCTCCCCTTCATCTCTCAGCTTAAATGCTCTACTAATCTCTGATCCTTACAATCATTTCGATTTCGACAGGGATATTTTTAGGCAGCACATAGGTACCCATTGCGGAACGGGCATGCTTGCCTCTTTCCCCGAAAACATCCACCATCAAGTCCGAGAAGCCGTTCATTACTTGAGGCTGCTGATAGAAATCCTCGCTGCTGGCGACCAGACCGAGCACCTTGACCAAAGCATCGACACGATCCAGACTTCCCAAGTAGTTCTTGAGCTGGGCCAGCAGGATAATCCCGCATTCCCGGGCTGCCTGATAGCCTTCCTCCACCGTCAGATCTTTGCCGAGTTTGCCTGTCCAGATCGGACTGCCGTCATCCTCCCGTTCCGGTCCGTGGCCGGAAGTGTACAGCAGGTTGCCGTGCTGACGGATCGGCACGATGGCTTTTCCCTGCAAATCGATCTTTGGAAGTATCAAACCTAGCTCTTTAATTCTTTCATCTGCCAAACTCATGAATAAGTCCTCCCTTTTGCATAATTAGTTAGTTTATTTGTCGAATAATCTAACAAAATATAGTAATACAGCCAAATGCGGTTCAGGAAATTCCGCTTAATGCATAGGCCGGCTTGCAATCCCCTTGCCGAAGATTCCATTCTTCCCCGTTCCTGCGCTATACCGGCGGAAGTCCTGTCTGCATCTGTCTGGAATACCTGTGCCTTGTTACTTGAAAAACTGAGGCAAATACGGCTTGTTCTCCGCCAAAATCTGATCGAGTACAGCTTTGGCCAATGAAGAGCCTCCTACCAGCGGATGGATGGCAAGCGCTTGTAGAGCACTGCCGTAGTCCCCGTTCACACCGGCTTCTACCGTAAGCTCTTCGTAGGCTTTAACGACCTGGATCAAGCCCCGGATTTCAGCCGGCAGCGGCCCGCCGCTCAGCATCATCGGAGTAGCCCCCTCCGAAGAAATGATGCATCTGACCTCCACCGAAACATCCTCTCCCAGACACGGAATAACCCCATTATTGCGAACGTTGACTACCTGGATATTGCGGGCATTGTTGTATATCGATGTAATAAGGTCAACCGCCGCTTCCGAGTAGTACGCTCCTCCCCGTTGTTCCAGCTGAGCCGGCTTCACCTTTAATTCCGGATCCTTATACAGCTCGAACAGCTCCGCCTCCACCTTCTTGACCGCATCGGCCCTGGTTCCTTTGACCTTCAGCGCTTCCTGCTGCTCCTTGAGCATCTTATCCTTCAAATAATAGTAGCGAAGATAAGAGCAGGGGATCATTCCGAGAGAAGCAAGAAACCCGTCCCCCCATTTATAATCGGGGATATTCTTCACGGACAGGCCGCTGGCGTTGTCAAACATCCGCACGATGTCCTCCGTCCGGTCGACGCCGTTGATCCTGATATTTCGCGTCCAGTTCAAATGATTGATGCCGACCATTTCCATATCGACATTCGCCGGATCGGTCTCCGCCAGCTGGGCAATTTGCATCTTGGTATGGATGGGCAAATTGCATAAGCCGATGGTACGAATGGAGGAATGCTTCAATACCGCTTCCGTAATAATGCCTGCCGGGTTAGTGAAGTTAATCAGGAAAGCTTCGGGTGCAAGCTCTTCCATCTCTTTGCATATGTCCAGGATGACGGGAATCGTTCGGATCGCTTTCGCGAACCCTCCGGCCCCGGTTGTTTCCTGGCCGATGCAGCCGTACTGGAGCGGAATCCGTTCGTCCACCGCCCGGGCATCCAGGCCGCCAACGCGAATTTGCGTCAGTACAAAGCTGGCCCCGGAAATCGCTTCCCGACGATCCAACGTCAGATGCAGCCGGATGGGAACCCCCGCGTTCTCAATCATTCTCCGGGCAAGTTCACCGACGATCTGCAGCTTCTCGCGGCCGGCTTCAATATCCACGAGGTACAGCTCTTGCAGCGGAAATTGCTCATAATTTTTGATAAACCCTTCAATCAACTCGGGGGTATAAGAGGAGCCCCCGCCGATAACGGCCACTTTAAGCGGTTTAGGATTCAACGATAATCTCCCTCCTGTACGAATTTAATCGTTCGGTAATTTGCGGCCCCGCAGGAAGCTGAAGCTGATCCATCCCCATCAATACCGCTCCGAAGACCGGCTCCATTTCCGGGATTTCAATCGTAAAATCAGTATGCTCCTCACGCAGGGTCTCTTCGAGACTTTGCAGCAGGCAGGAGCTCTTGCCCCTCTGGAAAATGCTTCCGATCAACACTATCGGAATGTTGTCCACACCGAAGCTTCCTATTCTTCTCATGACGGAGCGTGCCGCATTGCCCAATTCGTGCCCGACCTCGGACAACAGACGGATCGAGAGAGCATCCCCGTCCTGGACCGCTTCATGAAGAACAATGGTCAATTCGGATGGAACCGTCCTTACCTGCCGGTCCAAATAATCGTTGAGCAGCGCTTCCATGGAAGAATAGCCGAGGTAGGAAGGAACCCTTTCCGTAAGAATAGAAGGGATATCCCGCTGCTCCCACGACCGGACTGCCGCTCTGAAGGTTTCGATTGCCATATGATTGCCCCCGGCATAATCGCCGTACAGATAACCGAATCCCCCTGTTTGCACGACCTGCCCGTCCCTGTTTCTGCCGAATGCGTTCGTTCCGCTTCCGCAGACAAGCACAATGCCCACATTGTCCGGACTACCCGCGCGCAGCCCGGCCATTGTATCACAAGCCAGGTTCCAGCTGGTTACCGGTATTTTCTTAAGTCCGGATTCCAGCCGGATCATATCTGCTTCGCGGTCGGCCCCTGCGAGCGTATATTGGACAAAATCCAGATCCGCATACTGCAAGCCGGCCTGTTCCAGTGCATGCTTCATTGCAGTTGAAATATGGTCCATCGCTCTATCGAGACCTATCTTCTGGTAATTGGCTCCACCGGCCAGACCTTCTCCAAGCAAATTCCCCTCGGCGTCGGTTATTACCGCATAGGTCTTACTCCCACCGCCGTCCACTCCCATAATCAACGCCATCCATCAATCTCCTCAAGACTAAAATTTAAGTATGTAGCCAGTTAGTTTATGCAAAGAATAAACTATAGTGATATCTTAATTTCCCGGCTATCAAATGTCAACGTTTTTTTGCAACCGTCTTCAGAATAATCTTCTTCCTTATCTCCTCCCCCCTTTTTGACTGTTATCCCATTTAATCAGAAAACTGCTTAGGGCCAGCCGAAACTGTCCCGTTAAATCGAACCTATGCAGTTCGAAGCCGAAAGTAATTTCCTTCCTCCTCATATAGATTTTCAAACCAACTAACCCTGGGAACCAGCCGCATACGGTTTAAAAAATTATTTCTTTTACCGCTTTGGCCGTTAGTTATACGTCCTGAACCGGAGTAAGTCTGTCGGCTTCCGGATTACGTGCTTTCTGAGCAATGGGGATAACAGTCCAAGGGACGGTGGAATGGAGATCAAGAGCAAGCGAGAGAGTGAATATCCGAACGTAAATTCGAAAAGTTACGACTCTGGCGTGTAACAACACCATAAACAAAAAGGGGGGCGTCCCCATCCAGGCTTCAGCCTGGTGGACCGCCCCTCAAAGTTGTGTTAATCGCTATCAAGCAGAATACTGTGATTAATCCCAAAGCTTTTCCTTAATCATATTCGGAAAAATTTCAGTGGCATCTCGCGGCAAGACCCGGACATGCTGCAAATAATCCGTGACACGCCGGTCGTCCTCGGCAGGATATTCATACTTCAGATGTTCGGCTACCTCCCGGGCTGTTCTGCGGAACAGATCGCCCGCTGTGAACAGCGCATTCCAAACTTCTTCATAATCTCCACTCGGATAGGTGCGCAATAGCTGCTGCCAGCGGTTCTCCGGGAGATAGTTCTCCAAATATTTGCCGTTCTTGCCGACACTGAGCGAAAAATCGGTTTGAATGCCGACCTGCCACTCCAGCATCTTGAGAAGCATCGGCCGGACATATAGATTAAGATGGTCCAGGGCAAATAGAATCTCTTGTCTCCATAGACCTTTAGCTACATAGGTGGACACCCACCAAAACTCATTGCAGCAATCCGCGAAAAATTCCGCCGATGGCCTTTTCACCCAGTAATCTTCATCCGTCGGAGCGGGAATATCCGGCAAGCAGTTATCCTTATCCAATAACACGAGCAGCAGCTTATCTTCCTTACAGTATTCGTCCTTCTCATCCAACGGAATCAAGGTCAGGTCGATCCGGTTGCCATCCGTAAACAGCATCAAGTAAGAGAAACGCCTGCCCAGGTCCGGAGGAAACATGGCCATCGCCTCAGGAGTCTGCATAATGATTCGTTCTCCGAACCGGTCGACCCAATTGGGGTCTTGCACGAAAGAGTCCATTTCGGTCACAAGAAAACTGATGTCATAATCTTGAAACATATCCTTGGGCACATTCGAATTGGTTCTTGATCCTTCCAGGGTCACCGCTCGAATCCGCTCATCCTTCTCGGCGAATGCGAGGATGTCATCCAGCATTTCTCTCTCACTTCTCATCATCGTTTCACGGCCTCCCTATTTTTGATTGGATTTCCTGCTTACTATAAAGGCAG
The DNA here is from genome assembly GCF_042677205.1 of Paenibacillus residui. Classification (NCBI taxonomy): domain Bacteria; kingdom Bacillati; phylum Bacillota; class Bacilli; order Caryophanales; family Paenibacillaceae; genus Paenibacillus; species Paenibacillus residui. The sequence continues at coordinate 92,967 of NZ_JBHTIU010000106.1, forward strand.
GCGGTCCGCGAATTCGATTTTCCCGGCCAATAACAAGATGAAGGGGTTACCACTTATCCAGCTTTCCCATGAACGGTACTCCTTTCAAAAAAATGGATCACATTCTAATAGGAAACAGGGGAATTTCCATTTTATGCAAAACAATTTGTTATTACAGTAACATAACCGTAAGGGAAAACACAATTATTCCTTCGGGCCGAACCATCCGGTACCTGTGTCAAACAATTATCCGCCTATCGTTTTCAGTTCGTTCGCCAAATATTGGATGGAGGCGGCCCTTTCTTTTGCATTTTGCCGATCGAATAGAAGCTGTTCCATCCATTCCCAAATATCTTCCAATTTACGCCTTCCCTGATAAAAGAGCAGAACATCGGGATCAACGGTATAATCGCTGTGAACCTGCTTGTAGATGCTTACAAAGTCTTCATAGTAGGGCTTGTCTGTCATAAACATGATATCCGCTTCAACGGGGGCCAATTTCAATCCTTCCCAATCCAGCAACATCAGTTGTTGTCCGGCTTGCATCAGATTCCAATGATGAATATCTGTGTGGCACAGGGCCATCCTTAACGAACGGCATTTCAAACCGGCGGACAGCTTGTCCACAGTGTCCATCAACCCTTTAACCTGCTCAAGATAAGGGTCCGTCACTTCTCTGATTTCGGCAGGAACACGGGAATACTCCCCGCCCAACGTACTCCTCAGCCGCTGCATAAACGGGATGCAGAAATCTTCCTTAATGGCATCGGTGTCCGGCGGTATTTCTTCCCCATATGAATGAAGCTCCGCTATCATTTCCGAAAGCTGGCGAACCTGCTCCCCGGATAAATCTCGGTCTCCTATCGTTTCGCCATCGATATACTCATAGAGCAGATAGATTCCTTCCTCGTCCTCACATTTATATTCCCCTTGCTTTGTTACGAGCGGCACGGGAAGTTTGCCTTTCAAGTAGCTATTTTGCAGAAGCCAAATGGTGATAGGCACATACTTGTCAATAAGAGCTGTCCACTTGGGGGTGGACGCTCTGCTTTTTTCATACGCCTTCAAAAAGTAGGTGCCACTGTCACCGGACACTTTATAAGCGAGTGCCGCCCAGCCTCCCTGCTGCGGTAAAATTCCCTTGATCTCTAAGCTATAATGCTCCTTCAAAATGGTTTTCAGCTTGTTCATTACATCCTCCTGACCGTTTTGGGAAAGCGGCTTACATTACTAATACAATAAGTATATTAAAACTCTACCCATAATAGGCAGTAAAAAAAGAATAAAAGAATACTCTCTCATTCCAGTATAGTCCGGGATCTTCGAATGTCATTCCTTAACGGGAGTCCGAAAACCCATCCTCCTTCCCCATTCAAGGAAATAGGCGCTTGTTTCCTTTATAACGGCACATTTTCCATGGCGTCCAATCTTCCGGCCGTTCAGACACATATAATACAGAAAAAATAGAAGGGAGGATGTCGTTATGGGATTTGGTGGAGCAGGTAGCTGTGGCGGATTGTTTACATCTACAGGGGTTATTCTTGTTCTTTTCATTCTGCTTGTAATTGTTTCCCGTGCTTGGCTTGTCTAATTTCTAGGGATACTTTACGTTATCGCATGATTAGCAAGCTATAGGGATTCTGGCCGTCCCTGCAACGAAAGAGAAAGAGCGAGTGTGTCGGTGGAACCAGCACCGTTAACCTCGCTCTTTTTTTTGACATTCTATCCCGGCTACGGAAAGGGATGCGGGTATGGATTAAGCTCCTCCGGTGTCAGCTTGTGCTCTGCATAACCCAGCTTCATCGGGACCTCGAAGACCCTGTCAAGGCCCGTCAACCGGGCAAACCGGTGTCCGAACGTCATAGGCAGCATTCCCGGAATCAGCACTTTCACACAGCGCAGGCCGTTGCGGAGCGTCTCGCCGGACGATTGATCGATAACAATAACATCCAACCGAAGACTGCGAAACGTTCGAAGGACCTGTTTCAAATCTTCCGTTAGATCATCATTCATCGATGCAGCCTGAAACTCTTCGGCGAATGTACGCAGGGGACGCCGTTCGTCGAGCAAAAACCGGAGTCTTTCCTCCGCCTGCGGCAAGCTGTACAGCAAGGCGTGATCCTCCATGCTCTCCACCAGGAACGAATCCTTGAACATCGACTCGGCCTCCGGCCTGCGTTCCTTATAGCGGGCTTCGGCCATCGGGATCATGTTCGCCAGCTCGTGTATGGCGCTCTTGGCCGTACGGACGGGGTCGAGATGAGCTCCGGCGGCACAGAGCAGATTTACTCCAGGCTTTTTCCCTCCCTTCGCCAATGCCCAGATGCTCGGAATCCCGTTCTCCATCGTTGTATTGTACAAGCATACCTCGTATCCTGTAACCGCCCTTAAGCGATGAATCATTAACAAGAGCTCCTGATCCTCCGCTGAGCCGGGATCGAGCTGCGGAACCGGCAGCCTGGTGTACCAGGTCATCAGGAAAGAATCCCTCTCGACAACCTCGAAAATTCCATGCAGGATCGCCTCCTCAAGGCTGCCCCCTATGGCGCACCCATTGGAGGTTTCATAGACAAATCCCCCGCCATAGCCCAAGCTGTAATAGGCCAATCGTTCGGGAACGAGAATGGGCCGCTCCTGCAGGAACGAATATCCCCACACCCAATCCATCGGAGTATCGGGATCGAATGACTGGAAAGGAAAATCCGGTTGTTCCAACAGTTCTTTAGCATGAAAGCCTACCTTAGCAGGGTCCAGCGCCACCTCCTTAAGGCGGGAATAGCTGTCGGATACGATCGTTCGTTTGCCCCGGGGAGCAAGCCCGCAAAATCGTTCCAACCCCTCCAGTATTGCGGCCATTTCGCTATCTGCATAAGAATTCGAATGGCCCCCAACCACCTCATTATACAGTCCTAAAGGTAGATTCATAGCTACCCCGGCGAAGGCGGATGCGAGGTCCGGCCGCTTGCCGTTCATGAGCCCGGTCCGGTTATCCAGATAATCCTTGGCCAGAACCTTCCGCAGGTCGCCCATTGAACGGCAGCGGTAACTGTTGTTGAGCTTCTTGCACGGCTCCAGGGATATGGCCGCCGCCTCCGGGGAATCGTCCGGCAGCTCGCCGCAGACCGGACAGAGCCCGTCCGGCAGAATGTAGTGAACGGTGCTGGTCAAGCTTCTTAAGTTGATTAAATGGATGCGGCCTTCCGAATCCGTTATTTCCCCCCGCAGCAGCCTTGCCGTTTCCAATGAGACGATAAGCGCCATATGACGAAATGCTGCCGGCGGAACTTCCAGGGGAGAAGGAGCGATCGCATCTGGAGAAATTAGTTTCATAAGCGAATCGTCCGGTTCTTCGCGCCCGCCACCCGCCAAGGATAGCCGGGTCTCCGCACATTGGAAGCAGCCGGGCTTTCCCGGAAGGACCAACGGCCCTATCCTCCCTTCCCCCTCTTCTCTGGATAAGCAGGCCCGTGACCAGGGAAGCCCGCGCGGCCGCAGAAGCTTCTCCGCTTCCACATTCAGAGCGGAATCAGACTGATCCTGCACCACCCATACGAGCCCCGCAGCCGGTACGCTATCGCCAAAATCCGGTCTGTGCACTATGGGGAGCCCGGATAATTGCTTGCATACCGCATCTGCAAGCCTCCCATTTCCGACAATAACGACAGGATTCAAGGAGCTTCCTCCTCTCCGGGAACTCTTGACATAGGGTCCAATTAATAATCATTATTTAAAGTATGTCGCCGCTCTTAGCTCTATGACGCCATCAGCGAAGGCATGCAATTCGCCGATTCCTACGTCCTGTAACCGCAGCAGAGCAGGCCTTATTTCCGGTTCCCGGAAAAATTCCACAGCCTCGTCCACCGTCATCTCCAGCACTTCGCTGATCGTACTCCCGCGCAGGGTGAACCCGAGAACCTCCTCTTTAAATCGGCGCCCCTGGCAGGCATCGCAAATACTGGTAATCGTATCCATAAAAGCGAGATCGATATTCATCATCCCGGAGCCTTTGCATTCCGGACAGGCCCCTTTCGAATTAAAGCTGAAGAGAGAGGCGTCGGCCCGGTTCTCCCTCGCAAACAAGCTTCGGATGAAATCGAAAATGCCGATAAAAGTGGCCATATTCGAACGGTTGGAGGCCTGAATCGCTCCTTGATCGATGAAAATCGCTTCCGGATAATATTGCGGCAGCACCTGGCGGATAAGAGTGCTCTTCCCCGATCCGGCAACGCCCGTAACTGCGGTCATGACCCCTTTCGGGATATCGGCGCTAACGTCCTTCAAATTGTGAAGGGACGCATGTTTGATCGAGAGCCAGCCGGTAGGCTGTCTTGGTTCTTTCTTCAAAGCCGGCCGGCGATTCAGAAATTGTCCGGTCAGCGTCCCGGCCCGGACCAGCCCCTGCAAATCCCCCTCATATACGACTTTGCCGCCTTCGGTCCCGGCCCGAGGCCCCATTTCGATAATATGATCGGCGATTTGAATAACATCCGGGTCATGCTCCACGATCAGCACGGTATTGCCCTTGTCCCGCAACTGCCGCAGCAGGCGGTTGATCCTGCTGACATCGTGAGGATGGAGCCCTATACTGGGCTCGTCAAAAATATAAGTCAGCTCCGTCAAGCTGCTGCCCAATTGGCGGACCATTTTAATTCGTTGAGATTCGCCGCCGGACAAGGTCGATGTCTCCCGATTCAAGCTTAAATAGCCTAATCCTACGGAGATCAGATGCTCCAGGCGATGGACGATGGCATCGACTACCGTACGGGCCGAAGGCTCCCGGATCGTCCGGACAAAGCCGATCAGATCACTGACCTGCATATGCGTGCAGTCTGCAATCGATTGACCGTTGATTTTGCACTCCAGCACTTTGGCATTCAGCCGAGCCCCCCGGCACAATGGGCATTTCCCCTGGGTCACCACGTAATCAATCGCCTCTTTGTACAGCTTCACATCCCTCGATTCCTTGCTCAGGAAGGAGCGTTCCATCCTCGGAATGATTCCCTCGTATTTGGAAGTAGGAGGCCAGCCCTCCGTCGGATGGGGAGGCTTGAAGCCCGATTTGTACAAGAGCGTGTCCCATTCCTCATCCGTGTAATCCTTCAGCTTTTTATCATTGTCAAACAGCCCTGTGCAAACATACCGCTTCCAACGATATTCTCCCGGCCGGAAGGTAGGGAAGCGGATCGCCCCTTCATTGAGGGATTTCTGCCGGTCGATCAGCCGGTCTATATTTATCGTCTGTACACTTCCCAATCCCTTGCATTCGGGACACATGCCCTGAGGATTGTTAAATGAAAACATGTCCATAGATCCGACGAAGGGCCGACCGTTTCGGGAATATAACAAGCGCAGCAAGGAGTAGATATCCGTAATCGTTCCAACGGTCGATCTTGCGTTTCCCCCTATCCTCTTCTGATTAATGACCACCGCCACGGAAAGATTGTTCAACGTGTCCGCATCCGGCTGTCCGTAATGGGGGAGGCGATGGCGGATAAAGCTGGAATACGTTTCGTTCAATTGGCGCTGCGACTCCGCTGCAATGGTATCAAAGACAAGGGCCGATTTCCCGGAACCGGATACGCCTGCAAATACTGTGATCTGCTTCTTGGGGATCGTCACACTTATCCCTTTCAAGTTTTTTTCCCTGGCTCCAATAACCTGTATAGGATTTCCCCGAAATTCTTCTCTCATAGCTGTCATTCTCCTTCCTTAACGGAGTTCGCAGGCGGAATCAAGTCATATAACCTGCATAAATTCCGCGTGCAGTCCCCTGCTATTTCAGTTTCAGTCTATCCAATGATTTGGCTTTGACGACCTTTCCTACATAAGATACACTCTAAACATGCCAAATGTTGTCCAGTTTAATCACTGTCTTCGGAAGTGAGGAGAAATTTATGTCGAAAGCCAAGCTGTTATTCGACTTGATCATGTATGTCAACTCGAAGAGAAGCTTTACCGCCCAAGAGATTGCCGATGAATTTCACGTATCCGTCCGGACCGCCCATCGGTACCTGATGGAAATTAGTGAAATGGGGGTTCCTTTGTATACGGAGCAGGGGAGAAACGGAGGATACCGTATCCTGCACAACCGGATTCTTCCGCCCGTGTTATTGGATGAGCACGAGGCGCTGGCGATTTTCTTCGCTTTCCAGTCCTTGAGATACTATCCATCCCTGCCCTTTGATACGGATATGGACTCCGCCTCCAGAAAATTGTATTTCAGCCTTCCCGATGACATTAAGAAGAAAATAGACCGCCTGGAATCCGTCCTGTCTTTTTGGAATCCGAAGAGAAGGGTTTCCTCTCCCTTTCTGAAAGAGATTATAGAAGCGGCATTAGACCATCACGTACTCATTATCGAATACCGTTCCAAATCCAACCGTAAAAAGAGAGAAGTCGTACCCATCGGTTTATATGCTAATGACGGATTCTGGTATATGCCGGCCTGGGACATGGAAAAAGACAAGGTGCGGCTGTTCAGGGCGGACAGAATCCTGTCTTTGGAAAATTCCAAAAGAACCTGCGAGCTGAAAATGAATTTGCCCGATTGGTTAGACGGGTATACGATCCATACACCGGTCCGTCTGTATGTTAAGCTGACCAGAGAAGGGATGAGACAGTGTCAAAGCAAGCCCTGGTTCGAACCGCATATCGTATCTGTGGATGAGGATTCCGGGTATATCGATACGATGATTGATTACAGCGAGGTCGAATTTCTGTCCTCCTATTTCATCCAGCTAGGGACGGAGGCCCAAGTGATCGAACCGCAGGAAATTGTAGAGCTCATCAAAAAGCAGGCTTCCCGCCTGCTCGATCAATATCGCTAGTCCGCAGCCTAACTCGCAAACACGACAAAGAACCCTCGACGCTCATCGCGAGGGTTGCGAATGATTTATCCTGGAGCACTATGAAAATATTATCTTCTTCTATGCTTTGGACTGTGGATAAGATTACGGAATAAGCAGCACCCGGCCTGTAACCTGCCTCTGTTCAAAAGCAATATGAGCTTTGACGGCATCGGCCAGCGAATATGTGCGCCCTACTTTGACCGAAAGACGGCCTTCCCGGATCCAATCTAAAAATTTCGGGAGATACGAATGCCATTCCTTCATAAAATATAGCCCGGAAAAACGGTTGATATAAAGCGAACCTTTCTCTTGAAGGAGCATGAGATCAAACGGCGGAATGAACCCGCTTGCCTGCCCGAAAATCTCCAGATATCCCCGGGGGGCAAGACTGTCGAGGCTGGCCTCGAAGGTATCCCTGCCCACCCCGTCATAAACGACGTTCACCCCTCGGCCCCCCGTTATTCGGCGGGCTTCCTTGGCGATATCGGCTTGGGTGGAAATAATCACTTCACCCGCCCCCGCCTCTCTGACCGAATGAGCTTTGTCCTCGCTCGAGGTGACTCCAATAACCTTCCCTCCGCGCAGCTTGGCCATTTGGCACAGCAGCAGTCCAATTCCCCCGGCTGCGGCATGGATCAGGCACCAATCCCCCGGCTTGACGGGATACGCGGCATGGGTTAGCGCATAAGCGAGAAAGCCCTGGGTTAATCCTGCCGCGGCATGTTCCAGGCGGAGTTCGTCCGGGACGGGAATGAGCCGCTGAACCGGGGCTATCACATGGGTGGCGTACGTTCCGCTGCCTCCTCCGCAGATGACCCTATCTCCAACCTGAACAGGACTGTCACCAGGGCCCAGCGACTCCACAATCCCCACGCATTGACTCCCTATAGTGGCCGGAAGCTTATATTCCACGGCCCCTTCCTTTTTGTAAAATGCCTGATTCACAAGATCGCCACGTCGATGCTGAACATCCAGGAAGTTAACGCTCGCCGCCTGGACGCGCACAAGCGCCCGGCCGGGACCCGGCACCGGCATGGGGAGCTCTTCCAATTGCATAACTTCAGGGCCTCCGTAGGAATGTATACGAATCGCCTTCATTTTCATCATCTCTTCCCCTCACCTTCAAAATAGTTTCCGGGAAACAATATTAACAATCCTTTCAACCTTTGTCAATAATGTTTCCTGGAAACATTGTAATCGATCCATTTCTTGCTATACTTAATATGAGAAAATTTCGATTCTGAAAATAACCCCGAAGGCTGAAATTTGAAAACTAAAAATTCCTGTTGGTGCTAAGAAATAGCCTTTGAATGAAAAGGAGCGCCTCTGGTAC
>NZ_JBHTIU010000107.1:0-59781 GCF_042677205.1 Paenibacillus residui
CACCCGCATAGCGGGTGGTTTTTTGTTTCGCGCGTTTCACGCACTCAACTGGCTAAAGCCTAAATAAAAAACCGGGGAACACAGCCCCGGTTTACTTAAGCACATGTAACAACATGTGCTTTTTCTGTCTATGGATTACTCTTCAACAATCAGCTTGGACTTCATTGTCGCGTGTCCTTGCCCGCAAGGAATGTTACAGATAATGTCATAAGTTCCGGCTTTGTCTGCCTTGAAATAATCGGTGGTATTACTGTTGTCCAGCTTGATTTTCGCACCCTTGATTTCAATTCCGTGTATACCTTCTTGATTATCGAGGACAATTTTGAGGGTATCGCCTTTTTTCACTTTATACTCGGATTGATCAAATTGGAAATTGGTTGCGACTAATTTAAGCTCGGTAGCATTCGCTTTATCCTCTTCGCTAATTTTGCTTCCGCCCCCGTCTCCTCCTCCGCAAGCGGCAAGAACGGAAATCATGACTGCGGCCATCAGTAACCCCATTATTTTTTTCATCGGGTTTCCCTCCCATAAATGTTTCTGTTACAACACTAATCATACCTCCGGGAGGAAAATTTTTCAGTGACAAATCGGTGAAGCCTTTGTGACAAAACTGGCACAAACACCAAGTGATCCGCGGGAGAGAACCCTCGGACCACTTGTGAAGTACTTGCTATAAGGTCAGGAGCGCGCCCGGCCTCCCCTGTCGAATGGAGTGGCAATCGGAATAAACAGATCGATAATTCCGATAACCAAAGCAGCAAGAATGGCGCCAAGAATAGTTACGGATACGCCCCCGACCACAAATTGAGCCAGCCAAATAATCAATGCACTGACAAGAAATCCGACAATTCCCCGCCCGAATGGGGTAATTCGTTTGCCGAAAATTCCTTCGATAATCCAGCCGGCAAGTGCAATGACCAAGGCCAGGAAAAAAGCGCTCCAAAAGCCGCCAACCGCAAAATTGGGAACGATCCATCCGACAACCATCAATACGAGTGCCGAGACGACAAAACGGATCAAATGGGCAAAAAAGCTTCTCATAAGCTTAACCTCCTTTATTCAACATATGGTTCCTCAAGAGCTGGGATGTAGGCAGGAAATGTCGAATTCACTAATTAGTGTTCCGCTTTTTTGATAAACTATCATAGGGATTGCCTCCCTAATACCGGAAAGATTATGTATAAACGTTTTGCTTAATGGCTAATCGTTTTTGGATTCGCTATAATAAAGGATAATAATCGGGGAAGAGGGTTTCACGATTGAATGATAAAGTTCTTCAAACACTTGAATATTATAAAATCATCGGCCGCCTGGTCGGATTTGCTTCCACCTCGCTGGGTAAGAGAAGGGCCGAGGAGCTTCGGCCGAGCGGAACTCTGGGCGAAGTGAAAACCAGGCTTCAGGCCACCGACGAAGCCGTGAAGGTGGAGAGGTTGAAGGGTCCCGCTCCATTCGGCGGGATCCGCGATGTGAAAGAGGCGGTGAAACGGGCGGTTATCGGAGGCGTGCTGAACCCGGCCGAGCTGCTGGACACCGCCAATACATTAAGCGGAGGACGAAGGCTTCAGCGTTTCATTCTGGCGGTTCATGAGGATGAGCCGGTCCCGCTGCTTGCTGCCGCCGCAGATAGATTTATCGAGAATCGGGCGCTGGAGCAAAGCATAATGTCCTGCATCAACGAGCATTCCGAAGTGATGGATTCCGCCAGTCCGGAGCTGTACCGCATCCGGCAGGAGCTGCGAACGGGGGAAGCGCGAGTCAGGGAACGGCTGGAGCAAATCATTCGCACTCCATCCACCCAGAAGATGCTGCAGGACCCTATCATCACCATTCGCAATGATCGTTATGTCATTCCGGTCAAGCAGGAATACCGCAACCATTTTGGCGGGATGATTCATGATCAGTCGGCCTCGGGAGCAACCTTGTTCATCGAACCGGAATCGATTGTCCAGATGAACAACCGGCTAACCGAGCTGAAGCTGAAGGAAGAACGCGAGATCGAAATCATTCTGCGCAGACTTTCTGCCGAGGTGGCCGAATTTGCGGATGAGCTGCTGGACAATCTCGAGGCTCTGGCCGAGCTTGACTTTATCTTTGCCAAGGCAGGTCTTGCCAGGGAGATGAAGGCTTCGCTGCCTCTGATGAATGATAGGGGCTTCCTCAAGCTGAAGAAGGGAAGACATCCCTTGATTGACAGGGATGCGGTTGTGCCTCTCGATGTGGAGCTCGGCAATCATTATACTTCCGTTATCATTACGGGTCCGAACACCGGAGGGAAGACTGTCACGCTGAAAACCATCGGCCTATTAAGTCTTATGGCCATGTCAGGATTGTTCGTTCCGGCGGAGGACAGCAGCCAGCTATGTGTCTTCGATGCCATCTATGCGGATATTGGCGATGAGCAAAGTATTGAGCAGAGCTTAAGTACGTTCTCCAGCCATATGACGAATATCATCAGCATACTGCGGGATATGACTCCCAAGAGTCTGGTGCTGCTCGATGAGGTCGGGGCGGGAACCGATCCTGCGGAAGGTTCGGCACTGGCCATAGCCATTCTGGAGCACATTCATGCGATGGGCTGCCGGATGGTGGCGACGACCCACTACAGCGAGCTGAAGGCTTATGCTTACGAGCGTAAAGGAATTATTAATGCCAGCATGGAATTCGACATTCAGACGCTTAGTCCGACTTACCGGCTGCTCGTTGGAGTCCCGGGACGAAGCAATGCCTTCGCCATTGCGTCGAGGCTGGGTTTGAGCAAGGCAATTATCGATCACGCGCGTGCTCAGGTCAACGAAGAGGATCAGCGGGTCGAATCGATGATCGCGACACTGGAGGAGAACCGGCTGACGGCGGAAGCCGAAAGAAGAAGCGCAGAGCAGCTTCACGAGGAAGTGTCTGCCCTCCGCAAGGAGCTTGAGGAGCAGCGCAGCCGCTTCGAGGAGCAGAGAGCCCGCCTGCTGGCCAGAGCGGAACAGGAGGCGGCCGAGGCCGTTCACAAGGCCCGGAAGGAAGCCGAGGAAATTATAGCCGACCTGCGCAGGATGGCTATGGAGGAACGGTCTGCGGTCAAGGAACATAAGTTAATTGAAGCGAAGAAGCGGCTGGAGGAAGCCGCCCCCCGATTGAATGAGAAAGGGCATCGAATCGTTGCTTCAAAGGGGACATCCTCCAGGCCGATAGAGGCCGGGGACGAGGTTCTCGTCCACAGCTTCGGCCAGAAGGGGCACGTTGTCGAGCTGAACGGAGACAGCGAAGTGACCGTCCAGTTGGGCATCATGAAAATGAAAGTGGCCAGATCGGACGTCGAGCTGGTTTCCTCTTCAGCAACGAAAAAGCCTCAGCAGACAGTGGTAACGGGAGTTAAACGGACCCGTGATGATAATGCCCGGATCGAGCTGGATCTGCGCGGTAACAATATCGAGGATTCGATTATTGAAGTGGACCGCTTCCTGGATGAATCTTATCTCGCCAATTTCACCCAAGTTTACCTTATCCATGGCAAAGGAACCGGTGCATTGCGAGCCGGAATTCAGGAATTTCTGCGAAAGCACCGGCTGGTCAAAAGCTACCGCCTTGGAAACTACGGGGAAGGCGGAAGCGGGGTAACTGTGGTGGAATTGAAATAATATAAGCTAAAAATTTTTCGCCGAATTTGAAACTATCGATTTCTTTACACGTATGAAGTAGTAATGAAACGATAAACTAAAAACTTTTTAATAATAAGGGGAGGAACTAAACATGGGAATTTTCAAGCGTCTCCGTGATCTGACTGTCGCATCTATTAATGATTTGCTTGACCGTGCGGAAGATCCTGTCAAGATGTTAAACCAATTTTTGCGGGATATGGAACAGGATATCATTGAAGCCGAAGCTGCCGTCGCCAAGCAAATTGCCGTAGAGAAGAAGTTCAAGATGCAGTACGAAGAGGCCGAAGAACTGGTCAGCAAGCGGGAAGCCCAAGCCTTGAAGGCATTGGAGCAAGGAAATGAAGATCTGGCCCGCCGGGCATTGCAGGATAAGAAAGATCATCAAACCCGTTTCGAGGAAATGCAAAAGCAGTATACGATTGCTAAAGAAAATGCGGACCGTCTGCGTGCTCAGTTGAATGAAATGAAGAACGAGTACGGCAAAATGAAAAACAAGCGCGATCTGTTGATCGCCCGCGCGGAAGCTGCGAAGGCACAGAAATCGATCAACCGTGCCATGTCCGGATTTAATTCCGACAGTGCTTCCAAAGGATTCGACCGCATGTCGGAAAAAGTGCTGCAAATGGAAGCGGAAGCTCAAGCAAGCCAATCGCTGCGCGATTCCAGCCGTTCTCTGGATGATGAACTGTCCAAGCTGGGCAGCAACGAGATTGAGGATGAGCTTGCCGCTCTGAAGGCTAAATTACAGGACAAGAAAGCGGAATAAAACGATCATCCCCCGGAAACGGCCGCCCGAATGGTATGGACTTGAAATTCTGGCGGCTGATGCCATCTGGTGATGCAGGGCACGCTCGGGAGGAATACTCCGGCACCTTGGCCATAGATTCTGGCCGCAGCCGGCTAAAGGGTGTAAAATAGAGCTAAGCCACCAGGCTGTAAGCAAGCCGGTCAGTAAGAGTGCTGCAAATACCGTCTTTGGGATAGGGTAGGGACATCATTGTTGGAAGGACTGGGGATTTAAGATCTCCAGTCTTTTCTACCGTTATTCATGAAGACTTGATGCCTGTAAGGGAGGATATTATGAACAAAGAGGTGGATCGACTGTTGGCTAACCCTTATTTGGAAACGCTCGCTTTTTATTCCGTTACGGTCCTGGCCCTTGTTGTCTTTCTGGCGCTCTGGAATCTGGTGACGAAATATAATGTATGGGAAGAAGTTAAGAAAGGAAATCTGGCAGTTGCCCTGGCCACGGGCGGCAAAATTTTCGGGATATGTAATATTTTCCGGTTCTCCATGCTGAATAACGATACTTTGTTCGAGACGATTGTCTGGTCGTGCTATGGCTTTGTCTTACTGCTTGCGGCATACTTTATCTTCGAACTGCTGACTCCCCGATTCAAAATCGACGAACAGGTGAAGCAGGATAACCGGGCGATCGGCTTTATTTCGTTCGTGATCTCGGTTTCCATATCCTACGTGGTCGGAGCCAGTGTAACCTAATTGATGCATAACTTAAGCGTGGGCAACCAATATGACATTGACATTACATCGATAAAGGAGAAGCAGCATATGAAGTATTTATGGGGCACTCTTTTTGCTCTGGCATTGGTTTTTTTGGCGGCGGGGATTTATTATTTTATTAAATACGGTTAATCTACGAGGAGAAGTCATAACTAATCTATAGGAAAGAACGGAGGACTCGCTGCTTTGGATACTAACCATCAGCCTACGATCTGTCCATGGTGCCAGTCGGAAATTGTATGGGATCCGGAAATCGGCCCGGAAGACGAATGCCCCTATTGCTTTAATGAATTGAAGGACTACCGCAGCATAACCTTAACTCTGGGGGACGATGAGGATGAAGCCGGGGAAGAGGAGGCCGCCGGTCCCGCTGACGAGGAAGCTCCGGTTTGGGAAGACTGGGAGGAAGACACGGCAAGGGATCTCTATGCCGAGAATGTGGAAAGCTGCATTGACCGTCAGGAAGAGGCTCCGGAATGCTCCCATTGCCGGGAATTGATGCTTTATTCGGGAGTCTATACCGTGACCGGGCCGCAATTCACCCCTGCCCTTCCGGCCGGCTGGACTAGCGGCTTTCTGTCCGCGCCCTTTCAGATGAATATCTATCTGTGTCCCTCCTGCTTCAAAACGGAAATGTTCCTGTCGGAGTCGGACCGATTGTCGGTGATTAAGGCCTTCCGGGAGAAGGAAAGCGATTGACACTCTCGCATATCGCTGCTTGAACCCTGGCTGCATACGTGGAAAAGGAATGGGTAGTTGAGTTGGGAAGCCACGAGAAAAGCTGCAAGCATAAATTCCTGGTTCCCGTTATTCATTCGTCGTTGAAAGCAACCTCCGGAAGCTTGAATGGGATATTTGATGTTGTACCCACCTTTGCTTGACGCGCAAAGGTGGTTTTTTTTGTTTGTTAGAGCCTGATCGAAGGGACTGTATGCCATTTTTCCCCAATCCGTATAAAGACACTCATCTTTCCCGTCCCATTTGGGAATGTTAAGGAAAGTCGATTCAACGCCATTTTACCAGGGACAGGTGAATTCATGCATAATCGAGTAAAACCAGGGGCTGTCGGCCACGATGGCATGGAGTTCAAGGAAGAGTGCTTTGAACAGGATAAACAGGAGACAAGACCCCGGCTATCGGCCCAGTGTAAGCTGCTTTTGTTGGTCAATGGATTGTTTGCTACAGCCAATGCATTATCCGGAACATTCGTTAACGTCTACTTATGGAAAGTGAAGAACGATTACACAATGATTGCTACATTTGCCATAGCTCAGCAGGTAACCACGGCTCTGTTATTCTGGCTGGCGGGTAAGTGGATCAAGGAATATAACAAAATGAACGCGCTCAGGGCGGGAGTAGCCATATCCGCCATTTTTTATTCCGCGGTGCTGTGGGCCGGTGTCAAGGCGGTGGATTACGTGATTTGGCTGGGGGCCATTCAAGGCATTTCCGCGGGATTATTCTGGTCGGCCTTTAACGTTATTTATTTCGAAGTGACCGACCCTGACAACCGTGACCGGTTTAACGGGTGGGCCGGGCTGCTCGGATCGGCGGCCGGAATGATCGCCCCCTGGGTATCGGGTTTCCTGATTACTAGAATGCAGGACACGGCAGGTTATCGGGTCATTTTCACCATTTCGCTCATTATATTTGTAGTCGCGACGATTTTCAGTTTTTTCCTGAAGAAACGGAAGCCTCTCGGGAAATATCTGTGGTTCTACGGCCTGCATCAGCTTAGAAAACAAAATCACCCCTGGCGCAAAATAGGCTTGGCCATGACGGCCCAAGGAGTCAGGGAAGGGGTCTTCAGCTTCATTATCGGTTTGCTGGTTTATATTTACACGAAGAATGAGATGAAGCTGGGCAATTTCTCATTAATTACGTCTGCCGTCGGATTATTCGGTTTTATGGCGGCAGGCAGGCTGCTAAAGCCTCAATACCGCAGATGGGGGATGTTTGCCGGAGTTGTTATGATGATTGCGGTCATTTTGCCGTTTTTCTGGCAGGTCAGCTACTTCACTCTGCTTCTGTTTGGAATAGGGACGGCTTTGTTCATTCCGCTGTACTCGATCCCGACCACCTCCGTTGTCTTTGACATTATAGGTCAAAATCAGGAAAGCGCAGAACGCAGAGTCGAGTATATTGTGCTGCGTGAGCTGGCTCTCTGTCTGGGCAGAATATTGGGGGCGCTGGTTTTTATCGCGGTTGTCTCCAGAACGACGGCCCCGCTTGCGATGAACCTGCTGCTGCTCGGAATCGGCAGTTCTCCGTTGATCGTATGGATACTGCTTCGCAGCTGGCTGGGGGTCGTCAAGCCTAAGGAAAATAATGCCTAGCCGAAGATTTTGGCCATTTTCGCAGACTGAAGCTTTAGGGGCTCTTCCCTTTAGCTTGACCCCTAAAAATAAAGCCGATAAAATTAATGGGCATACAATGAATTTGGAGGTAATAAGTTTTAGCCTGCGGGGACTATTTCTTGACCTTATTTTCAAAAGGGAGCGGATACTATGGCTGTTAAAATGGCGGGATCGATTACGGAGCTGATCGGAAATACTCCGGCTGTGCGATTAAATCGGCTGGCTTCGGAGCAGGACGCCGAGGTATATGTGAAGCTGGAATCCTATAACCCGAGCGGAAGTGTGAAGGACCGGGCCGCTTATAATTTGATTCTTCAGGCGGAGAAGCAAGGAAAGCTTGCACCGGGGGCCACGATTATTGAGCCGACGAGCGGCAACACGGGAATCGGACTCGCTATGAATGCCGCAGCCAAGGGCTATCGGGCAATACTGGTGATGCCGGATAATATGACGAAGGAAAGAATCAATTTGCTTAAAGCCTATGGAGCAGAGGTTGTCCTGACCCCGGCTGCGGAAAGAATGCCCGGTGCGATCCGCAAGGCCATGGAGCTGAAGGAGCAGATTCCCGGCAGCTTCATTCCCCAGCAATTTGAAAATCCGGCCAATCCGGATATTCATAGAACAACGACGGCGCTCGAGATTATCGAGCAGACGGAGGGCAGGCTGGATGTCTTCGTTGCCACAGCCGGAACCGGAGGGACTATAACCGGAACAGGGGAAGTGCTGAAGGAGCATATTCCGGGTATACGGATTGTCGTAGTCGAGCCTAAAGGCTCCCCGGTTCTGTCAGGC
The DNA here is from genome assembly GCF_042677205.1 of Paenibacillus residui. Classification (NCBI taxonomy): domain Bacteria; kingdom Bacillati; phylum Bacillota; class Bacilli; order Caryophanales; family Paenibacillaceae; genus Paenibacillus; species Paenibacillus residui. The sequence goes on from NZ_JBHTIU010000107.1 coordinate 8,321, forward strand.
GGCCAGCCCGGACCTCACAAGCTGGTTGGAACCAGTCCAGGCTTCATCCCTCCGATTCTCAACACCGGAATTTACGATGAGATCGTGCAGGTGGAGGATGAGAATGCACTGGGCACGGCCAGATTGCTGGCCTCCAGGGAAGGGATTCTGGTCGGACCGTCAGCGGGAGCCTCCGTATGGGCGGCCTTGCAGTTGGCAAGAAGAATGGGCCAAGGCAAGAGGGTGCTGTGCATTGCTCCGGATACCGGGGAACGCTACTTGAGCATGGATGTCTTTTAAAATGGCCTCGGGATTTGATCCTGGGTTTTTTGGCACATAGTAATCTTTAAATTCTTTACAGTGTTAATAGGGTGCAGAACATATATTTCATCGGTAAACACGCCCGTCCTAAGAACGGCGATAGCCGCTTATCCTTGGAAAAAACCGTGCCTATTCTAAAGCGATTATGCAGGTCTTTTTAGAGAAAAGTCGTCACATACCTGATTCTAGAGCAATAATGCACGTCTTTGGAGCGATTTTTGCGAAATGGCCCCATTTTGTGAAAAAGACCTGCACATTTGAGCGTCTTTCGCCTTCTTTTCGGAAAAGGGTACGATTTTAATGTATTTTTGCTCGTCTTTGCGTTATCTTTACCGATCCGGATGCGATGCTGGCTTTCCCTCAGGGCGTAATGTATAATCCCTTTTCGAAACAAATTCAGGGAGAGAGACCGCCTAAGAGGAAGGTTTTAGACGCTGACCCTGTATGTCAGGATTGCCGGCGGAAAGGCGCAGTAAACGAAGTCGTACAGCGGTCAAAATTTTCATCCCCGATGGTGACTGACAGGACATGCAGGTTTGTGTTATTTTGCTTTGCACGTTCTGCTCGTTCGTTGTATAGTGGAACTATCATTTTTTACTGGAGGGGGCCCGCGAATGAACAAACTGAAACTGCAAATTCTGGAATTGCTCAAGGAAGATTCCAGAATAGGCGCCGATTTGATTGCGACCATGCTGGGGGCGAAGCAAGCGGAGGTGGAAGCCGCCATCGCCGAGCTGGAAGAGGAGAAGGTCATTGTCAAATACGCGACAGTGGTGAACTGGAGCAAGGTCAACGATGATAAAGTGACGGCCCTGATTGAAGTGCAGATTACTCCGGAACGGGGGCACGGCTTCGACGCAATCGCCGAAAGAATTTACTTGTATCCCGAAGTGAAGTCCGTATACTTGATGTCGGGAGCCTATGACCTGCTGGTTGAGGTGGAGGGAAGAACGCTTAAGGAGGTCGCCTCTTTCGTCTCCAACAAGCTTTCGCCGATCGACCGGATTTTATCGACGAAAACTCATTTTATTCTGAAAAAATATAAACAGGACGGTATTATTTTCGAAGACAATGACGAAGATCACCGTCTCCTGATTTCGCCATAAAGGAAGTATCCGTTATGACCAAGCAAAAGGAAATGCATCAATACTTGTCACCGCTTGTCCGGGATATCCCGCCTTCGGGCATCCGGAAATTTTTCGACCTTGTCAGCGCGAGCAAAGACATAATTTCACTTGGGGTTGGGGAGCCCGATTTCATCACTCCCTGGCACGTCCGCGAAGCAAGCTTTTATTCCCTGGAAAGGGGCAAGACGCAGTATACTCCGAATGCCGGACTATATGAGCTCCGCGAAGAGATAGCCAATTATTTGCATACCGGATTTCAGCTGACGTATGAACCGAAGGACGAAATCATTGTTACGGTCGGGGGCAGTGAGGCGATCGATCTCGCTCTGCGGGCGCTTATTACGCCGGGCGACGAAATATTGATCCCCGAACCCTGCTATGTGTCCTATTCGCCCATCGCTTCGATCGGGGGAGGAATTCCGGTCGGTATAGAGACATTCGCCAAGGATCAATTCAAGTTGACGCCGGAATCGCTGAAGGCGAAGATCACTCCCCGTTCCAAGGTGCTTGTGCTCTGTTACCCGAGCAATCCGACGGGAGGAATCATGACCCGGGAAGATTGGCTGCCGATTGCCAAGCTGGTAGAAGAGAACGATCTGATCGTAATTTCCGACGAAATTTATGCGGAATTAACCTATGGTCAGAAGCATGTCAGCTTCGCATCGCTGCCGGGCATGAAGGATCGTACCATCCTCGTCAGCGGATTTTCCAAGGCGTTCGCCATGACCGGCTGGAGAATGGGATACGCTTGCGGTCATCGGGATCTGATTCAGGCGATGCTGAAAATTCATCAATATACCGTCATGTGTGCTCCCGTCATGGGCCAAGTGGCCGCAATAGAGGCGCTTAGATACGGTTTGGAAGAGAAGGACCGGATGGTCGAATCCTATAATCAGAGACGCAGGCTGGTAGTACGGGGCTTCCGGGAAATCGGTCTGGATTGTCACGAGCCGCAAGGGGCCTTCTACGCCTTCCCCTCGATCCAATCGACAGGACTGAGCTCGGAGGAATTTGCCGAGAGGCTCCTGCGGGAAGCAAGGGTGGCTGCTGTGCCGGGCAATGTTTTCGGATTGGGAGGCGAAGGGTTCATTCGCTGCTCTTACGCCACGTCAGTAAGCCAATTGAATGAAGCGTTGGATCGGATAGGCAAGTTTTACGAGAAGCTGCAGAAGTAATAATTTTCCATGGGCCAGATTTCTTTTTGCGCCTAAATATGGTATTGTTTAAAGTAGAAGAAAAGCGTTATTCTTTCTCTTCATGCTACCAAAGGGGGAATGATTATGACTGCTGCTTACCTGAATTCGGCTCCGTATCACAACCTTTTGCTTCGGGAGAAGGATTCGCATTTAAGATGGGTGACCGAACCCGCCAAGCCATCTAACGCTCTGCTTGTTCTGGAAGAAGAGATTCGGGTTTTGCGCATGCAGATGGAGCAGATGTACATGGAAGAACCTTGTTTCAACAATTCCTCCATATTGGAGATTAGCAGACTGCTGGATAAGAAAATAAACTTATATCTGGAAATGATAAGAGCCGAGGGCTGATAAGCCCGGCTCTTTTTTTCCTGCTTAAAGGACAGAAAGCGCCCCCCTAGAGAGAGTATAATCTCGCTAAAACGATTTCTTCGGAACAGACTCTGTGCTATCATAGTTTTGATGCGACTTTAGTGGGGGGAGAAACGTTGAAAGCGAAGCTGGGAATAGCATGGAAGCTAATCGCGGTGCTAGTTTTGGTAGTGGTGCTGAGCGCCTGTGGAAGAGAGAGAGCGGATGTCACCATCTTCATTCTGCCGCCGGGGGGAATGGACTCTTCTGTAGCGGAAACATTGGAGAATTTCGTTCAGGACAAAGTAGGGGAAACCATGTCCGTGGATTTATTCTCCAGTCCGATCTTCGACCTTAACAAGCTGATGGTCGAAATCGCCGCCGGGGATAACGACATTATGGTCCTTCCGGAAGAGCAATTCAAGGTGTTTGCCGAACAGGGAGGCCTGCCGGGTATGGACGATCTGTTCCGTCCGGAGGATTATCCGGAAGGGGTGCTTGAAGCGCCGAATGACGAGGGCAAGCTTGAGAAAAAGCTGTACGGAGTACCGGTGAGCAAAACGGAATGGCTGCAATCCGTCGGCTACAAAGGGGCGGAAATGTATGCCTTTATCCACCCTCGGGCCAAGGATAAGGACAAGGCGGCGGAAGTGTTGAAGAAAATAATGGAATCCTAGCATAGTACGCAATTGTTTTTGAGCTGATAGATTCTGCGAAGTCATGCAGTATCGCATGTATCGTTGTAATCCGTTAACGGTAGATAATAATAGACTTGTAACTTGGGGGCGCTTCCCCTATAATCTTCTAAGAGAATATAGCTTGAATAATTGAATGGACATGTAATGCCTGCAGGTCCCGCGAACGCCATCCGCGTCCGGGTTAAAAGGGAAGCCGGTGCAAATCCGGCACGGTCCCGCCACTGTAAAATGGGAGAGTCTCATTAGGCCACTGTTGAATCCAACGGGAAGGCGAGATTTACCAACCCCATAAGTCAGGAGACCTGCCTGCAAGGTGAAGCTGAAGAAATCCTTCGAGGAAAAGGAAACCGGCTGATCAGGATGATGGGGTTCATTTGTTATCCCCTTGGATCGCTGCGCCATTATGCCCTCTATCGAACGGATGGAGGGCTTTTTTCATTTAAAGCGCGGCCAGAAAAAAGCAAGTCCCTGATCATCAAATTTTACTGCATATAGCGGTTAGACCTTTAAAAGGATTGTCATAGAAGATTTCGTGAGTCATTTCACGATGTTCTTCTTAGGGCTGCATCATAGGTTCCGGGCGAACGGCCCGGGGGCACAGGGAAGTCATTCATCGTTTCAGGCTCTTTCTCAAAAAAAAGAATAGGCGCTGTAGACAAAAGGAGAGGAAGAATAATGAGTCAAGGACGGACCGCAAAGCAGATGATGCGGACAATGACAGCTCTGCTTCTGATGGCCATGCTGGCTGTCGGGCTGCTGGGCTGCGGAGACAAGCAGCAGGACCCGAAGGGCATAAGCGATCCGGCTAAAGTGCAGGACGAGAAGGGCAAGGAAAATCAGGCGGATGGTGATAAGAAGCCCGATTCGGGGGATAAGTCTGACGATGGGAAAGCGAAGGCCGGACAAACCGAATATCCGCTGAAAGTTACGGATGCTTCGGGGACGGAGCTGACATTCGATAAAGCTCCTGAACGGATTGCTTCTCTGGCCCCGAGCGAGACGGAAACCTTGTTTGCGATAGGAGCGGGGGATCAGGTTGTCGGCGTGGATCAATGGAGCAACTACCCTGAGGAAGCGGCGGCGAAGCCGAAGATCGGTTCTTTGGAGACTAATCTGGAGGCTCTTCTGGCCACGGAACCGGACTTGGTGGTCGCTGCAAGCAGCAACAAAAAGGTCATTGATAAAATTCGCGAAATGAATGTTCCGGTCTATTTCTCCGCACCTAAAACTTTGGATGAAGTGATCGAAAAAATCGAGACGATGGGCCTCATCATGAACAAGCAGGAAGAGGCCAAGAAGGTGGCCGAGCAGATGAAGGCCGACCGGCAGAAAGTCGTAGACGCCGTCAAGGATGCACCGGCCAAGAAGGTCTACATGGAGTTCTCCCCGGGCTGGACCGTGGGGGAAGGGGAGTTTATGGATGAGCTGGTCAAGCTTGCCGGCGGAACGAATATAGCCGCAGGGGAGAAAGGCTGGTTCCCGATCGATCCGGAGAAGATCATTCAGGCTAATCCGGAAGTCATTCTGTATGCCGAAGGCGGAGGAATGGAATCGATTCTCGAAGAAATCAAGAAGCGTCCGGGCTGGGATCAGATCGATGCGGTCAAGAACGGAGCTCTATATCCGATTGATAAAGATATTATCAGCCGGGTAGGTCCGCGTTTGACGGAAGCGCTGCTTGAAGCGGCCAAGGCGATTCATCCGGATCTGGTGAAATAAGATGAAAGCGAAGCTGTTTGCTTATGGAGGAGGAGCCCTTATGCTCCTCCTGCTTTCCGTTACACTGAGCTTATCCTTCGGCTCGGCCCAAGTGCCGATAGGCGATGTGTGGAGGATTCTGTTCCATGCCATCCCGGGCATAGGAGATTCGATCCAGCCCGACTGGTCACCGTCCGATGAATCGATCATTCTGAAGGTCCGATTATCGAGAGTTGTGCTTGCCATCCTGGTAGGAGCATCGCTTGCCATAGCGGGGGCGGGCTTTCAAGCCGTACTGCGGAATCCGTTGGCTGATCCCTATACGCTTGGAGTCGCTTCAGGCGCCTCGGTGGGGGCGGCTTTCATCATTCTGTTCGGGCTGCAGACCTTTATCGGCCAATGGTCCATTCCGGTCGTTGCCTTTACTACCGGGATGACGACCCTGTTCATCGTTTACAAGCTGGCCAGCACCCAGGGGAAATCCCAGCTGGAAACCCTTATTTTATCCGGGGTGGTCGTGCAGGCTTTTCTCGGGGCATTCGTATCCTTCATGGTTTCGCTGTCCGGAGAGGTCGTGAACGAAATCCTATACTGGTTAATGGGCAGCCTCTCGATGCGGAACTGGGATTATTCCCTGCTGCTGCTGCCTTATTTGGGAGTCGTTGTGGTCATTCTGATCGGCTTCAGCCGGTCGCTGAATCTGCTGGCCCTGGGCGAACGTCAGGCAGCACACCTGGGAGTGCACGTGGAAAGGACCAAGCTGATCGTGCTGGTAGTCTCCACCTTGGTAACGGCAGCGGCGGTATCCGTATCGGGAGTCATCGGCTTCGTCGGACTGGTCGTGCCTCATCTGGTCCGTTTGATCGTAGGGCCCGATTACCGGATCATCATTCCCATCTCGACCATTGTCGGCGGTATTTATGTGCTGTGGGCCGATACGATAGCTAGAATCGCCCTGAGTCCGAGGGAGATCCCGCTCGGTGTAGTAACCGCCATTATCGGGGCGCCATTCTTTGCTTATCTGCTGAACAAGCATAAACATAAGAGCCGGGGGTGAATCCGATGATTGAAGTGAACGGTGTGAATAAAGCATATGGGAAAAAACAGGTGCTGCAGGATATCGGATTTCACGTTGCCCAGGGGGAGTTCTTCGGCATCATCGGGCCGAACGGCAGCGGCAAATCCACTCTGCTTAAGCTGATTTCCGCTCTGGAACCGGCGGATACGGGAGCCATCAAGCTGGACGGCCGCGATGCGCGTAGCTACTCACGCAAGGAGCTGGCCCGCTGGATGGCCGTACTGCAGCAGGACGCTCTACCACCCATCGGCTTTAAGGTGCGAGAAGTGATCGAAATGGGGCGGTATCCTTTTCAAAACTGGCTCGGCGATGAGAAAGACGACAGCGGGGCGGTCATTGCTAAAATTATGGAACGGCTGAACTTGAATGCTCTTGCCGAGAGGTCGCTGGAGCTGTTAAGCGGAGGAGAACGGCAGCGGGTTGCCTTGGGCAAAACGATGGCGCAGCAGCCACGGCTGCTGCTGCTGGACGAGCCCACCACCTTCCTTGATATCGGCTATCAGGTGCAGATGATGGATTATGTGAAAAGATGGCAGACCGAGGAACGACTGACGGTGGTCGCTGTTCTTCATGATTTGAACCTCGCCGCCCAATATTGCGACCGGATGCTGGTTCTGCATGAAGGCCGAATGGTCCGCATCGGGGCCCCTCATGAAATGATGACGGGCGAGCTCATCCATGAAGTTTATGGAACGATGCCTACGGTCATAAGTCATCCCCGGAGCGGCATCCCGCAAATTTTGCTCAACCCGCACAATCCCGCGGAGGAGTATTGATTATTAATTCAAATGGAACAGGGAGCGTATTCCAAGGTGGAGCAAACCTGGTGCACCCTGTATAATACAAACCATAATGCAAAAGTATGGATGGGATATAAGGAAGCCAGGCAACGAGCCGAGCTTTATAGAAATCCCGGACCTCCGGGAGAATAGCGTTTCGGTTGTCCGATGTCAAACTTGGCGATTGGACACGAAGGGTTCATTCAATCACCGCATGGATAGGGGAGGAAAAGCATGGACATCATCCGACAATACATAGAACAAATCCGGCCGTTGGACGAGCAGGCGATGGAGGCTGCACAGCGAAGATTGGATTCGCTGACCAAGCCGCCGGGGAGCCTCGGCAAGCTGGAAGCCGTTGCCAGGCAGGTAGCTGGAATGACGGGCAGCTACGAGACCGGCAAGGCTGGCGAAGGAATTCTCGGCAAGAAGGCGGTGATCGTCATGGCCGGGGATCACGGAGTATGTGAAGAAGGGATCAGCGCGTTCCCGCAGGAAGTGACGCCCCAGATGGTGCAGAACTTCCTGAACGGCGGTGCAGCTGTCAATGTGCTGGCGAGACATGCCGGGGCGGAAGTGATCTGCGTCGATATGGGCGTCTGCGCCGATATGGACCATCCGGGCCTGGTCAACCGCAAGATTCGCAAGGGAACGAGCAATATGGCGAAAGGGCCGGCCATGTCGAAGCAGGAGGCGGCGCAGGCGGTGCAGGCAGGCTTCGAGCTGGTAGGCGGGCTGGCCGATCAAGGCTTCCGTTTGTTCGCAACGGGGGAGATGGGGATCGGCAATACGACGGCCAGCTCGGCGCTGCTGTCGGTGCTCGCCGGAATCGGCCCCGATCAGGCGGCCGGCCGCGGCACCGGCATCGATGACGCCACTTGGCAGCACAAGCAGGATGTCATCCGCCGGGTGATCGAAGCGAATCGGCCCGATCCGCACGATCCGCTGGATGTGCTGGCCAAGCTGGGCGGCTTCGAGATTGCCGGCCTGGTCGGCGTCATCCTGGGGGCCGCCGCGCGCCGCTGCCCGATCGTGATCGACGGCTTCATCTCTTCCGCCGCCGCCCTGGTCGCTGCGCGGATAGCTCCATTATCCGTCGGGTATATGCTCGCGTCTCATCTGTCGCGGGAGCAGGGGCACGGCAAGCTGCTGGAAGCGATCGGCCTCGCGCCGATGATTCATATGGATATGAGGCTCGGGGAAGGGACAGGCGCGGTGCTCTGTTTCCACCTGGTAGAGGCCGCAATGAAAATCATCAATGAGATGGCGACCTTTGAAAGTGCGGGAGTATCCAAGGGCTGACCGCAAGCTGCGGCTAAAGGGTCCGCTAAAGGGTCGAATGCTGTAATGGCGGCAGAATGTCACGATTAACGGAGTCGACATTACAGGCTTGGTGGTATGTCACGACTAACCATTATTAATGGCATGGACGCAAGAATACGGTGGAGCGGAGGGACGGGAATGATCGTGTTGATAACGGGAGGAGCCCGCAGCGGCAAGAGTAAATTTGCGGAGCAGTATGCCGCCCGACTGGGGACAAACGGCATCTACGTGGCGACCGCGCAAATTTACGATGATGAAATGGCGGACCGCGTTCGCCGGCATCGCAGCCGGCGGGATGAGGCAGGGTTTTCGTGGGTGACGGTGGAGGAGCCGTACCATTTGGCCGATATGCTGGCGAAAGACCTTGCGCGGGAACAGGCATGGACAGCCTCGAACTCCTCGGAGGGAAGGCAGGACGATGGCGTTGTCCATGAAGATGCGCCCTTACGAGGGCGGGGGGGCCAGCCGGCTCCTTCCGGAGATGCGATATCGTTACACCGCTCCCAGCCGGAAGGGAGCCCGTATGGGATTCCTGCCTCCGCTGAAAATTGTTCCGGTTCCCGGACGCAAGTCGTCTTGATAGACTGCTTGACCCTGTGGCTGTCCAACTGGCTCCTCCGCTTCGAAGGAGAAGCGGATGCCGCTGAACGGGTCGAGCGGAAGATCGACGAGCTGGCGGAGGCATTGAACGGTTATCCGGGAACCGTGCTGCTCGTATCGAACGAGGTCGGAAGCGGCATCGTTCCCGAATATCCGTTGGGAAGACTGTACCGTGACTTGGCCGGCAGGATGAATCAAAGGATCGCTTCCGTCAGCCGGCAGGTCTTCCTGGTGACGGCAGGAATTGCCGTCGAATTGAAAAGCATCGCTTTCCGCTTGGATTAGCGTTGGGCTTAAGGTGGGATGAGCTCTGCTGTTATTTAGCTTGCAGGAAATATTGTGGATGCTGGCTGCGGCCATACTGCTGGACCGTTGGATCGGAGATCCCCGATGGCCCACTCACCCGGTCATTCGGATAGGCCGGTTTATCAAGCGGCTCGAGGCCGTCCTGCAGCGGGAAGGGGCTTCGCCTTCACTCCCGGCCGCGGCGCTTCGCTTCCGGGGCGCCGTGCTGGCGGCGACAACGGTCACTGCATCTTTTGCCGTGCTGTGGGGGATCGTGGCGGCGGCTTCCGCCATTCATCCTTGGCTGGGCTACGCGGTCAATACATGGTTCATTTCGACCACGATTGCAATTAAAGGGCTTAAAGATGCCGCTCTGCTCGTCTATAAGCCGTTGTCTTCCGGAAATCTCGGGGAGGCGCGTACCTACGTCGGTTATATCGTAGGAAGGGATACGGACCATCTCGATGAACGGGAAATCGCGAGAGCCGCGGTTGAGACGGTTGCCGAGAATACAGTGGATGCGGTCGTATCTCCGTTGTTCTTCGCTTTGCTTGGAGGAGCGCCGTTGGCCATGGCCTATCGGGCAGCCAATACGCTGGATTCGATGGTAGGCTACAAGAATGAGCGCTACCTTCATTTCGGCTGGTTCTCTGCCCGTCTGGACGATGTGCTTAATTGGATTCCCGCCCGTGTGACCGGCTTGCTGCTCGTTATAGCTGCTTGGGTCACCCGCGGCATGTCGGCTCGTCGGGCATGGATGAGCATTATCCGCTTTGCCCGGCTTCATCCGAGCCCGAACAGCGGCATTCCGGAGGCGGCTGCGGCAGGAGCGATGGGAGTCCGGCTCGGCGGCCGCAACCGGTACGGCAGCGTAATCAGCGAGCGGGCGGGGATGGGCTGGCCGATACAGCCTTTGAACCGGGAGCACATTATGGGGACGGTCCTGCTGTTATACCGGACGGCGGATTTAATCTTGGGGGGAGTGGTGTGTCTGTGGATAGCGGTAATCATCGGCTAGTCGCGATTCTGCATAGCTGTGCGGCTGCTTTTCAACTGCTGACCCGGTTTCCTTGCCCGGTTGCAGTTCGCTATACCGGGGAGGTATTCCGGAGAAGCGTTCTATTCTACCCCGTAGCGGGCTTGGCCATCGGCCTCGTTCTCGCTGCTGCCGGCACATTGGCTCACGCTTGGCTGCCCGCATTTCCGGCATCCGCCGTGCTGCTGGCACTTTGGGTATTCTTGACGGGGGCGCTTCATCTGGACGGATGGATGGATACCGCCGACGGTATTCTAAGCCATCGGCCCCGGGAGCAAATGCTGGAAATTATGAAAGACAGCCGGGTCGGAGCTATGGGAGTAATAGCCGGCGTTCTTTATCTTCTGCTCAAGCTGTCCTTCCTGTATACTCTGTTGGACATGCACTGGACATGGGGGGCCGCCTTCATCATCTGCATACCGATCTGGAGCCGCGCCTTTATGGTCGCGGCCATTGTCGGCTGGCCTTATGCGCGCAGAGACAGCGGGATGGGTTCCGTATATCGTGAGGTCGGGAGCAAGCATGTCTGGTTCGTCGCCCTGCTGTCGCTTCTTCTTACAGGCGCGGTGTTTCTGCTGTTCGGCTGGGGTTGGCCTCGTATACTGGGCGGCACCGCTTTGCTGCTTGCCGTTACCGGAGTGACGGGCTGGGCCTCAGCCTCCTACCTGAACTCGAAGCTCGGCGGGTTAACCGGCGATACTTACGGTGCCGTCAACGAAGGCTGTGAGCTTTTTCAGCTTGCCGCCGTCGTCCTTATGCTGGGAACGTTATAAATGATCTTGGAATGCAAGGAGACTGAAGAATGATGCTTGAAAAATACGGTCATGGCGGAGATCTACTGACCGCGCAACAATCTTTCGGCTTGCCGGGCGATCAATTTATTGATTTCAGCTCGAACATGAATCCGTTCGGTCCGCCGGCGGCCGTTGAGCGGCTCGTTGCCGAGTACGCGAAGGAGTTGATCCGGTATCCCGATCCGGGAGTAAGGAAGCTTCGAGCCAAGCTGGCTTCCGTCTATCGGATACCGGAAGAGAGCATCCTCGTCGGCAACGGCGCCGCGGAATGCATCGATTTGGCCGTGCGGGTGCTTAGGCCGCAGATGACCGGATTGGCCCGGCCCTGCTTCTCGGAATACGAGGAGGCCATAGAGAAAACAGGGGGGAGGGTATATGACCTGCCTCTTGATCCGGAGAATGGCTTCGAGCTGCGGAAGCAGGATTTGCTGAATGCTGTTGATTGCTGCGACACGCTGTTTCTCGGTCATCCGAACAACCCGACCGGACGATTGTTAAGCAAAGAGACGCTTGCCATTCTCTCCGATTGCGGACGGAACGTTATATTGGACGAGGCGTTCGTGGACTTTGTCCCCGCAGAGGAAGAGGTCAGCCTGATTGCCCGGGCGCCGGAGGCCGAGTCGCTCATCGTTATCCGTTCGATGACGAAGTTTTATGCCGTTCCGGGGATACGGCTTGGCTTTGCCGTCGCACATCCCCGGATCGTTGAGGCGATGAGCCGTTTGCAAATTCCGTGGTCGGTCAACTCCCTGGCTCAACGGATCGGGGAGGCCGTTCTGGACGACCTGGAGTATGCGGCCGGGACCAAGGCTTGGCTGCAGGACGAACGGGCGTGGCTGTCGTCCGAGCTGACGAGGCTCGGCATGACTGTTTATTCGAGTGATACCAATTTTGTGCTGTTCTCCATTCCGGATCGGTTCGGCCAGAACGTCAAGCAATTGCAGGCAAGTATGGGGGCGCAAGGAATATTGATCCGCGATGCCTCCCTGTTTCCCGGGTTGAACGAGAAATACTGCCGGATTGCTGTCCGGTTAAGGGAAGATAACGAAGCGTTGATTGCCGGACTGAATAACGCATTAAACGGTCATTCCCGGAACAGGTAGTTTAAGGAAGGAAAGGGGTTGGTTGGATGAAACGTATGGAGCAGGCGTCAGGACGCACCATCATGCTGCAGGGGACCGCATCGGATGTAGGCAAAAGTTTGCTCGCTGCCGCATTATGCCGAATTTTCGTCCAGGACGGCTGGAAGGTCGCACCGTTCAAATCGCAAAATATGTCGCTGAATTCTTACGTTACCCCCGACGGGAAAGAAATCGGGCGTGCTCAAGGAATGCAGGCGGATGCGTGCCGGATAGCGGCAACGACGGATATGAACCCGATTCTGCTGAAGCCTAAGCAGGATATGGTTTCGCAGGTCGTTGTCCATGGGAAGCCGTACAAGGACCTGGATGCACGGACCTATCGCGAAAGCTATCTGTCCGAAGCGGGAGGAATTGTCCGGGAAGCGCTCGCCCGATTGCGCGAGGCTTATGATCTGGTCGTTATTGAGGGAGCGGGCAGTCCGGCCGAGGTGAACCTGAAGGACCGGGATATTGTGAACATGCGGCTGGCCGGCTGGGCCGACGCCCCGGTTCTGCTCGTGGCCGACATAGATCGGGGAGGGGTCTTCGCTTCGATCGTCGGTACGCTTGAAATTCTGACGCCGGAAGAGAGGGATCGGGTCAAGGGCTTCATCATCAACAAGTTCCGCGGGGATGTGTCTCTGCTGAAACCGGGTCTGGATTGGCTGGAGCAGAAGACGGGCAAACCGGTGCTGGGGGTCATTCCATATATCCCCAAGCTGGAGCTGGAGGACGAAGATTCGCTGTCTCTGGAGAACAAGCAGAAGCGGCAGCAGAGCAAGGCAGAGCGGGCGCTCGATATCGCAGTCATCCGGCTGCCCCGTATTTCCAACTTCACGGACCTTGATCCTCTATATGAGGAGGATGATGTTCATCTGCGCTTCGTCTCCTCTACGGAAGAATTGGGCCGCCCCGATGCGCTCATTATTCCGGGAAGCAAAAATACAGTCGAGGATCTGGAGCACCTGAGGCAATGCGGTCTGGACGAGGCTGTTCTGCGCTATATCGGAGAGGGAGGATGGCTCGTCGGAATATGCGGCGGCTACCAAATGCTGGGACAGCGGTTGGTCGACCCCGACTTCAACGAATCGAACCGGGAGGAATCGGCCGGGCTCGGGATTTTTCCCATGGAGACGGTCTTTGTCGCGGACAAAAAAACCGAGCGCGTTGTAGGATATACCCGGGACCGCGATGAAAGCAAAGCGGAGCCGATAGAAGGGTATGAAATTCATATGGGCTTGACTCGTTTCACGGCTCCGGTGGAGCATCCTTTTATGGTAAAGAATGAACGGGATGGAGAAGCCCCGGACAATTATCATCCGGAAGGGGCCGTCACTTCGGACGGACGCGTATGGGGCACATATGTGCACGGAATCCTGCACAATGACGAATTCCGGCGGCGGTGGCTGAACCGTATCCGGCTGAATAAAGGCTGGCCGCCATTAGAAGCCGCTTTCCATTTCCGAGAACGGAGAGAAGCGGCCTTCGACCGATTGGCGGATCATGTAAGAGAACATTTGGCTATCGGAGAAATTTATGAGATGATAGGAATAACGAAGGATCGAACGGATCTGATCAATCATTCGCCGGGAGGGGATCAAGAATGAATATTTACACGAGAACGGGAGATGCCGGCCAGACGGGAGTCATCGGCGGAAGAGTGGATAAGGATAATGTCAGGGTGGAGGCGTACGGCACCGTCGATGAACTGAACTGCTTTGTCGGGCAGGCCATAGCTGTTTTGGAAGAGGACAAATTCGCCGATTTGCGGGACGATTTACTTCAGATTCAGCATGAATTATTTGATTGCGGGCATGATTTGGCCGTACTGCCAAGAGCCAAGAGAGAGTTCAAGCTGGCCTCCGGGTTGGCCGAACGATTGGAAGCGCTCATTGACAAATACGATGCGGAAACCCCCGATATTTCCCGTTTTGTTCTTCCGGGAGGCTCCCAAGCGTCGGCGCTGCTTCATGTATGCCGAACGGTATGCCGGAGAGCGGAGCGCAGAGTCGTTACCCTGGCCAAGGAGGACCAAATCAACGAGGATGTCCGCATTTATTTGAACCGTCTGTCGGATTTCTTCTTTACGGTGGCCCGTACCGTCAATTATCGTCTGGGAGTGCCGGATGTCGAATATATTCGCAGTGCCGAGGTGTTTCGTAGAAAAAAATGAGCTACTATGAGCCGCTAGTCTACACGGTTTCTCCCGAAGAGGAGGGTATCCAGTTAAAAACCATACTGCAGAGCCGAATGCAGCTGTCGCGGAAGCTCCTTTCCCGTCTGAAACGGACCGAGCAAGGAATAACGGTAAACGGGGAACGCAAGTACATCAGTGTTCCGGTGCATGCCGGAGACCGGATCGAAATTCGCATGGAGCAGGAGCAGTCGGAGGATATTCTGCCTGAGGACATCCCGCTGGATATTCTTCATGAGGATGACCATCTGCTAATCGTTAATAAGCCCGCCGGGATGATTGTCCATCCGACGCACGGGCATTATGTGCACACATTGGCCAACGCCGTAGTTCATCATTGGCTGGAGCGGGGGGAGAAGGTCCGTTTTCGTCCGGTGCATCGGCTTGACCAGGAAACGTCAGGAGTATTAGCGATCGCCAAAAATCCGTTCGTCCATCAGCATATTTCCGAGCAGATGAAGGCCCAGCAAGTGCTGAAGGAATATATGGCCGTGGTTCACGGCGAAATGGAGGCGGATGAAGGGACGATTGACGGACCGATTGACCGCGATCCCGAACAGCCTCATTACCGGATAGTGACTCCTGACGGCTATCCGGCTGTTACCCATTATCGGGTTGTAGAGAGGCTGAAGGGGGCAACGCTTGTGGCCGTCAGGCTGGAAACCGGTCGGACGCATCAGATTCGCGTACATATGCTGTCTATAGGCCATCCGCTGATCGGCGACAAGATGTATCCTGCAGGAGGGGGTCCGTCCCTTCCGGGAAAGGCCGGCATCGAACGGCAGGCGCTGCATGCTTATCGGCTGGGCCTGGTTCATCCGGGAACAAGGCGGTATGTCGAGTTCCTGGCGGAGCTTCCGGAGGATATGCAGCGATTGCGGGCGGCTTTATCCGGCGGCACCGGCGCGGCAAGTATTGGAAGCCCGGCGGTGGACGACAGCAAGGGTAGCGGTCCACCGGACTGAAACGCCCGATGGGAAAAATTGTTTTACAAGATTACGTATTAATAAGCAATTTCTATTACAAGTTTGATGAATTGTTTGGTAAGCTATTTATATCAAACTCATGTTCTATAACTTTGCACAAGAGCGAAAATTGATTAAAGGTTTGTTTCAACTGACGAAATATAAGTTTTGATATAAACGTTGCATAGATAGAAAACTATCGCTACTGATTGGCAAACGATTTAACTGTAATTTATGTAGGTAAATTCAAGCGAATGGCAGAAAGTGATTAAAGTAAATGGAAAAACTGCATTTAAAATCGAGTTTTTTTGCCGACATCGCCTTTTTTACCCAAACTAACTGCGGTTTTTCCACTTAGTTTCCGCTTTTTGCTCCAGAGGAGCAAATTAACTGTATGAAATCCAGTTAGGCGCGCCATTCCGTTTGCACGGCATAAATAGACGGGTTTTCAAGGTAGACGTCGAAGTCGTAGAAGCGTCAACGGTACCAGCGGAAAATGAAATAGACGGATTTTCAAGGTAGTAGGCGCGCCATTCCGTTTGCACGGCATAAATAGACGGGTTTTCAAGATAGACTTCCAAGTCGCAGAAGCGTCAACCGTATCGTCAAACAGCACCATCAGATGGATGACAAGACAGCTATATCCTTATCGAGACGTGACCAGGCAAACTGTTGAATGGAATGGCAGAGAAAATGATTCGTCAGGAACGATAATGATCTGCACGGAAAGCTTTACTGCAAGGAGGAATCACAATGAAGCTGAAGATGTACTCTTATCCCAAATGCGACACCTGCCGCAAAGCCCAGAAATGGCTGGAAGCCAAAGGGCATGAGATAACCGTCGTAAATGTGTTCGAGGAGCCTCCTTCCGAATCGGAAATGGCCGATTTGATTGACGGAAGCGGATTGGAGCTGAAGAAGTTTTTCAACACTTCCGGTGAAGTTTATAAAGAGATGAATTTAAAGGATAAATTGGGGCAAATGAGCGAGGAGGAGCAGATCCGGCTGTTGGCGTCTAATGGAAGATTGATCAAGCGCCCCGTCGTGACGGACGGCAGCAAGGTGACGGTCGGCTTCAAGGAGGATATGTACTCGCAAGCATGGGGATGACGGCAAGCTAGTCCGTACAGCATCAGAGGGGGACAGGGTGAATGGAGGCCAAACAAAATCGTAAGGATGAAAGCGTACGGCGGCTGCAAGCCGTATGGCCTTTTTGTCTGACGAAGCTTAAGAAGGGGCTCTCGTATGTGAAAATGGGCTCTTTCGGAGGCGCGATTTTGACAATGCTTGTTTCGGTAGGAGCCTACGCCCTGATCGCTCCGTTGCAATTGGCTGTAGGCATGGTGGTCATGGTGCTGATTCACGAATTGGGCCATGTCGTGGCCGCCAAGCAGAAAGGACTGTCCACTTCCGCACCGGTCTTCATCCCTTTTATCGGTGCGATGGTGAATTTGGAGAGACATCCCCGCAATGCGGCCACGGAAGCCTATATTGCGTTAGGAGGCCCGTTGCTTGGAAGCATCGGTGCATTCGCTTCCTACTGGATAGGGAACCGCTGGGACTCGCTGCTGCTGTTGGCGCTCGCCTATATCGGGTTCATTATTAACCTCGTTAATTTACTGCCGATCCATCCTTTGGATGGCGGACGAATTGCGATAGCGGTGAGCCGCCGGCTCGTTTCCATCGGATTAATTGCCGGGCTGGTCATTATTGTTTACTATCAGCTTTATATTCTATTTATCTTCTGGATTTTGTTCGCCCTGGATCTGGCGCGTAAATATATTGACCGCAAGAGGGGGCCCAAGCTGCGGAGCATAGAGGCATCCTATGAATTGCCGCTGACATGGGTAGAGGACCGGCTGAAGGAGCGGGGGTTGGAGCTTCCGCGGCAGGATCAGCAGAAGGACCTCGAGTTCACTACCTACTCGGAACTGGACGGTCATCAAAAAATGATGTTCCTGTGGGAAGACATAGGCTTGAGAGGGACTCTGCTGCTTCCCGGGCAAGTGCTGGTTCACCGTGCCCGCCTCCTGCAAACCGATATTAAGGATAAGAAGGAAGGGCGATTCTTATTGGTCCGCTGCCGGGCGGATTATTATGCCTATGAGAACGAGGAGTATTTCACTGTACCACAAAGAACACGATGGGCTTTGGGTTCGGTATATCTGACCTTGGCCGTCTCTCTTATTTACATGCTGTATTCGTTCGCCCACGTCGGATGGATGGCGGGCCTTGAGAACACATAACCAGCTTGGCAAAAGGGCTGACTGCTCGACGTGCAGCGCCGCAGCCGTTCGCCGGGAATGCATCAAAAATAAGCAAGAGCGGTATAGTTTACTATTGGTACGATCTCCGCTGCGGCCATGTGGATTGGGGCAATGGCAGGGCAGTTGCGGTATCGGTAAAGCCTAATGGTGGTACTGCATTACGAAACGGTAACGGCATAAGTCGTTGTTTACATTTAATGTTGTTAAGGATATGGCATATAGTGAAAGAGTAAAAGGAGAGGCTATATAAGCTTTTAGGTTCTACAATAAGATTGGCAAACAGGGTTCGCAAGTCAGCCGGTGTGCCGGCATGAGTGGGGGAAAGGAACGATGAAGGTTAGATCGTCCGAACGGATTCGGCAATTAGGTTCGGCCATCTTCGCTGAGATGGAGCAATGGAAAGAGGAGGTCAGCCGGCAGGGGACCGACATCATTGATCTGGGCATCGGCAGTCCGGACCTGCCTCCTTCCGACAAGGTGATGGAGGTTCTGGCGAAGGCCGTGACCAATCCGGCCAATTACGGGTACCCGACGCGATCCGGAGGACGCGGCTTCAGGGAGGCGGTCTCCCGTTGGTATGATTACCGATTCGGGGTGCAATTGGATCCGGAGAATGAAGTGCTGACATTGATGGGCTCTCAGGATGGCCTGGCGCATTTGGCTATGGCGGTAGCCGATCCGGGGGATGTCGCCATCGTACCGGATCCGGGATATCCGATCTATCATGCCAGTTTGGTGTTGGCGGGGGTCACGCCGAGGATGATGCCGTTGAGGGCGGAAAATCACTTCTTGCCGGTGCTGGAAGATATTCCGGAGGAAGTAGTTCGCCGTGCCAAGTTCATACTGTGCAGCTATCCCAGCAACCCGCTTTCGGCAGTGGCGGACCGCCAATTTTTTGAGAAGCTGGTCCGTTTCGCCCGGGATCATGATCTTCTTGTCGTACATGATCTGGCTTATTCCGAGCTTGCCTTCGACGATTATGAGCCGACAAGCATTCTTCAGGTCGAAGGGGCCAAAGAGGTTGCTGTCGAATTTCATTCATTGTCGAAGAGCTACAATATGGCCGGCTGCAGGCTCGCTTATATGGTCGGTAATCCCGAAGCGGTTCGGGCATTGGGTGAACTGAAGTCCAACATCGATTATGGTGTATTCGAGGCTATCCAACAAGCCGGCATTGCGGCTCTGGAGGAAGACCGGCAAGGAACAGGCCCAAGGGTAGCGGAGGTCTACCAAAGGCGGCGGGATATATTAATCAATGGCTTGCGCCGGGCAGGCTGGGCGATTCCGACACCTAAAGCGACAATGTTCCTGTGGGCGCCTATCCCGAAAGGCTGGACATCTCGACAAATTTCCCGGGAAATTTTGTATTCTACAGGCGTTGTCGTTATTCCGGGAGACGCGTTCGGACAGGAAGGGGAAGGCTATGTTCGAATTGCGCTTGTACGTGATGATAAGGTGCTCGAGGAAGTTGTCGCAAGACTGTCCCGTTTTATAGAGGAACGAAAACAAGAGGGCCGCTGGTAACATATCCGGCAAGGGCCCTTCTTTTTTTACCACATTAGAAAGTTTAAGTTCATTAAAGCATTAAAATGGGACAAACTTTCTAATTGGCATAAAAAGCTTCCTCTAGTACCGGGTTATTCGTCTTCGAAAAGGCTCCGTTAGGAGCTTTTTTTACCACATTAGAAAGTTTAAGTTCAATAAAGCATTAAAATGGAACAACTTTCTAATTGGCGATAAAAACATCCTTTAAACGCGGTCGCTCATCCATGAAATACTCCGATAGGAGTTTTTCTCACAAGGATTTCTATCGGCATAAAAAGATTCATTTGGAAGCGGGAGTAATCTTTATGCAGCCAACCAATACGTTGAGAGGAAAAGTCAAGCAGATTTTTGTCATGCTAATCCCCATCTTGATAACGCAGTTGGGGATGTTTTCGATGGTGTTCTTCAATACGATCATGTCGGGAAAATACAATTCATCGGATTTGGCCGGAGTAGCGATCGGCTCCTCGATTTGGAATCCGGTATTTACCGGGTTAAGTGGAATTTTGCTTGCCGTATCTCCCATTGCCGCCCAACGTTTTGGGGAAAAGAAGGACAGTGAAGTTGCATCGATTGTTGCTAACGGAATTTATTTGGCTCTTCTGATCGCTGCCACAGTCATTTTACTTGGTTATTTTCTATTGGAGCCTTTATTGGAACTAATGAACCTGTCCGATGATGTTCGGGAGACGGCCCACGATTATTTAGTGGGGTTAAGTTTCGGAATTGTCCCGCTCTTTATTTTTAACGTCCTGCGATCGTTTATCTACGCCCTTGGGAAAACCCGGGTAGTCATGGTCATTATGATTCTTTCCCTGCCTCTTAATTTTCTGTTGAATTACATGCTCATTTACGGACGGATGGGCCTGCCAGAGCTGGGAGGCGCCGGTGCGGGCTACGCGACCTCTATCACCTATTGGGCTATTGCCGGAATGACCGCATGGATTGTTAAAAAGCAGGTTCCCTTCTCAGCTTATCCTGTGTTATCAAGCTTTAAGGCTTTCTCTATCCGCAGAAGCAAGGAAATCTTGCAGATCGGGGTACCTATGGGCTTGTCGGCCTTTTTTGAAACGAGCATGTTTGCAATGGTGACCATCCTTATAAGCAGGTTCAGTGTCACGACGATAGCGGCGTATCAGTCCGCCCTGAACATTGTCTCTTTCCTGTATATGATACCGGTCAGCATTTCTTTGGCCTTGACCGTTCTTGTTGGATATGAGGCCGGCGCCAAACGTTATAATGACGCGAGGACGTACAGTTGGCTGGGGATCGTCCTGTCCGTGATGATGGCTCTGGTTACGGGCTTGCTGGTGGTGTTCTTCCGTTATACCGTCGCCGGTTTCTACTCTAACGAAGAAGCCGTCATCTATTTAACGGCTCACTTCTTAATCTATGCGCTGTTCTTCCAGATTTCCGACGCGATCCAAGTGACGGCGCAGGCGGCTTTAAGAGGATACAAGGATGTTAATACAGCCTTCATGATCACCCTGGTCGCTTATTGGCTGGTCTGTTTGCCGCTCGGTTATTTTCTGGCGTACTACACCGGGCTCGGCGCGACCGGATTTTGGATCGGTCTGACCTTCGGCTTGCTTGCTGCGGGTGTCTGCTTGTCCATCAGGCTCATCTATATTCAAAAACGCAAATTTAGCGGTGTATCGATTCAGCAAGACGGGAAATAGAGTAGCAGCCTGGAGAGCTCGTGGGCCCACACCTCTAGACTTGGCGGACTTTCGGCCAGAAGGACGGGCAGGCTTCCGATATGGTCCAAATTCTGATGGGTTATCATCACCCAAATAGAACTATATTTAAGGAGGGTGTAAAAAAGAGAGACAGGGAATGGAAACAAAGAGGGGAAAGGAAGACCGGCTTATATCGGAACGGTCCGGTTCGAAAAGACGGGGCATAAGACTTTAAGACTCTGAGAAATGTTAAAGGACAGGGAATTAAGCTCCCTGTCCTTCGGTATTCTGCAGCATAGATGGCCTGCGAGTCTGTCCGATGAAATATTTATCAGATAGCAGGTTATAAGGTTGTCAGAGTGCAGCGATACAAAAGCCTGCAGAAATACATCTTTTTGAGTTTGCTATTCCGTTATTGGGTTAAAGCCTGCGATAGTACATCTTTTTGCTTCTTGAAGCAGGCGTTTCAGCCATTTGGAAAGAGAATTCGTGCATTTTCGCAGGCTTTTCTCTCGAACATCTCCATTCGCTTCATAATTGATGTATTATCGCAGCAATTTAGGTTCGCCCAATCGCCCAAGGCAGGAAAAACCGATCATCATTCCACTTAACCGAAGGTTATCGCTCCCTCTGGACTGGTAAAGACTCCGCTTAACTTGAATTATGCCCAAATATTCATCGAGAGACTCTTAGCAGTTCTCTTGAGCCGTTCCTGTCGAAGCAATGGCCTGGCGGACAAAGCCTTCATTGTCGTCTAACAGCTGCCGGGCCTTGTCGCAATCTACATTGGCGAGGATCATGACGATGGCCGTCTTGACATGGCCTCCGGAGGCTTCATAGGCTTCAACGACTCTTTCCTCGGGCGCTTGGGTGGCCATCTGAATAATTCTCTTGGCGCGGTGGACGAGCTTTTCGTTGGAAGGGTTTAAATCGACCATTAAATTGTCGTACACTTTCCCTATCCGAATCATAGAAGACGTTGTAAGCATGTTGAGGATAAGCTTCTGTGCCGTTCCCGCCTTCATCCGGGTCGAACCGAGAATGACCTCCGGCCCGACGACGGCTTCAAGCATCAAGTCGGCTTCAGCCGTCATAGGCGTATGATAGTTATTGGTTAATCCAATAACTGTGGCGCCCCTCTCTCTGGCTCGCCTCATCGCCCCCAGCACATAAGGGGTCCGGCCGCTGGCAGCGATGCCAACGACGACGTCCTGCGGTCCGATTTCATGCTGATCCATATCGGAGGCCCCCCAATCCTCGCTGTCCTCGGCGCCTTCCACCGCATCTTTAACCGCCTGAAAGCCTCCGGCGATAATGCCTTGTACCATGGATGGAGGGGTTCCGAAAGTAGGAGGGCATTCCGAGGCGTCGAGAATACCGAGGCGCCCGCTTGTTCCGGCACCGACATAGAACAGGCGTCCGCCGCTTTTGAAGGCTTCGACAATAAAGTCGGCCGCCTGGGCAATCTTCGGAATCAAAGGTTCAATGGAATCCGTGATGAGCTTATCTTCCGCATGAATCAGTCTCATGATCTGTTCCGTATCGAGCTGGTCGATATTCCGGGTCCGGTCATTGATCTGTTCCGTCGTAAGCCCGTTAAGCAAGTTACTCATAACCATGAACTCCTTCTTCTTAAAGATTCTGGCCCTGCATGGCCTGGAGAGCGGCCCCATATGCCGGACTGCGCAGCGAGGGGTATATCCGGATATCCGGATACGTTTCGCTCAGCTTCAAACTAAAGGTTTCCTTAAATAAGGATGAATGCTTAAAAATCGACCCGGCCGCAACCAGATCCGCGCTTGAAAACCACGGTTCCTTGCCGATCAAGGCGGTGGTCTGCTCAACCAATTCATGGGCAGCCTCTCTAATGATGCCCACGGCGGCAGGGTCATCGTGAAGGCTTGCTTGTATGCAATAACGGGCAAATTCGGCAATATGCTGTTTTTGAATATCCGGTGTATAAATATAGCTTTTTAATTCAGTTACGGATTGGAAGGAATAAGCCTCTTTGACTAAATCGGTCATCATCGTCTGGGGCAAGACGCCATCATAGCTTTTCATAATCGTCTGCAGCGTCTTTAAGCCGATGGCATAACCGCTGCCTCCGTCACCAAGCAGATGTCCCCAGCCTCCCGTTCTCCATCGCTTGCCTTCCGGAGTCACTCCGTATACGATAGAGCCCGTACCGGAAACCGATACAATTCCATGATTATGCGATAGAGAAGCCATCAGAACAATTTCCGCATCGTTCGTTACCATGATGGGCAGCGACAAGTCGCGCCGGGCAAAGTACTGCTCCAGTGCGTGCGCAAATCGGCTCCTCTCCTCCGGAAGATCCACTCCCGCCAGACCAAGACATAATCCGGCACAGCTTCCCGCCGCCAAGTCCGGGAGGCTTACCAGATTGTCCAAGAGCTCCTGCAAATGAGTCCATGCTTGCGGAAAGCCCAGTGACCGGGGATTGGTAGAGGGACCCTTCAGGCTGACAAGCTGCTCCCCGGAAGCATTGAGAATAACCGCTTCTGTTTTAGTCCCGCCGCCGTCCACACCGATATAATAATTCATAATTGGCACCTACCTTATGAAATCATTCCGAAGCATAGTTCCTATCTGTATTTATATCACCCATATTCGGCACTTGTCTGCCTTAGTACATGCGGTTCTGATAAAAAGTATAAAGTATAGCCGGTCATTTGTAAAATTAAATTTCACGAACAAAAACGTATATTGAAATTTTATTTTATTAATTATATAATATTCAATAATGGAAGCGATTGCAATTCAAAGAATCAGCGGCTGCTCCTATCCGGCCCGGTTTTGGCATGGAATCAGCCGGAATGAAACAGATACACCGGAATAGGATAGGGAACAAGACGTGGTGAAGATAGCTGTTAAATAGAAGAAGCCGGTCGATATCCGGCTATCAG
The DNA here is from genome assembly GCF_042677205.1 of Paenibacillus residui. Lineage (NCBI taxonomy): Bacteria > Bacillati > Bacillota > Bacilli > Caryophanales > Paenibacillaceae > Paenibacillus > Paenibacillus residui. The sequence continues at coordinate 32,281 of NZ_JBHTIU010000107.1, forward strand.
TGAGGAGGAGTCTAGGTGAGCAAGAACAGGGTACTGACCGGTGCGGACCGATTGCCGGAAGTGGAGCAGAGCTTTGTGCGGGACAAAAGAATCGGGTTGTTGACCAATCCGACGGGCAGAACGTCCTCACTAGAATCAGTCATAGACATTTGCGCTAATTTACAGTCAGCCAAGCTAACGGCACTTTTTGCGTGTGAGCATGGGATTCGCGGGGAGCGCCAGGCTGGCGTTCTGTTCGAGGACGAAATCGATGAACAGCATGGGATTCCGGTATACAGCCTATACGGAAAACGGAGAAAACCGGAGCCGGAAATGCTCGAACAGGTTGACGCCGTTGTTTTTGACATTCAGGATTTGGGTGTCCGGTTCTATACTTATTTGACCACCCTTATCTATACGATGGGAGCCTGCGCCGAAAGCGGCAAGGAAATGATTGTGCTGGACCGGCCTAATCCTCTCGGGGGAATCATTTGTGAAGGAGGCGTTCTGCAGGAGGGGTACCGTTCCATGGTAGGGGCGTGGCCGATTCCGTTCCGCACCGGGATGACGATCGGAGAATTTGCGAAATGGGTCAATTCGGAAATGGATAAGCCTTGTAACCTGCAGGTCGTGCCGATGATCGGCTGGCATAGAGGAATGGAGTACAGCGATACGGGCTTGCCGTGGATTATGCCTTCGCCCAATATTCCTACCCTCGATTCTGCCCGTGTATATCCGGGAACCTGTCTGATCGAGGGGACGAATTTGTCCGAAGGACGCGGAACGACCCGGCCGTTCGAACTGATCGGCGCTCCGTGGCTGAACGGCAAGAAGCTGGCGGAGACGATGAATGATCTGGAGCTGCCCGGGGTCCGGTTCTGTCCGACGTACTTTACCCCCACCTTCTCCAAGCATCAGGGAGAGCTGTGCGCGGGGGTTCAATTGTTCGTGACCGACCGCCATAAGTTCCGACCGGTCACTGTCGGGCTGCACTTGCTAAAGGCGGTTCAGCGCATGCACCCGGGCCGCTTTGAATGGCTGCCTCCTTATAAGGAAGGCGGCAAGCCATTTATCGATCTCTTGTCGGGCAGCGATGCGGTCCGGACCAAGCTTCATACGCCAACCGGTTTGGAGGAGATCACTGCGGAATGGGACCGACAAGCCGCCGAGTGGGAAGAGAAGAGGAAGCCCTATCTTCTATACGGAGAGGAAAGTGAATAACCCCCGGTCAATAGTCTATATAAGTTTAGAAGCTATAAACGGCAATCCTGGTTGGCTTACGGAAGAAACGATGTCCCTTTGCGGTATTAAGAGGAAGACGGGGGAAGACAAGGGACCGTTCATGCGGGAAGGAGAATTGGAATGATCCATTGGTTAAATCATCTTGTATCCCGGAATGTCAAGGTGATCGTCGGCCTTATGTCGGGTACGTCCCTGGATGGAATCGATGCAGCCATTGTACGGATTGAAGGGGTAGGCACCGATTCCCGGGTGGAGCTGCTGCACTTTACGACCGTTCCGTATGAGGATGAGCTTCGGGAACGGTTGAAGGAGCTGTGTACCCTGGACCGTTCCAATACGGCAGGCGTCTGCTCGATGAATTTCGAGCTTGGCCTGAGGTTGGCGGAAGCGGTCCGTCAGGCGGTGGCTGAGGCGGGGATACCTTTGGCCGATGTCGATCTGGTCAGCTCGCACGGCCAGACGGTCTGGCACATCCCCGCCGATGAGCCGGGCTTCGTCCGCTCCACGCTGCAGATCGGCGACCTGTCGGTCATCGCCAAGAAGACCGGCCTGCCGGTCATGGGCGATTACCGCACCGCCGATATGGCCGTGGGCGGACAAGGCGCGCCGCTCACGCCGTATGCCGATTACATCCTGTTCCGGGACGACCGCCGCGGGCGGATCGTCCAGAACATCGGAGGCATCGGCAACTGCGCCGCCATCCCCGCCGCCGCCCGCCCCGAGCAGGTCGTAGCGTTCGATACCGGCCCCGGCAACATGCTGATAGACCAGGCGGTCTATCAGCTGTCGGGCGGGGAGAGGAGCTACGACGACGGAGGGGCTTGGGCGGCGCAGGGGGAGGCGGACGCGCGCCTGCTCGGCGAGATGCTGAGCCACCCCTATTTCCGCCTGAAGCCGGTGAAGACTACGGGCCGGGAGATGTTCGGCAAGGCGTATGCGGCGGAATGGCTCGGGAAGGCGGCTGCGCGCGGCCTCGCTCCCGCGGACGTGATCGCCACGTTCACGGCGTTCACGGCAAGGTCGATCGCCGACAGCTACCGTGATTTCCTCTTCCCGCTGTACGCGGTAGAGGAAATCATCGTCAGCGGCGGCGGAGCCCGCAACGCCACGCTGCTTCGCCAGCTTGGCGAGCTGCTGCCGGACCAGCGCATTCTCGTCTCCGACGATTTGGGCGTGTCCGGCGATGCGAAGGAAGCGATCGCCTTCGCCCTGTTTGCGAACAACGCCGTTCATGGCGTTGCCAACAATCTTCCATCCGCCACCGGAGCGGAAAGGCCTGTCATTATGGGCAAACTGGCTTTGCCGGATTGAGTCGTTCACGGCTAGTCTTGAGTTTCAGGAAATCATCTTTGGGGGGGCATTCTTTGCCCTCTATTGCTTTTTGGACAAATTTAAGCTGTCAGGTTGAAGTTTGTCTCAAAATGTGCGAAACCGTTTGAGCAGATCGGCGTCTAAATTATAGGGAATCTTATCTTTTTTTGGAAGTGTCGATTTTTCTTTTATTCATTTCCGGCCTTACTAAAAAAAAGCAGTATAGAATGAACAACGGGTTGGCTGCGTTTATCTGCAACATGGTAGAGAAGCTATTTACATATAAACTCAACCCTCTAATCTCAGAGTACGAATTTTTTATGGAGTAGAGCATCTTAAGCGTTTGTTTAATAAAAGTGGCATGCCGTCGCCGGAGTAGTTCTTGGCCGCGAAATCCCTCGATACTCTTAATATGGGTAATTGTGGCTGCAGCTTTCTGCGATGCAGGTCTTTCTTGTTGAGTTTAACCGCCGGCGTTGTTAACGTTCGGGAAACGGCTAATTATATGTGAGCCAAGAGAGGAAGGTACGACATGAAGTTTAAGCTGTTAACCCTGGGAACCCGAGGGGATGTGCAGCCTTTTATTTCATTGGGACAGGCTCTGCAGAAGGCCGGCCATTCGGTCACGATCTGCACGGCGGACTCGTTCAAAGCCGGCGTTCTTCAGGCCGGCATTGAGTTTGCCTCGATTCGGGCGGATTTCCTCGCCTTGACCCAATCGGAAGAAGGAAAAAAGCTGATCAGCGGCAATCCGGTAGAAATTATGCGAAAGATGAAGTCGCTGATCTATCCTCTTATGAAAAACATGCTCACCGATTTGTGGACAGCTTCCCAAGGGGCGGAAGCCTTGATTTATCATCCCAAGGCATTCGGCGGGTTCGACATTGCGGAGAAGCTAAACGTTCCGGTATTTACCGCTCATCCGGTTCCGCTTATCGCTCCCACCTCTCTGTTTACCAATCCGGTCTTCCCGTTTTCGCTCGGCCTGGGTTGGCTTAACCGGCGGAGCTATGTTTTCAACCGGTTTTTTATGAGTTCATTTATGAAAATTATCAATCCGTGGAGAGAGCAAGTTTTAGGACTGCCCGGAAGAAGCGTATGGAGCAATGATTTGAAGGTGAACGGGCGCGAGATTCCTGTTCTGTACGGCTGCAGCCCGACGGTCATCCCGTATGATCCGCGATGGAAGGTGCGCGTGAGCATGGCCGGGTTCTGGTTTCTGAACGAGGAGGAGACCTGGCAGCCGCCGGAAGGCCTGTCCGATTTCCTGCACCAAGGCCCGGCTCCGTTAGTGTTCAGCTTTAGCAGCATGCCGCTTAAGCAGCCGGCTTTGGCCGAGGAGATGATCGCTGAAGCTTTAAGAAGAACAGAACGGCGGGCGGTGCTCATTACGGGCTGGAGCGGTATGAAGAACCGTGAAGTGAATGAACAGCTTCATGTCATTGACTCCGTGCCCCACTCGTGGCTTTTTCCCCGGTCGGCGGGAGTGATTCATCATGGCGGAGCGGGAACTACGGCTGAGGCCCTTCGTTCGGGTAAACCGATGCTCGTCTGTCCTTTTACAGGGGATCAGCCCTTCTGGGCCAGGCGTATGCGGGAATTGGGAGTATCCGTTCAACCGCTTAGAGAGAAAGAAATGACCGTCGAGGCGTTCACCCAACGGATTCGCGAGCTTACGGCTGATGAAGCGTTGTCCCATAAAGCTCAAGCTCTGGCCCAAACTATTCAACAAGAGAACGGTCCGGAGGAAACGGTCCGGTTTATTCATAAACAGCTGGAGCAATGGGGATAGTGTGCTTCTCTCGCATCCCCCTTTGTAACTTGCCGAAAAACGGGGGCTCGCTGTGTGGCGGTGGCAGATAATTCGGGCAGACTAGGAAAATTCTCGATTAAAAGCAATAGTACATTTATTTTTTCAGGTTTGTGGGAATGGGTCCCAAATAAATGTAGAACTGTGATTATTCAGGTGGGTTTTGATTTGAGTGGATAAAATAGGATTATTTTGCATTTAATTTAAATATCAGGTTGCGGGGCTTCTCGCAAAGTAACCGTTTTGTGGGGGATTTCAAGGCTCCGATAGGAGCTTTGTATAACAAGCTTACCGCAAAACGCGCACCTATCCGGTGCGCGTCGCGGCGCTGTGTAGCGCGTTGGTCAGATTCCTATGCTTATCTTGGTTCGCACACGCTGCGCGCATGCCCTGCCTATTATCGTCCAGTAGGTTCAGGCTTACGGTCCCATGCAGCAGAAGACCTGACCAAGGGATCAATTTGTTCTACTCCTCCAGCTTTTTGTACTGGCTCGGATCTCCGGCCTTCAGCGGCTCCGAGGTAGTCACGTGGCCAAGCAGCGATTCCTCTTTCTCGCCTTCAATCAGAATCTGGGTGGAATCATAGCCGAACTGCTTCATAATCATCGTGATTTGCTCCAGCAGGAACATTTCGCCACCCGATCCGAGATTGGCGTTCTTAAGCTCCTTGGAGAAGCTCACCTGGGCGACTCCGTTCTCTTCCTTCACGTACTCCACCAGCACGCCGGGAGGAACGAGATTGCCCAATTTCTCGTTCTTCGGACCGCTGATCCACGATTCCAGAGCGGCCAAAGGCAGATTGGCTTCTTCCTCGGCTTCGATTTCCCGGTCAACCGCGAAGTTTTCCATCAAATCCTTATCCGAGAAATACAGAGTGACGGTCTTCTTGACGACTTTTTTATCTTCGTTATTGTCCTTTGGATTCGGCGCGATATTCGATTCGTTGTTCTCTCCAGGTTTAGCGGGCTGTTGGCTTGGCGGCGGTGCCGCATTATTAGGAGCCGGGGTATTTTTCCCCTGGGCGCACCCCGTTGTGATGACAGCCGCACAAGCGGCCACGAGCATTAGCTTCGTCCAATTCTTTTTCTTTATCATGAATGGTTCCCTCCTTTTGTAATGACAGCTTCAGTATAAGATGAGATTGTATCACGGGAATGGCGGTTAAGTAACAGTTTTGTTACGGAAGATCATCGCTATGCAGGTTCCTTGACCGGGACGCGACATTACTTGGATGTCTCCTCCATGCATGTCCACCATTTGCTTGACGATCGTCAGCCCCAAGCCGCTTCCTTCCTGGGCCCATATTCCCGCTTCCGGGGAGCGGTAGAAGGGCTCGAAGATTTTGGGCAGATCCTCCTCGGCAATCCCTATTCCCTGATCGCAAACACGGCATTCCGTCCTGGCGGCATCGACCCGCTTCAAGGCAACGGTTATTTCACTGTCGGCCAGCGAGTAGCGGAGCGCGTTGGATACGACGTTGTCCAACCCGCGGTAGAACAATTCCTCATCTACATTCAGCGCGGAGCCGTCCTCCCATTGAAAGGTCAACCGGATTGCCTTCTGGTCGGCGACGAATTGAAAATGCCCCCGAATATGCTCCTCCAGCTCCTGTCCTCCCAGCCGGACCCGGTTGAGCGGACGGTCCCACATCCGGTTGACATCCAGCATGCTCTCAACGATGTGCTTCATCTTGCCGATCTGCACCTCCAAGTCATGCAGGAACTCCCGGTGAGTTTCCTCCTCTTCGCGGACATGCGGCAGGTTCTCGCATATGAGCTGCATAGTGGCCAGAGGAGTCTTGAGCTCATGGGAGGAGGAGCTCATGAACTGCTGCTGTCTCTGATCGTAGCGGTTCAATTGGCTGACCATCTCGCCGATTTCCGCGCCCAGCTCTCCAATTTCATCCCGGCGTCCGTAAGTGGGCTGGAAGACCCTTTTTTGCGGAGTGATTTTTTTCATTTGTTCAATTAGAGAACGAATCGGTTTCGTAAACCATGAAGCCACCAGGTAGCAGATAAAAAAGAAGACGGTCAATGCTGCCAATATAATGCCGATAACTTGGATTCTGAAGGCCCGGATGTCTTCATACAGAAAATCGACGTTGTTCACCATTAGCAAATAACCGAGTTCCGGCCTGTCCGGCTCCATTTCCAACAAAGTGTACTGAACATATCCGTAGGACGATGTCGGAACGAACAAACCCGTGGGCAGGTTCGCCCCGTTCTTCAAAATTTCCAAGGTAAGCGGCGAATGCTCGGGAAGCTCCCGGAAGCTGTCGAACCAGACGGTCCGGTCGTTATGCAGCACGAACAGCCGCATGTCCAACTGCCTACTGTAGAAGTCCAGATACCCTTCGGTGCGTTCGGGAAATCTCGGCAGCGTTCCCCGGAGCTTATCGACCACGGCGTATCCTTGCGAAATGACCAGCTGCTTCTGACCTTCCAGCATACGGGCTTCATAAGCTTTAATTATGAAAATGTAAAGAATCAGGCTGACGGCAACCATCAGCACGGAGAAGGTGATCCACAGCCGCGCATGCAGCTTCATCCTTCACCACCAAACCGGTAGCCCATGCCCCGCACGGCGTGCAAATATTTTTTGCCGGTCAGCTCGGTAATTTTCTTGCGCAGCCTGCTGACGTTGACATCAACGGTGCGGTCGCTGAAGCCGGTTGTCATCCCCCAGATTTGCTCGAACAGCATCTCCCGGCTGTAGACATTCTCCGGGTGCCGCATCATGGATTCCAACAGCTTGTATTCATTGGCTGTCAGCGGGGTGCTCTTTCCTCTGTACCGAAGCAGAAGCCGGGCTTTATCCAATTGCAAGTCCTCGTATTCCACCGTATTGTCCGGGGAGGCGGCAGGCTGGGCCTGGTGACGGCGCAGCAGCGCATGAATTCGTGCAAGCAGCTCGCGCTGATGGAACGGCTTGGTGACGTAATCATCGGCTCCCACCTCCAGGCCGACGACCTTGTCCATAATCTCTTCCTTCGCCGTAATCATCATGATGGGCACATTGGATTGCTTCCGCACCGTCTTGCACAGCTCGAGCCCATCCATTCTGGGCAGAGTCCAATCGAGCAGCAGCAGATCATAACTGGCCTGCTGAAACATATCCAGACCGGTTTGCCCATCATAAGCGATATCAATTTGATAGCCTTCCTTCTCCAGAAAGAAGGCAATGTTTTTGGCCATCACTTTTTCATCTTCGACGAGCAGTATTCGGCTCATTCTATCAGCCCCCTTGATATACGGTCATTAAATACCAGTTTCGAATCCGTTTGAAAGGAAAGGCGGTCATCTCCGTTTGGAGCTCGCAATATAAGGTTACCACAAGTCTTGGCAAAGAGGAAAAGGCCAAATTCCCTCTCACGACCGGTAAATCATCGGTATTCGGATGAGAAGAGCATGGAGCGGGCCAAGCCTGTTGGGGCATAAAACCGGCAGCTATGCTGGAGGACAGGGGGACATCCTGAACGGATGAACGGACCATCCCGACAGAAATGTGAATAGATTGTGAATTAATGCACAAACTGCTCTGAAATGTGAAAAAAATCACACACAAACTGTTAAATGTGTAGTAAAGTAAAGTCAAGGAGATAACCTCCCCCGCCAAACTATAAAACGAAAGAGCATCGCGAGGAATTTTGTGAAATAATTCACTAATCGAATCGCCACTCGATTACGGGAGGAATCTCAATATATAAAGAGGAGTTGAGAGGTTATGATTAAATGGTTGAGAGAAAACAGATATGCTGCAGTAGCTTTGCTCCTGCTGAGGGTATATGTCGGGTGGCAGTGGATGAGCGCCGGCTGGGGCAAAATCTTCGGCGATAAGCCATTCGATGCAGGCGGATACCTTCAGGGAGCCATAGCTAATCCCGTTGCTGACAAGGCTACTCAAGAACTGGTTTATCCGACATACATGGCCTTCATCGAGAAGTTCGCCTTGCCGAACGTGAAACTGTTTAACTTCATGATCCCCTGGGGCGAATTTCTGGTAGGATTGGGATTAATCCTCGGGGCATTAACGACAGCGGCCGCATTCTTCGGACTCTTGATGAACTTCATGTTCCTCTTCGCGGGAACGATATCGACTAACCCCTGGATGGTTCTCCTGGGAGGTCTGGTCTTCATAGCCGGGGCCAATGCCGGCAAGCTGGGAGCAGATTACTACCTTCTTCCGTATATGCGCAACTGGTTTAACAAATGGCGCAACAAAGGCCGGCCGGGTGATGCGGCGGAAGGGCAGAACAGAGAACCCGCACATGCTTAAGCTTACTTCGTAATCCATTCGGATTCATCTTATATTCCCCTAGCCCTTCGCTTCCCTGCTTGATCGGGGAAGCGCCTTTTTTATTCGGCACACTTCCCCTTCCCGAAGCCGACTCGGCGTAATCCCCCTTATTTGCTCCTAATCAAGCGTAAAATTACCCCTCTTTCAAAGCGGCACTGCTTTAATTATAATTCGCCTTAAACTACTAATCCTATGGGGGCATGGTAATTATGGGCAGCGGAGATCGGATGGAATGGCTGGATCGCGGTTGGGTATTAGCCAAAGCAGAGGCTGCATTGGAAGCCCAGCCCAGATTTATTACGGATGCGCAAGCGCCGATGAGCGAAGGCGGGATCCACGATTATTATTCCAATGGGGATTACTGGTGGCCTAACCCGGATACCCCGGATGGGCTGCCTTATGTGCGCAGGGATGGCGAATCGAACCCGGGGAGCTTTAACGAACACCGGGAAATTATGCGCAGCCTGAGGACGAATGTTGCCCACTTGGCCGCCGGGTATGCCGTCAGCGGGAAAGAAGCTTATGCGGACAAAGCCGTGTCGCTCCTTAATTCGTTCTTTCTCGCCGAAGAAACGCGCATGAATCCCCACCTGCTCTATGCGCAGGCCATTCCCGGAATTTGTTCGGGAAGAGGCATCGGAATTATCGATACTTTGCATTTGATCGAGGTGCCCGTCGCTATAGAATGTCTCAGCGGCTCTTCTTATATGACCCCTGAGATTATGGCGGGCTTACAGGGCTGGTTCCGGGATTATTTGCGTTGGATGCTGACTCACCCTTATGGGATAGAGGAGCGGGATACAGACAATAATCACAGCGTTTGCTGGCATGTTCAGGCCGCGGTTTTTGCAAGATTTGTCGGAGAGGAAGAGGTGCTAAATTTCTGCAGGAGTCAGTACAAGAAGGTGCTGCTTCCCGATCAAATGGCGGCGGACGGCAGCTTCCCCCGCGAATTGCAGCGAACGAAGCCATACGGATATTCGATTTTTGTTCTCGACAATATGATTACGCTGTGCCATGTTCTGTCTACTCCGGAAGACTGTCTATGGGATTACGAACTGAAGGACGGGAGAGGAATCCGCAGAGGACTGGATTATTTGTATCCTTATATGGCAGACAAAGCAAGCTGGCCCTATCCGCCCGATATAGAGCATGATCAAGGCTGGCCCGCGGCGGTCTCCGGACTGCTATTCGCGGGAGTGGCATTGGCGGAGCCGGCATACATTAAGCTGTGGCGTTCTTTAGACCCGGATCCCGTCGATCCGGAGGTCCGCAGAAATATGGCCATTCGTCAACCTTTGCTCTGGCTTTAAACGTTCGGGCTGCCATTGCCGCCATCGGCATTCCCGGCCATTTCATTGATGATAAAATCATTCGACAGCATGAGATAACATCAATGGTCGGAGCCATCCTGCACAATTCGGTACGAAATCGCTATACGGAGGAAATGGTTCCGGCGATTCATACGCCCTGCATTCAGACGGGGGGAGGTCACTCGGCAAGGAGAGACCGGGCAGATTTTGGGTGAGCGGATTTTGCAAGAATGTCACTCGTCCCGATTAAAACGGCGGTACTGCTCGGGGGTGAGCCCCACTGACTTGAAGAACGCCCGGTAAAACTGGCTTGTGCACGAAAAGCCGAGGCTTGCGCTGATATGAGTCACCGTAGCGGACGTTTGCCTAAGCCGCTTTTTGGCTTCTTCCACCCTCAACTGCAAAATATATTGGTAAGGCGTTATTCCGGCGGACTGTTTGAAGGTACGGATGAAATGAAACCGGCTCTGCAAAGCGATGGAAGCCAATGTATCGATAGCTATCGGATTCGTATAATGCTCTTGGATGTATTCGAAGACTCCGGCCAGATGCGGATCGGCAGACCGTCGGGGGGAAGCCCCTGCCGGGGAGGGCGAATTCGCTTTGAAGGTTCTCCACAGGTAATGAAGCACTTCCGCCTCTGTCGCTGCCGGATTCCGACCGTCGACCATACATAGGGCCGTGGTCCAGGAGCGGAAGCGGTCCGCCACTTCCCCGGGATCGAACTGCTGCTCGGGAGAGATTTCCGTAATCTTGCCGTCGCAACGGCTGGCTAGCAAGTCCTCGCGGATTTTGATAATGATGACCCCGTCTTTGGCCCCAATATGGAAATGGTGTTCGTCCATCGGACGTTGGAGAAGGCTCGCACCCGGCTGCAGCCGATAGGTTTGATTATACTGCGTCAGAACACAGGTGCCGCGAATCGGGACCGTTATTTGATACCAGCCCTCATGGGTATGGGGCGTATTGACGAATTCCTCATCGTATCGGATCAATTCCAGACGCTCCGTCGTGATTTCCATCTTCATCTTTACTCACCTTCTAACATTATAGCAAATGTTGCCCGGGGGAATTAGCAATTTTCACGTCGACAACGTTCCGCAGCTTTTTTAAGATGGTTTATAATAAAAAAAGCTCCTAACGGAACCTCTTCGAAGATGAATAACCCGGTTTTAAAGGTAGCTTTTTATGCCAATTAGAAAGTTGTTCCATTTAGATGCTTTAATGAACTAAACTTTCTAATGTGGTAAAAAACATGACGGCTTGCCGCCAAGAGGACGGCTGCCGGATATTATGTCTGAAATGAGGCTGCAGCGAGTGGAAAATGTAATCGATATGCAAGGAGTTTATTGGAAGAAAGGAAACCGCATGCTGCTGAACAACGTCAGCTGGACGGTCCGGCCCAAGGAGCATTGGGCTATGCTCGGCTTGAACGGTTCTGGGAAAACGACGATACTAAATATGATTAACGGCTATATTTGGCCGACCCAAGGAACGGTGTCGGTGTTAGGCCGCCGCTTCGGGACCGTGGATTTGCGCGAGCTTCGCCAATCGATCGGCTGGGTCAGCTCCTCCCTGCAGGAGAGGCTGTACAGAAGCGACAAGGCGCAGCATGTGGTCATCAGCGGGAAGTATGCAACAATCGGCCTGTATCAACGCCTGTCGGACGAAGAACTGGGGCGCGCGGAGGAATTGATGAAGGCTCTGGGATGTTATCATCTGTGGGACCGGGAATTCATGACTTGCTCCCAGGGCGAGAAGCAGAAGGTGCTGATTGCGCGGGCGCTGATGGCCGATCCGAAAATATTGATTCTGGACGAGCCGTGCAACGGGTTGGATTTGTTTTCGCGGGAGAAGCTGCTGGACAGCATTCAGGAGCTGTCACAGAAGGAAGATACTCCTACTCTCATTTATGTCACTCATCATACGGAAGAAATTGTGCCGGCGTTTAATCACGCCCTGCTCCTCAGACGGGGGGAGGTCATTCAGCAAGGAGAGACCGGGCAGATTCTGAATGAGCGGACTTTGAGCGAATTTTTCGAAACACCGGTGACGGTGGAGAACCATCGACAGCGGGTATATCTCCGGGTGGCTGAAATGGGCGGGGAGTAGTATCATTTGCCCCGCTTTGCAGCGCTGATGGATTTGGCTGCGCGTTTCCCGTTTCGATATTCCCGAAAAGCAGGGGATTGTTTAATTCTTGCCAAACATGATACAATTTAATAGATTAATAGTCATATTGAAGCGGAACCGTTTCCGCTCTTATTTTTTATAATATACCGGTCAGGAGGATTTGCCAGCATGACACAGAAATCGAAGATGCGAAGCGATATGATCAAGAAGGGCTTCGACCGCGCTCCGCACCGCAGCTTGCTGCGTGCCGCAGGAGTCAAGGAAGAAGACTTCGACAAGCCGTTTATCGCAGTATGTAACTCATACGTGGATATTATTCCCGGACACGTTCATCTCCAGGAATTTGGTAAAATCGTCAAGGAAGCTATCCGCGAAGCGGGCGGTGTTCCGTTCGAATTCAATACGATCGGTGTAGACGACGGAATTGCCATGGGCCATATCGGAATGCGCTATTCGCTTCCGAGCCGTGAAATCATTGCCGACTCGCTGGAAACCGTGGTGGCGGCTCACTGGTTTGACGGGATGGTTTGTATCCCCAACTGTGACAAGATTACTCCTGGAATGATGATGGGAGCTCTGCGCGTCAATATTCCAACCGTGTTCGTCAGCGGCGGACCGATGAAGGCCGGGAAGGACAAGAACGGCCGCTCCATTTCGCTATCCTCCGTATTTGAGGGCGTTGGAGCTTACCAAGCGGGTAAAATCGATGAGAAAGGCTTGGAAGAGCTGGAGCAGTATGGCTGTCCGACCTGCGGTTCCTGTTCGGGAATGTTCACCGCCAATTCGATGAACTGCCTCGCAGAAGGTTTGGGACTGGCGCTTCCGGGCAACGGAACAATCCTGGCCGTGGACGAAGCGCGCAAGGAATTTGTCAAGCGCTCGGCCAAGCAGTTGATGGAGCTCATCGAGAAGGACATCAAGCCGCGTGATATTGTTACGCTGGAAGCTATTGATAACGCCTTTGCCCTGGATATGGCGATGGGTGGTTCTACGAATACGGTGCTCCATACATTGGCGCTTGCTCATGAAGCAGGCTTTGAATATCCGATCGAACGGATCAATGAAGTGGCCAAGCGGGTGCCTCACCTGGCCAAGATTGCCCCGGCGTCGGATTATCATATCGAGGATGTACACAATGCCGGTGGAGTCAGCGCGATTATCCATGAGCTGCTGAAGAAGCCGGGAGTGCTGAACGGCGAATGCATTACCGTGACGGCCAAGACATTGGCGGAGAATGTGGCCGGATGTGAAATTTTGGATACCGATGTTATCCGTCCGCTGGATAACCCGCACAGTGAGCAGGGGGGATTGGCCGTTCTGTTCGGCAATCTGGCTCCCAATGGCAGCATTATTAAGGTCGGAGCGGTAGATCCGGAGGTTGGTGGACGTCATGTCGGACCTGCGATCTGCTTCGATTCCCAGGAAGAGGCTCTGCACGGCATTGCTAACGGCAAGGTCAAGGAAGGCCATGTTGTAGTCATTCGTTACGAAGGTCCGAAGGGAGGACCGGGAATGCCAGAGATGCTCGCTCCGACTTCGCAAATCGTGGGAATGGGACTGGGCGCCAAGGTCGGTCTGATAACGGACGGCCGCTTCTCTGGAGCTTCCCGCGGGATCAGTATCGGGCATATTTCCCCTGAAGCTGCCGAAGGCGGGCCGATCGCATTCGTCGAAGACGGGGATATTATCGAGCTGGATCTGATCAACCGCAAGATCGAGCTGAAGATCAGCGATGAAGAGATGGAACGCCGTAAAGCGAATTGGAAAGGGTTTGAGCCTAAGGTGAAGACCGGATATTTGGCGAGATATTCCAAGCTCGTGACTTCGGCCAGCACCGGCGGTGTTATGAAAATTTAACTAAGAAAAACGGACGCCTGTCTATTGGAGGCGTCCGTTTCTTATTTTTATCACATAAGGGATCTTAAAGTTCTTAGTCTGGTATAGAACAAAGATCCGTTAGATGCTTTTTTTACTTTTCAGGCTCGTCATGGGTTTCATGATCTTCGGGAAAATTCCGCTGCATGCCTTCATGAAGCTCGCGATTTTCATAGTTGTATGTGTTCGGCGGACGCTGATCCTCTCTCCACGGAGAGCTTTTGCCCAGCGATTCGGTCAGCAAACTGGAGCCGTAAGGGCCTTCGGGAAATTCCTCGGCCGTTAAGTCATTTCTCTGCGATTCCACCGTATCCAAATCGGTATTTTCGGTCCGGTTTTCTTTAACGAAACCTTCTTTCATAGTCCACCTCCGTGATCTTCCGGTTTATTTGGAAGAAGATAAGGTTTATCCTTCCCCTCTTCGAAGGGAACTATGAATGAACACTTCTAAAGATCCGTGAAATGAACATTCCCGATGATTGGCGAGAGAAAAGCTCTCAAATCTTCGCCTTCTTCTTCCGACAGTCCAAATAACCTTTCGAGGCATCCTTCCTCATGGACATCATCCGGCCCGAGAATGGCAGTGACTCCCGATTGAATATCTGTAACGAGCTTCTTCCCGTAGAATCGGTTAGATGAGGTGACCGCCAGATCGAAGCGTCTCATACTTTCCCCGATAAAACAGACAAACCGGGTGGATGTATCCTCCGTTTCGTCATATAAGAAATCCAAGTCTTTGTCGAACATTTCATACCCTCCGTTGTATATAAATAAAATGGGACGCGCTTATTTGATCTTTCTCATCATATCATATAGTACTGAAACCGGGAGCAACAAGCCGGATCCTTCCGCCAGCGGTACATAAGAAGCTAAGGATTGAATGTGCTACGTAAATTGTGCACCAGGAATGTTGAATGGCCAAGGTCGCAGAATTTCAATGCGGTTCCGTGATATAGTATGGATATGGAAGGGCTTCCGAAAATGGATGCAGATTGCAAAAATTAGACTTCCAATCGCATTTCCGGATGATTTTGAAATCGCTCTACAAATGTTGAATCGCAAATTTTAAGGCAGGTTTCTGTGTGTATGAGCCGGTACGCTATCGTTTCTTGGTACCCAGCTTTCTTTTCTTTTTTTCGGCTGGCTTTATGTGCTGATGTTTTTTGCTGTGATTGCTGTTGGTTTGGAGCTGACAAAATAAAGAAACAACAAAATATGAAAAACATTTGAAAGTAAATTAGGTATATTTGTTGACAAATGAAAATAAAAATATGTAATATAGGTACATAACGATAGTAATCGAAAGTGTTCAGACGTAGTGTGACGGATAGAATTTTTGGAGGGATGTCAAGGGAAAGCAGTTAAAATCCATCCTGCCTGAGTCTATGAAAGCGCTTATTTATTTTTCTATTAAGAAAACATTTGTGGAGTGAGAGAATGAAGAAAATTGCGATTGGAAGCGATCATCACGGATTCGAAATGAAAGAGCTTATTATTGCTTACCTGCGTGACAGGCAAATTGAAGCTGCCGATTATGGCTGCTACTCCTGTGAGGAAGTCGATTATCCGGATGTGGCCTTCGCAGTAGCTGACGATATTCGCAAGGGAAAGCTGGAACGCGGAATTTTGATATGCGGAACCGGCATTGGGGTAGCCATTGCGGCTAACAAAGTTCCGGGGATTCGGGCGGCGCAATGTCACGATACCTATTCGGCGGAGCGCGCGAGGAAGAGCAATAATGCCCAGATTATGACGATGGGAGCCAAAGTGATTGGCCCGGAGACCGCTCTTAAAATTGTGGAAGCCTGGATAGATTCAGAGTTTCAACGAGGAAATTCGGAACGAAAGGTAAATAAGATAATGGAACAGGAACAGCACTATCTAAGGAGTGGTGATGATGAAAAAGCTGATGAATCAACCCAATTCGGTTGTTGATGAAATGATTGAGGGCTATGAGGCCGCCTATCCGCAATACGTGAAGATCCTTCCGCAGAACAAGCGGTCGGTTGTTAGTGTGGATACGGTTCGTCCCGGCAAGGTGGGAGTCGTCATCGGGGGCGGATCGGGCCATGAGCCCGCGTTTATGGGTGTGATCGGCAAAGGCTTCGTGGATGGCGTGCCTGTCGGCAACGTTTTTGCTTCACCTCCTCCGGACCCGATTCTTGAAGTGACCAAAGCCGTCGATGGAGGCGCGGGAGTTATCTATATGTACGGCAATTATGCCGGGGATTGCATGAATTTCGATATGGCCGCGGAGCTGGCCGCCATGGAAGGGATTCGGGTGGAAACCGTACTGGTGACGGACGATGTGGCATCCGCACCGAAGAGCGATATCGATCGTCGGCGGGGGATTGCCGGAGGCTTTCTGGTATTCAAATCGGCGGGGGCTGCGGCCGATAAGGGTTATTCGCTCGATGAGGTCGTCCGGGTAGCGCGCAAAGCGAACGACCAGACGCGTACCATGGGGGTGGCTCTGTCCCCCTGCTCGGTTCCGCAAACCGGCAAGCCCAGCTTTGTATTGGCCGATGATGAAATGGAAATCGGTCTGGGTATTCATGGAGAGCCGGGGGTGGAGAGAGGAAAGCTGAAAACCGCCGATGAAGTGGCGGACGCTCTGCTGGACCGGATTTTTGATGACATGCCGCTCACACCGGATGATCGGGTGGCTGTGCTGGTCAACGGGCTTGGCTCGACGACTTACATGGAACAATTCATCATGTACCGCCGGGTGGCTGCGAGGCTGGCTAATCTGGGAGTTAAAGTCCACCGCTCCTTTGTCGGTGAATTCGTCACGTCTCTTGAGATGGGCGGCTGCTCCATCACGATTATGAAGCTCGATGACGAGCTGGCGGAAATGATCGACCATCCCGTAGACACCCCAATGTATGTGCAGAAGTAAGGAGGATATGCGATGAAGCTGACTATTTCCGATTTTAAACAAATTTTTATCTATATTGCCGAACAAATTGAAGCGAGGAAAGACGAGTTATCCGAGCTGGATCGCGCGGTCGGGGACGGGGATCACGGGGTAACGATGTCCATCGGCTGGCAGGCCATTGTCGATAAGCTGAATTCTTATGAAGGAGACGATTTCGCTGCGCTCTGCAAGGACATGGCGATGTCGTTCCTCAACGCGGTAGGCTCTTCCGTAGGTCCGCTGTATGCGACTGCATTCTTAAGGGGAGGCATGGCTCTGCAGGGGAAGGCGGAATTGGACGAAGAGGATGTTGTGCAGTTCTGGCTTAAAGCGGTAAACGGGATCCAGGAAAGAGGCAAAGCGCAGGTAGGCGACAAGACGATGATGGATACCTGGATTCCGGCGATGCAAGCGCTTGAACAGGAGAGGGGCAAGGGCGGAGATTTGCTGGCAAGCCTGGAGGCCGCAGTAACGGCTGGAGAGAAGGGAATGAACTCTACGGCTGAGATGCTGTCGCAGAAAGGGCGTTCCAGCCGTCTGGGCGAGCGTTCCGTCGGACATCTGGACCCCGGCTCGGTTTCTGCTTATATCATATTGTCGTCCTTCCTGGAGGCCCTCAGGAAGCTTGGCTAAGGAATAGCGGGATCAATCGAATCGAAGCCTTGCCAATTCCTCCATGGGGAGAAGGAGTAACGTAATTTTTCAGCGGAATTCTTTTATTAAAATATGAGAAAGTATTCGCCTTATACTTGTTCTTATATTTCATCGGTAAACGCGCCCGTCCTTAAGGACGGCGATAGCCGTTTATCCTTGTTTCATAAAATTTACGGGAGGAAACCAGGTATGTCTAATCATAACAATGCCATTCCGGAAACGATGAGAGCAATTGTAGCCTATGCCCCGGGGGATTACCGGCTGGAGGTTGTGCCTACTCCCAAGCTTGAGAACGATGAGGAGATTATTGTAAAAGTTGAAGCATGCGGAATTTGTGCAGGGGATATTAAGGCGTTCGACGGGGCCCCCAGCTTCTGGGGAGACGATACTCAGCCGGCTTATATTAAAGCTCCGATGATTCCGGGGCATGAGTTTATCGCCCGGGTCGTGGCCAAAGGCGATAAGGTGAAAAATTTCGAAGTCGGCGACCGGATCATATCGGAGCAAATTGTTCCTTGCTGGGATTGCCGTTTCTGCAACCGCGGACAGTACTGGATGTGTGAAAAGCACGATCTGTACGGCTTCCAGAACAACGTTAACGGCGGAATGGCCGAATATATGAAATTTACCAAGGAAGCTCTAAATTACAAGGTCCCTGAGGAGCTGCCGATTGAGCAGGCGATTCTGATCGAGCCCTATGCTTGTTCCCTGCATGCGGTACAGAGGGCGCAAATCCAGCTGGGGGATTTCGTAGTGCTGGCCGGAGCCGGAACGTTGGGTTTGGGTATGGTCGGTGCAGCGAAGAAGGCGGGAGCGCAAACGCTGGTCGTCCTGGATATGATGGATGAGCGGTTGGAACTGGCCAAAAAATTCGGCGCCGATCTCGTAATGAACCCTGCCAAGATGGATGTCGTATCGGAAATCAAGAAAATGACCGACGGCTACGGATGCGATATTTATATCGAAGCTACGGGCCATCCCAAGTCGGTTGAGCAAGGGCTGTCCATGATCAGAAAGCTGGGACGGTTCGTTGAATTCAGCGTGTTCAAGGATCCTGTGACGGTCGATTGGAGCATCATCAGCGACCGTAAGGAGCTGGATGTTCTCGGCTCCCATCTGGGCCCGTACTGCTACCCGCTGGTCATTGAGGGGATCCGGAACGGCGATTTTCCGACCGAAGGGGTAGTCACCCACAAGCTTCCTCTGGAAGATTATCTCCGCGGCTTCGAAATGATGAAGAGCGGCAAGGATTCCTTGAAAATTATTCTGGTTCCTTAAAGCAGGGATTGCAATCTATTAAAAATATAGTATAATATGGATAAATAGCATAAAATTTGGACGGCAGAGGAAGCACCTCTCTTATTGAATGATAAGAGGGGTGCTTTTTTTGTTTGTCCGCAATTCCAAACAAGGGAGGAAATAGGGAATGAATCTGATTTTTTGCAACACTTTGGAGAAGGTGACCGAGGAGAATCGGGTGCGGACAGCCCTCGTATCCATCTATGAGGAGCATGGCGAATGGTCTGTGTTCTGGAATGAGCAGGCAGAGGGGAAAGCCGTAAGGGATGTCTGGTATGAAGGGATGATGTGGGACGAAGCGCTTCAAGGATTCCGTGAAGGATTGGATGGCAAGTTTAAGGAGGGCTTCGTGCCCCTGATCCGGGGAACCGATCTGGGCCGGCGAATGGCGCCGAGAGGCGGCTTCACCCAGATGCTGCATTATTACAGCGAAGCCAACCTGCAGTCGGAGTTGTTTAACACTTTGCGGCAGTGGAGAAGAGAACAGGCCGCGAAGGAGGGGAAGTCGGCGTTCATTATTGCCACCAACCGGATTCTGCAGATGCTGAGCGTCTTTGTTCCGCATAATCTGGACGAACTGAGGCAAATTCCGGGCTTCGGGGAGCAGAGGCTGGCGAGCTACGGACAGCCTTTGCTGGAGCTGCTGCAGCAAGTGCCGCAAAGCACCCCGTTTCCATTGGATTGGGTTAAGGAGAAGGTGGATCCGGAATTATTTGAACAATGGCTGGAGGAGCAGTACCGCAAGAAGGAAACCGCGGGAGAGAAGAAGCGGGAGACGAAACGGGCGCTGCTGGAGGCCATGGAGAAAGGAGTTACGCTGGATCAGATCGCTAGCGAACTGGCGATGGAGCGTCGCGAGCTAATTCTTCTGCTGGAGGAATTGGACCGTGACGGATACGATGTCGGGCCATTCATCGAGATGGAGCTGCAAGCTGTAGCGAAGACGGAACAGAAACAGGCGGAGAAGCTGTTCCGGGATATCGGGCATCGCTATTTGAAGCCGGTCGTGCAGCAATTGTACTCCGAGGACGAATTGAAGCAGAGGGATGTTAGCCAGATCTATGATTGGCTCCGGCTGTACCGTCTCAAATACCGCAGACATGCGGGATAAAGAAACCGCAGGGAAGAAGGAGCTTATACAGCAGTAAGCGGATGCGGAATCGGCAATTAGGCTAAAGGTAGGTTAAAATCGCATTATGCAGTCGATGCCCGGGGTATGAAAGGGAAGGAAACGAACGGGATTTCCGGGGCGGCAGATATAGAAATAGAGGATCGGCTGCCGTTAAGACGCCTCTTGACGGGGGAGTTATTTTGAGCTAGAGTAGATATCAAATGTGCTGAATAATGAATATTTTAAACTCTTATCAAGAGCAGGTGGAGGGACTGGCCCGATGATACCCGGCAACCGACATTCCTATGGACAGGAATGCACGGTGCTAATTCTTGCAGAAGCTTTCGCTTCTGAGAGATGAGAGAGGACAACCTCGCGTTGGTTAAGCCGCCTTTCTCATAAGAGAAGGGCGGCTTTTTAAACGTTGGAGAGCCCCTCTCGCAGTAGCACGTTCGTGTTACCGTTAGCTTTGATCTAATTACGACCAAGGAGGGTTCCCAATGCCGATCAAAATCCCTGATCATTTGCCCGCCAAAGAAATTTTAAGCCAGGAAAACATCTTTGTCATGGGAGAGCAGCAAGCTTTCCACCAAGACATTCGTCCCTTAAAAATTGCGATTCTAAATCTGATGCCGACCAAGGAAACGACGGAGACCCAGATTTTGCGGCTGCTTGCCAATACGCCCCTGCAGGTGGAATTTGTGCTTCTGCATCCGAAATCACATACCTCCAAGAACACATCATTGGAGCATCTGGAAATGTTTTACAAAACATTCGACGACATCAAGCACGAGCAGCTGGACGGAATGATTATTACCGGGGCTCCTGTAGAGCAGTTGGAGTTTGAAGAAGTCAATTATTGGGAAGAGCTGCGTCAAATTATGGATTGGACGAAAGAAAACGTAACGTCGACCTTGCATATCTGTTGGGCTTCCCAAGCCGGCTTGTATCATCATTACGGTATTCCCAAATATAAGCTCGACCGTAAAGTTTTCGGTGTTTTTCCGCACAGGGTTTGTAAACCTAACGTGAAGCTTCTGAGGGGATTCGACGAGGTATTCTATGTCCCCCAATCGAGACATACGGAAGTGAGCCTCGAAGACATTGAACGGGTGGAGGAGCTTGAAATTCTTTCCGTATCCGATGAAGCGGGAATGTATATAACGGCAACGAAAGACGGCAGACAGATATTCGTGACGGGCCATTCGGAATACGACCAGAACACGTTGAAATGGGAGTATGACCGGGATATCCAAAGAGGTATGGACATGGAAATTCCGAAAAATTATTACCCGAATGACGACCCTACCAAGCCTCCGATGGTCACATGGAGAGCCCATGCGAATTTGTTGTTTTCCAATTGGTTGAATTACTATGTTTATCAGGAAACTCCATACGATTGGAAGACGACGAAATTACTGAAGAAGTGAGCCTCTTCTACTGCTCCGGCAGATACAAGTTTCGATCCTGCAATTACAGATGCCACAATCCTGCAGCACAGTCATGAGGATGAAGCAGCGTCAGGCGGACTTGCGTTCCGCCTGTTCTCATGTTCAGGGGCGTAAGAAGGCAGCGATAACGGCCCGCCCATGAAGTACAGTCGATCATCTTCGCAACATTATTACTGGGATTTTTTTACATCAATATCGATGAAATGAATTTAAGCGGAAGGGGATCTTGCTATGAAGATAGAAAGTCGTTTGGCTCAAATAGGTTCGATCTCGGAGCCGGTTACGGGGGCCGTCAGCTTCCCGATTTATAATGCTACAGCCTTCCGGCACCCAAGGCTGGGGGAAAGCACCGGGTTCGATTATTCCCGGACCAAGAATCCGACCCGCACCGTGCTGGAGGAGGCGATCGCCGATCTCGAATCCGGGGATGCCGGCTTTGCTTTCAGCTCCGGTATGGCGGCGCTCCAGACCATTTTTGCGTTGTTTGGACAAGGGGATCATCTGCTTGTGTCGCTGGACTTGTATGGGGGAACCTACAGGCTGATCGAGCAAGTGCTGAACCGGTTTGGCATCACGGCCTCGTACGTCGATACCAATCGGATGGACGAGCTGGAGAAATATCGGACTCCGAAGACGAAAGCGGTATTGATCGAAACGCCGACCAATCCGTTGATGATGATTACGGATCTGCGGGGAGTATCGGAATGGGCGAAACGGAACGGGCTGCTCGTGATCGTCGACAATACTTTGCTGACCCCCTTTTTCCAAAGACCGCTGGAGCTGGGGGCCGATATAGTCATCCACAGCGCCACCAAGTACTTGGGCGGGCATAATGATGTGCTGGCCGGATTGGTCGTAACCAAAGGGAAGGAATTGAGCGAGAAAATCGGCTTCCTGCAAAATTCGATCGGCGCCGTCCTCGGCCCGAACGATTCCTGGCTGCTGATGAGGGGGATGAAGACGCTCGCGCTGCGGATGGAGAGACATCAATTCAATGCTCTGCGAATCGCACAGTTTCTGAGCGAGCATCCTTTGGTCGATGAAGTATATTATCCCGGCCTCGAGAGCCATCCCGATTATGAATTGCAGAACAAACAATCGTCGGGAAACACAGGGATTCTCTCCTTTAAGGTGAAGAAAGCCCGGTATATCGATCCCATCCTGCGTTCGATCCGGTTAATCGCATTCGCCGAAAGCTTGGGCGGAGTCGAGTCGCTGATGACCTTCCCCGCAGTTCAGACCCACGGGGATATTCCGGAGGAGATCCGCAACCGGGTTGGCGTGGACGACCGTTTGCTGAGATTTTCTGTCGGAATCGAGCATATCGATGATCTTATTGCGGACTTGACCCGGGCATTTGAAGCGGCGGCCGCAGAGGAGCAATCCGGAGAAGGAGAGAGGCATTCATGAATAAAGATCGTTTAACGGATAAGCAGAAGACCGCGGAGCCTGAATTTGCTACCCGATTGATTCATTTCGGCTCAGAGCTTTGCAAACAGACCGGTGCGGCCAGCATCCCGATCTATCAGGCATCGACATTCCATCATTTCGATATCCACAACCCTCCCGAGTTCGATTACTCCCGGTCGGGCAATCCGACACGGCAGGTTCTGGAGGAATATATAGCTGCTTTGGAAGGAGGCTGCAGGGGTTTTGCCTTTTCTTCCGGAATGGCCGCCATATCCGCGGCATTTTTCATGCTGTCGGCAGGCGATCATGTTATTTGCACAGAAGACGTATACGGGGGAACCTATCGGCTGCTGACTACGATATTGAACCGCATGAACATCGAGACGACCTTCGTCGATATGACCGATCTGGACCAGGTGAAGGCGGCATTGCGTCCGAACACGAAAGCCGTCTACATCGAAACCCCATCCAATCCGACATTGAAAATTACCGACATACCGGCAGTGGCAACTTGGGCCAAATCCCATGGTCTGCTTACTATGGTGGATAATACTTTCATGACGCCCTATCATCAAAAGCCGGTTGAGCTGGGCGTAGATATCGTCCTGCACAGCGCGACCAAGTTTCTGGGCGGACATAGTGACGTACTGGGCGGATTGGCCGTAGTCGCCAACGAACAGTTGGGCACCGAATTGAAGCAAATTCAGAACGGACTGGGCAATGTTCTGGGGGTTCAGGATTCCTGGCTGCTTATTCGCGGAATGAAGACGCTGCAGGCCAGAATGGAAGCTTCCGAGAGAGGGGCGATCCGCTTGGCCAACTGGCTGACCGGGCGAGCCGATGTCGAGAAGGTTTATTATCCGGGTCTGCCGAATCATCCCGGACGGGACATTCATGAGAAGCAGTCCAGAGGCTACGGAGCGGTCGTATCGTTCGATGTCGGTAGCGGGGATAAGGCCAAGCGGCTGCTGTCGCGAGTCCGGATTCCAATAGTGGCTGTAAGTCTGGGAGCGGTCGAAAGTATTCTGTCGTATCCGGCTATGATGTCCCATGCGGCTATGCCAAGAGAGGTGCGGCTGGAGAGGGGCATTACGGACGGTCTGGTCAGATATTCCGTAGGCCTGGAAGCGGTAGAGGATATAATAACGGATTTGGAACAGGCTCTTGATACCGATTGATCCCTTACGGCGGTGAGCAAATTGACGTTCTGCCATATAGGACGAAAGGTCTGCTTTAAGGAGAAGATTGGGTAAGCGGCAAGAAGCCCTTCTGCGAAAAGTAATGACGTCCGGGACCCCTTTGTGATACGATTAGTGAATGGACGATAGATTAGGAAGGGATGTGGGGACTTTGAGTTCCATAGACCGGATTTTGCAAAAAGCGCTGGACGGTCAGCGGATTGGACTGGAAGAATGCATCGCTCTGTTCGAGTCCGATGAGATTGAAAAAATGGGGCATACGGCAGATCAGATCATGAAGCGCTGGCACCCCGAACCGATTACAACCTTTGTTGTCGGCCGCAATATTAACTATACCAATGTATGTGATGTCTACTGCCGATTTTGTGCGTTTT
The DNA here is from genome assembly GCF_042677205.1 of Paenibacillus residui. Classification (NCBI taxonomy): domain Bacteria; kingdom Bacillati; phylum Bacillota; class Bacilli; order Caryophanales; family Paenibacillaceae; genus Paenibacillus; species Paenibacillus residui. The sequence continues at coordinate 56,655 of NZ_JBHTIU010000107.1, forward strand.
ACCGTCCGCCTGGTTCTGAGGAAGGGTATGTCCTGCCTGATGAAACCATTTTTCAGAAAATCCAGGAAACGATTGATGTTGGCGGAACCGAAATTTTGATGCAGGGCGGGACGAATCCGAATCTGCCCTTCACTTACTATACGGATTTGCTCAAGGCTATCAAGCAGCGATTCGATATCCAGATGCACTCCTTCTCCCCTGCGGAAATCATGAAGATGAAGGAAGTATCCAACGGGCTGACTCTGGAGGAGGTCATCCGCGAGCTGAGAGATGCGGGACTGGATTCCCTTCCGGGAGGCGGAGCCGAGATTCTGGATGACCGTACTCGCCGCAAGATCAGCCGTTTGAAGGGCTCCTGGCGCGACTGGATTGAAGTTATGGAGACCGCACACCGCCTCGGAATGCATACGACGGCTACGATGGTTATCGGGTTCGGGGAATCGATGGAGGAACGGGCCCTGCACCTGATCCGGGTACGGGACTCCCAGGATAAGTGTATCCAGCAGAAGCTGAATACACCTGGATATTTGGCATTCATTCCTTGGACCTTCCAGCCGGAGAATACCCGAATCAAGGCCGAGAAGTCGACTCCGGAGGAGTATCTGAAGACTTTGGCCATCAGCCGGATTACGCTTGATAATATTCCGAATTTCCAATCCTCCTGGGTAACGATGGGGCCGGAGATCGGCAAGCTGTCTCTCCAATATGGCTGTAACGATTTCGGCAGTACCATGATTGAAGAAAATGTAGTCTCTGCGGCCGGTACGACCCATAAGGTGAATATCGGCACCATTCTGAAGCTGATTCGCGAGGCCGGCAAAATACCGGCGCAGCGCAATACTCGCTATGAAATTATAAAAATGTTTGACGAGGCCGATACGGTAGACAAAGATTTCGTCATGCAAAACTAAGGCGCGGCCTGGCCAATACAACGGTCCCGATTACTCGGATATTGATCCGGAATCGGGACTATTTCTTTAGCAGCACGGATTCGATTCTGTGCTGTTCCGTTTTCTTAAGAATCAGGTCCGCGCGGCTGCGAGTAGGCAAAATGTTCTCCATCAGATTGACATAATTGATCTCCCGCCAAACTTGTCTGGCCATCTCCAAGGCCTCCTGCTCGCTCAGATGCGAATACTTGTGAAAATAAGAGTGCTCGTTTTGAAAGGCGGTTTTTCTTAATATTTTGAACCGTTCTATGTACCAGCTCTCAATCCATTCGGTATCCGCGTCCACGTATATCGAGAAATCAAAAAAATCGGACACGAACACGTTAGGTGCACTGGTCACCGTATTGGTCTGCAGAACATTCAATCCTTCCACAATGACGATATCGGGCCGGACCACGACCTGCTTCCGATCCTTCAGGATATCGTATTCCAGATGCGAATAAACCGGGCATTCGACTTCGGCGGCGCCGGATTTGACGGCCGCCAGGAACTGAATCAGCCTGCGGGTGTCATAGCTCTCCGGAAAGCCTTTCTTGTTCATCAGTCCCCGCTGCGTCAGCACTTCATTCGGATATAAAAATCCGTCCGTCGTAACCAATTCGACCCGGGGGCGGGAGGGCCAACACGAAATAAGTCTTTGCAGCAGGCGGGCGGTCGTGCTCTTGCCGACGGCGACGCTGCCCGCTATTCCGATAATAAAAGGCATTTTTTCCGTTTCTCTATGCAAAAATGCGTTCTTGGCATGCCGCATCGTTTGGGCCTGCTGCACGATGAGATTTAACAGATTAGACAGGGGGAGGTAGGCTTCTTTAACCTGATCGGCGGAAAGAGATTCATTGATGCCCTGCAGCTCCTGTATTTCTTCGCCGGTGAGCGATGGTCCGGGGGAGGGACCGTTGTATAATTTTCCCCATTCGGATGCGGTGAAGACGAAATAGCGTGAGTATGGACTTTTCATACAGATCACTCCTGCAGTAGACTGGTATCCGCAAATCTAAAATCAAACTATCCGTAGTCTATCCTGTTGAAGGGAAAAACCTGCCGCTTTTTTCAATCCCTCATTGAACAACCTCTTTTCCCCAACAATTCCAATGTTTACTTCCCGTAAAGTTTAATCGTATATCTGCTTTTCGTCCACCATATACTTAAAAAAGAACTTTCGTTCGGGAAGGAGTGGTTCGGGATGAGGCTGTTTCAATTATATTTGCCGGATATGCCGGACAATCATTATGCCGCCTTGGTTCAAACACTCAAAAAGGAACTGCACAAAATAAATAAATCGGAAAATGTGTATCAACTGAAATATGAAACCGACCGCTTCATGGTTACGGTTCATTGGGTTTCGGGAACGCAAGGCGTTCTTAAACAGGAGTCGCGCAAAATGGCGGGAACGGCCATTGGCCGCGTTCTGGCTGAATATATCGTGGACTGTGAAGAGATTAAGATCATTCGCCGCATTACCCGTTCACAATATCGCTGCAGCCCCGATGAGACCGAAAAAATATGCAGCTACTGCAAAGAGCTTCTTGACGGGACCTTGGATTATTCCCATCCCTTCGATCTCAAGGGCAGGAGAAAAGCGAAGGTATCGGCCATTTTGCAATCCTATTTATGGGAAAATCCGGTTCTTCATCTGGATGGATTCATCCGGTTCAGGCTGGGCGATTATAACCGGGAGCTTGCGGAAGCGGTCGATTACGCCGTGGAAGAAATTATGCTGGACCAGCAATATCAGGATTTTATCGCTCTGCTAAAATATTACGTTTACGCCCAAGACACGATTATCCCTACTGCACATCTAATGCATAAGGGCGGCCATGAATTCCAGCTTCTCAACGAGCATATGAAGCCGATTGATCCCAGGCTGTTTCACTTTAACAAAGGGGAGTCGTTCGATGCCGAGGAAAGCGACGAGGATTTGATTGTGAGCGCGCTTCTGTCGGTATCCCCGCAAAAAATTTATATCCATACCCGGGAGCCGGAACTTCAGGTCATCAAGACGATCCAGCAAATCTTCGAGCATCGGGTCGAATTGTGTACTGTGTTATCTTAAGCTGGACCAGTGGTGGAATTTACTACATTATGCCATTTACTTTCGTGCCGGATCTATAATGATAGTGTAAAATCTCTGTGGGTGTAGGAATTGGAAAAAGCGGATATAGAAAAAGAGCTTCTCC
>NZ_JBHTIU010000108.1:0-61191 GCF_042677205.1 Paenibacillus residui
ATCGTCTCATGCTGGTCGCCTCCCTAAGAAATACAATAATATATTGTAGGGTAGGACTCCAGTTTCATTAGGGGGCCGTGGAGAAAATACAGCTAGTTTGTGTAAAAAAGGCGTTATCACCGAAAATCCTCAATTTAAATGTAGTTTTTCCCTTTACTTTTTCCTTGAATCTACCTACATATTTTCCATTTACTTTAATCGTTTCCACCATTCGCTTGAATTTACCTATATAAAATACTTGAGTCTTGCGAATCGCGGTACTTTACGCCTTAAAAGGGCAGACCTGTAGCGTGAACGGTAAAGTAACGGTTTAGGCTGAGAGTCTGAGATGACGCAAAATGTCGAGAAGCGGTTTCTTTTCCAGGGCTTGTTGGTAAACATATACGACAATTTGCCCAAAGAACTCTTCTCGGATGCGACGTACCACATCGCCAAGCGTCACATCAGTACCGCCATTCATCCACTCCTGCCGTTGAAACTCCAGGAAGTTCTGCGTCAGGAACTGAATGGCCCAAAATCGCTGAATACCGCGAAACGAAAGCAATTGATATTGGTCAAAGCCCAGCAATTCCTTGAAATAACGATAACCCGTCTCGATGTTCCAGCGTACGTGATAGTAACGTTGAATGGTAACGAGATCCAACGTCGGATCCGTACACAGAAGACAAACCTGCGGTTTGCTCGATGCGGTGTATTCGTCTTTCCAAGAAAGCAGCAGCCTGACATTCTCGATTTCGCTGACCGGCCCCTCATAAGCATAAACCCAGTACACACCCTGACCGTCCACCGTAACGGAGCGGAGATCGGATTTGCGAATATACTGCTCGGCGAAATCGTTAATCTTGATGGTCATGCCAGATGGACAGATGAGTCGGTTCGTCCTGATGGCGGCAATGACATGAAACCCTTTGCGATTACAGGCGTTGACGACTTTCCCGCTGGTATACCAACTATCCATCAGCGCATAAACGCGCTCGTTATCGTTTGCCGGAAAAGCTTCGATCATTTCGACGGCCAAATCGTTCTTGCTCTTGAACGCGATCCGTTGGGATTCACAATATTCGCTCGGGTAGTAAGGGCGAAAATCGAAGGCGTAAGATTGACCGTCGCTGACGACATGAGTAGTAACGAGATTGTGACACCAGACGGATTTGCCTTCTTCATGCGAATACTGGAAGCTGAGCGCCTCCATTTTCTGTGTCGTCCGGTCTTTCTTACAACAGGTGTCATCTACGATCAGGAACACGATTCTTCGGGAATCGCCACCGTTAAGGTGCGATTTCCGAATGCGGTTCATGATCGCCTGAATTCGCCTGCGCTGCATGCGATTCATACACCATGGCGAATGATTCAAAAAATTCGTGAGACAGCTTAAATGATGGTGGTCTTTAGCAGCGTGCTGAATCTGCGTGATATTTTTACGTCCGGCACAGAGAATGATGCCATGGACCAAAGTGAACAAATGATTCAACTGTGGTTTGGAAAATTCCAATTTCAGTGCCAAAATGAACTTGACGATCGGCAGATAGAGGGATACCATGAGAATGGGACATCTCCTTTTATTGGAAATTGTGTTTGTGGTGAACAACAATTTCTCGATTCATGGACGATGTCCTTCTTCTATTCTGTTATTCGACAAAGGTTCTAAATTTCCGATCTTTTGGCACGTTAATCGACGGCGATATTTTTGCAAGACTCAAGTAAAATACAGTTAAATCCTCGTTACTGCGAGTAGACCAGTCAAATCAAACCTTTTCGCTCTGCGAAAGTTAAGTCTTAAGTTCCAGGCTCCCCGCAAAGTACCTGGAATACACTCCGAAGGTTATGCTTCACTTCGCGGGATTTTAATTTGTACGTCCACGTACGGCACGTGTGAAGCGCTCCAGCCCCTCCAGCAGCAGAGAGCGGGGGCAGGCGATATTGACGCGCAGATAGCCCTCGCCTTCCGCACCGAATCCGGAGCCTTCGCTGAAGGCTACCCGGGCTTGCCGGAACATAAGATCCTTCAATACAGAGGCTTGCGGCGAGATGTTCCGGCAGTCCAGCCAGACGAGGTAGGTTCCTTCGGGACGATAGGCTTTAATTTCGGGGAGCTCCTTCTCTACATACCTGAGAACCGTCTCCACGTTTTCTGCCAAATACTCCAGAAGCTGATCGAGCCAGGCTTCGCCGTAGTTGTAGCAGCATTCGACGGCCGCAACGGCGAAATAATTTTCCGATTGGAGGGCCAGCGATCTTTGCTTGCGCTTAAATAGTCTGCGCCATTCCGGATTCGGAATAATCGCGCTGGAGGATTGTAACCCGGCAATGTTGAAGGTCTTGCTGGGGGCGATACAGGTCACGGATTGCTGCGCAAACGCCTCGGAAAGCGAGGCAAAAGGAGTATGGCGGTGTCCGCGATAAATAATGTCGCCATGGACTTCATCAGACAATACGATAACATTGTATTTCAGACATAGCTGCCCTAAGGTGTGAAGCTCCTCCTTGGTCCAGACGCGGCCGACCGGATTGTGCGGGTTGCACAGAAGCAGCATTTTGACCTGTTCCTCCGCCATCTGGCGCTCCATAAGCTCGAAATCCATCTTGTAGCTTCCGTCTTCAATCTTCAGCGGATTGCGGACGATGACGCGGTCATTCAGCGTAATAATATCGTAGAACGGGGGATAGATCGGCACCTGAAGCATAATGCGGTCCCCGGGCCGGGTCAGGACTTCAATCAGCATGCCAAGCGATGTCACTACTCCCGGGCTGCTGCAGATCCAGTCCTGCTTCAGGCTCCAGCCGTGGCGCCGCTGCTGCCAGCCGATAATTGCATCGTAGTAAGATTGAGGACGGATGGTATAGCCATAGACGCCGTGCTCCGCCCTGCGGATCAGAGCCTCTTTAACCTCCGGCGGGGATTCGAAATCCATGTCGGCCACCCACATCGGAAGGATGTCCGGATATCCGAACAGCTTCTCCGCCTCGTCCCATTTGCTGCAAGCCGTACCGATCCGGTTAATCACTTGATCGAAATTGTATTTCACCATGCTCGTCCTCCTTGTTTTTCAGTGGGTCAATTATATTTGATATAAATATTCCAAATAAACGATTGAAATATCGATTTTTCCAGAAAACACTCGATGGTGATTCATTGAATATTATAAAGGAACGAATCCTTTATTCAAAGGGATTGTTCCAAAGCTATCAGAGGATGGAAATATATGTTTGGTAATCATGTACAAATATAGATATGATGGAAAATTGGAGTTATATATATTGTACATATGGAGAGAGACAATGCATGAGAAAATGGATCTTGTTTTGCATGATCATGTGGGGCAGTCTGGCCATTCTGACCGGCTGTGCGAAAGGGCCGTCCCTTCAAGGAACACAGGCATCGACAGGTGTTGAGAGCCAAACCGGATCGGGCTCCCTTGCCCAAGAAGGGGATGAGGACCAAGCCCGCCGGATTCCTGCGCAAATTGTTCGGGTAGTGGACGGGGATACCGTAGAAGTCAGTATTGACGGCAAGCAGGAGAAGGTTCGTCTCTTGCTGGTCGATACGCCGGAAACCGTTCATCCGAACAAACCGGTCGAGCCTTTCGGTCCCGAAGCGTCCCAGTTTGCCAAAGATACGCTGACGGATAAGGAAGTTCAGTTGGAAATGGACGTATCGGAAAGGGATAAATACGGCAGGCTGCTTGCTTATCTGTGGGTGGACGATCAAATGTTTAATGAAATGCTGCTTGAGAAAGGGCTGGCCCGTGTCGCTTACGTCTATCCGCCTAATGTGAAGCATGTCGACCGGTTCAGAGAAATTCAAAAGCAGGCTCAGGAGAAGGGCATCGGCATCTGGTCTATTGAAAATTATGCCCTGGAAGACGGGTTTAATCAGAAGGCTGCTGCCAAGGCGGAGCAGGGCGAGGCCGACGGTCAGGGCACAGCCGGGAAATCCCCCGAGCCATCCCCATCCGCTAAACCGCCTAAATCCTCAGATCAGACCAAAGCTGAGGAGCCAGTCAAGGAAGAAGAGTCTTCTTCCGCTGTCGCCGCCGGGGAGCCGGCTGCGGCCTGTGAAGAGCCGACCATTAAAGGTAACCATAGCTCCTCAGGAGATTGGATCTATCATGTTCCGGGCGGCCAATTTTACGAAAAGACCAAGGCGGAGGAAATGTTTTGTACGGAAGAAGAGGCTGTCGCCGCCGGATATCGAAAATCAAAAAGATGACGAGCAAGCACATTCGCTTGCTCGTTAATTCTTGTCGGCCCCGGCGGCAAGCTCGGTAAGCTTATCCCTCAGCTTGCTCTCAAATTGTTCATCGATGTCTAATTGATCGGTGGCCACGCCGGCAAGCAGGGGATGATTGCCTACCAGCACCGAGCGGGCCGCCTGACGGAACAACGGAAGATCGTTCGTATCGTTGCCGAAGCAAACGGTGCTGCCGGACGACAGGCCGAAAGCTGCGACGGCATTCCACTTGTCTACGCCGCAATTGGTAATATCGAGCACTTCTTCTAACGAATGATTGTGAAGGTTAATGTCCAGAGCCTTCACTTCTTCTTTCAGCCGCTGCGGATCGGCGCTTTCCGTAACCAATATTTTGACCGGCTGCCGGACCTCATCCAGGCGAATGCGGTTTGCTTGCTTCAGAGGATCGACCCTGGACAAGAAGGAATGATCCTCCGCTCCTTTATAAGCATAATCCCATTCGGTGTCGATCAAGTAGGAGGCCTGGAAGCGATCCAGCAATTGAGTGATGCGCTGAAAGAGCGGACCGGGAATAGGACAAGCCCGGATCAGCTTGCCTTCGTAATAAGTGACGGCCCCGTTTCCTCCGATCAGCAGGTGATGATGAAACCTTTCGTCGAGAACCGGAAGAATATCGCGGCTGTGCCGGGCAGAGGCAAAGGCAATGAAGTGACCTTGTCGTTCCAGCTCGCAGAGGGCATCCAGAATACCGCGTGACACAGGCTTTCCATGGAAGCAGATGGTACCATCTATATCGAATACAAAATTCATGGCAGTTTAGTCTCCCTTTCAATAATATCCTCACGAATGACGGCAATGGCTCTTTAAGGGAGGCTTCCGCTTGCAATTCGCAAGACTTGGTTTGTAACGACCTCCCTAGGCGCAGGTATAAAATTTAGTAATCAACTACGTATAAGCAGTGTGCCGTCATGTGAAGAGCGGCTAAGGAAATCATAGCCTGTCATGCGAGAAGTTGAAAAGGGACAGTTTCATCCGGGCTCACCGGGACAAGGCTTTTAAGAAAACCAAGCTTTTGCCAGCCTTTGGATCCCGTCTTTAATCTGTTTTTCCTCCATGGCCCCATATCCAAGGAGTACGGTGGGGTACGAGGCAGGATCCCGGAACCAGTACCGGGAGGTTTCGTAAACTCTGATCCCGGCCCGCAATGCCGTGTCGATCAGCTCTTCTTCCGAACGTTCCGTCCTGACGGTCAGAAAAAGATGCAGCCCGGAATCCTTTCCTCTCATGACGACATGATGGCCCATATATTCGGTGACGGCCTGGAAGAACAGTTCTCTCTTGCGGGCATAGTTCTTCCTCATTCTCTGCACGTGCCGGAACCAATATCCGGTTTGCAGAAATTGGCCGAAGGTTAACTGATCGATAACCGAAACCGGCTGATCATATTCCGGCATCCGTTCTTTAAAAACGGGTACCAGGGAAGGCGGAAGCACCATGTAACCGAGATTAAAGACGGGAAGCAGCGCTTTGGAAATCGAGCCGAGATAAAGAACTTTGCCCGTAGAATCCAAGCTGTGGATGGAAGGGATAGGGTGTTCGTCATATTTGAATTCCCACTCGTAATCATCCTCGATCAGATAGCTCGCTTTCTGCAGCCACTGGACGAGCTCCCTTCTCTTGGACAGAGGCATAACCATCTTATGGATAAACTGTTGGGAAGGGCTGACATAGGCAATATTGGCCGAGCTGCTGCGGAGGTCCTCCATCTCCATCCCATTGTCCGTGAGAGGGATCCCTTTGACGGTAAATCCATAGTTGATAAAAGTATTGCGGGAGCCGTCATATCCCGGATTTTCTACCGCTATTATCGAAGTGTCCCGGTTCAGAATTTGGCAGATCAGCGTCACCAGCTGCTGCGGTGTCGCACCGATAACGATTTGCTCCGGCGTGGCGGCGATTCCTCTGGAGGAATGCAGAAGATGGAGGATTTCCTGCCTTAACACAGCTTCACCCTGGGAGTCGCCCACTACGCTGTATTCGTCCATGCAGCCGTGGATAAGCTCATTGCGGAGCCTGTTCCAGTTGGCGAAAGGGAAGTCGCTCAGCTTGCAGTTCCCGTATCGGAAGTCGTAGACGATCGGATGCGCAGAATCCCACTGAGCAATCTCCGGAAGAGCAGAGGGAGCGGCCGTCAAGCTTCTTTCCAACACCTTATAACCTTTGCGGGGAATGTTGTCCACGTAACCTTCGGACTGGAGAAGCTGGTAGGCGACCTCTACCGTATTTTTGCTAACCCCCAGCGATTTCGCGCATTTTCTGATGGAAGGTAGCAGAACCCCCGGAGCGAGATGGCCCTCGTCTATCTCCGTCTTAAAATAGTCGTAGATTTGGTAAAATAGTGGTCCGTTCTCTGACTGCAAGTGGATAGCATGATCGGTCACCGCTCTCACCTCGATAAACTTTTAAATAGATTCAGTGTATTGTATTATATTATCAAATATAATAATATTACTATATACGATAATAAAATTGGATGTCTGGAAATTCACGCCACTTGCCTTGAAATAGAGCGATATCAATTTTGATAATAGTCGTGGAGCCAATTCATTTCCCGTACAAGCACCGCGCGCGATGGGAGATGATATGGTATGCTCCATTATATATTATATAATAACAGGTTGCCGGTCGGACTGACGGATGCTATCCTCAGTATGACCGTTTGATGAGAGAGAGGGAACAGGAATTATGGCGGAAAACAAAGCGGAGGTCGTTCTCCATCCGATCCGTATGAGAATTATTCAGTGCCTGGCCGATGGAGAGCAGTTAACCGCCCAACAATTAAACGAGAGAATGCCGGACGTGCCTCCGGCTACCCTATACCGGCATCTCAAGAAGCTGCAGGAGGCGGAATTGCTGGTCATTGCGGAAGAACGCCCCAATCGCGGCACATTGGAGAGAGTCTACATGCTTCCGGAGCATGCGGAAGGCATGTCGGTGGAAGAACTGAAGCAAGCCGGTCCGGAGGATCATTTGTCCTATTTTATTAATTTTATGGCCCAAATTATCGGGGATTACGCACGCTATGTACGCCATCCGTCCTTCGATCTGTTTCAAGATGGCGTCATTTACAGACAGATGCCGCTCTATTTATCCGACCAGGAGAATCTGGAATTGCTTCACAGAATTCGGGAGCTGATGCTTCAGGCGGCAGAGAATGAGCCGACGCCGGAGCGGCGTCAACGGTTGGTGACAACGATCGTCTTTCCGGAGCCGGGTCCGGACGCGGAAGGCAGTGAATAGCTGGTCCGGACATTTATCGTTTTGGAAAATCTATAATTTTTACACGAAATTTATAAATTTTCCCAGTAGAATGCGCAAGCCTCACTCCAATATAATTGGAATAAGCAAGTTCCCGTATATTGGATGAGGATGTTGTTTAGTTTGGAATGGAAGCGTTACCAATATCCTTTATCGAGGAACGAGGCTGAGGATATGTTTACTAGAAGACGCCTTTTTACAAGCATCGGCAACAAGATGTTTCTGATCGCTTTCCTGTCGGTGCTGTCCGGTTTAATCATGATCGGGGTGTTTGCCTACTCTACGGTTTATGTATTGATAAAGGAAAATCAGGAGAAATCGCTGCAGTCTTCAGTCGTGCATGTAGAAGACTATTTGAAATGGTACATGTTGAATATCCAGTCCCAACTGCTTTACTTTTCCAATGTCGATATTTTTGAGTCACTGAGCCGTGAAAATTACATGCTATTGATGAATAATTTCATCACCTTGTATTCCAACGATATTAATGCGGCTTATGTTATTGAGCAGGGGGAGCTGCTGGTGATATCGCCGGAGCTGTATAAACATTCCGTTTCGCATCAGTGGCTGGAGGAGGTTGACAAGCAGGCGTCACAGTGGGGCTTCTGGTGGAGTGATCCTTTCGACTCCGGATTCGGCCGGGCGGTGACGGTAGCCAAATCTTTCCGCTCCTCCGACAAAACGAGAACGATAACGGTTGCCCTGGAACTGAATGTGGAATCGTTCGCCAGCTTGGGGGAATCCCGGCCTACGGACAAAACGATTTATATTTTCTCCAGAAGCGGGAAGTTTGTCGCCTCCAACACTCCTATAGACCATTACTCGCAAAAACTGCAGCGGGACGAGATGGTGCGGATTCTGGGGGAAACACTGATTGAAAAAGGGAAGGACTTTAATACGATCCATACACCGCAGGGCGATTTCAAAATTTTAAGAAGCGACAACAACCGATGGGATTGGATCGTGTTCTCGGTCGTTAACGAAGCCAAGGCCTATCCGCTGTTAACTTCATTGCAAAAACAGTTTTTGCTCATTTTGCTTATTTGGATCACCATCTCGCTTATCATATCTTATCGCTTGGCCGCCTATATCAAGAAGCCGATCCGAACGATCATCCGCCAGATGAATGCCGGTTCACTGGGCCGATTGGATACGCGCATCGAAATCAAGCGCAATGACGAATTTGGCTTGATTGCCACGCATTTTAACAAAATGATGCTGAACCTGAACGACCTGTTCAACAATTTGAAAGAGGCCGAAGAAAGAAAACGGGTGCAGGAAATGAAAGTACTGCAGTCGCAAATCCAGCCTCATTTTTTGTACAACACCTTAAACGCGTTCTACTGGCTGAGCGAAACCGAGCGTTCCCGCGAGATCGGACCTTTGATTCAGGCATTAATGGGCTTGTTGAAATATTCCATCGATAAGGTAGGGGATGTCGTCCCTCTGGAGGAGGAGGTCAGGCAGCTGCATAATTATGCGGAGCTGATGAAGCTTCGGTACGGTCCTGTATTTGATCTGGACATCGTCATTCCGGATTCCATTGCGGCTCAAGCGACGATCCCGAAGCTAACCTTGATCACTCTGGTAGAGAACAGCATTTTCTATGGGCTGAGCAAGCCGAATCACCGCAACCATATCATTATTTCTTCGGCGGAATCGGATGCGGGCCAATTGCTTCTGGAAGTGAGCGATACCGGCCCGGGAATGAAAGAGGATGCCATCAGGGATTTGTTCAAGAAGCAGGAGACCCGCTCGACCTTCAAAGGGCTGAACAATCTGGGCATTCGCAATATCCAGGAGAGAATTCAGCTGTATTACGGGTACGAATACGGGTTGAGCATTGAAAATGATGAGGAGGAAGGGCTGCTGGTCAAAATTCGGCTGCCGTTTCCGAGCATAAGCTGATCTTGCGACAGAACATCAGCCAAGTCGAAAAGATGTGGACATCGCATTCAGGGGGGCCTTCTATGGAAAAGCTGAAAACGATGGTCGTGGACGACGAGCATTTTGTCAGAGAGCATTTTGAACGGAGAATTCCTTGGGAGGATGCCGGCTTTATCTGGTTGGGAGCGGCCCAGAACGGGCGGGAAGCCATCGAGATGATGGAGCGGGAGCTTCCTCACATCGTATTGACAGATATAACGATGCCGGTCATGGACGGACTGGAATTTGCGAAGTATGTCCGGGACCGATGGCCGAAGGTGAAGGTCATATTCTTAACCGCGCACGATGAATTTGCCTATGCTCAGAAGGCATTGGTGCTCGGAGCCAAAAATTATTTGCTCAAGATGGGACTGTCTAAAGAAGAGATTCTTCAAGCCTGTACTCAAGTCGCGGAAGAAATCAAGCAGGAACGGGACCAGGAGGAGCATATTCACTTCCTTAAAGCAGAGTATAGCGAAAAGGAGTGGTCCGCCAGACGGCAACTGGTTCAACGTCTGCTGGAGGGAAGTGCGGCCGGCAGCGAGCTCCTGCGTCATCTTAACGGGGCCATCGCTTTAAACGGCCGATACTATGCCGTTCTGTCCTTCGGCTGGGACGGCTATTCCGTAAGTGCGGAACAGGCCTGCGAGGCACATACGCTTGAAGAAACGCTGGATCAAAGGCAAAAGCAGACCGGCCAGGCGATCGAGCAATGGGAAGGGATGTCCGGGGAACCGGATATTCAGGCCGCCGTCTTTCCGTATAAACGCTGCCAATTGTTTATCATGCTTACTTGTCCCGTTCACCGGGGCTATGCCTTTTTCCAATGCAAGCTTAATGAGTTCGTTCATAACCGGCTGTCCCTGTTCAAGCAAAGATTAGGCACAGACTGCTTTGTATACGTCGGCCCGATAACAACCGAACCGGAGCAGTTTTCGAAGTTGGTCAGAGAGGCACTGGCCCGGATTCAGGAACATTTCTATACCGGTCTGAGCGTCATGTCGGGTCCGGACACAGGTTCCTTCTATGAACCGGGGAAGGTGGGGCGGCTTGAAATCATTGCCGAACTGACCCGCTCCCTGCATGCCCGCAACTGGCAGACATTCGCCGAGCATGTGCAGCAGTTAACACAACTGCGCAATCCGCCCTATTCGCCGAATTTTCTGTTAGGTGTAGCGGAAGCGGTTCTCGATACCGTCATGGAAGGCAGCGAAGCGGACATGCATGATTTGAAGCTGCAGTTGGAATTGATTGTTTCCTGGGAGCAGTACGGCTGGTGGTGGCAGCAAGTTAAGGAGCGGCTGGCGGTCATCTACGGGCTGCAGGGGGAGAACCGGAAGGTGCGCAGGGAAATCCAGGCCATCTGCCAGATGGTATCGGAACAATATGGCAAGAACTGGAGTATGGCTGATTTGGCCAAGGCCGTCAATCTCAACCCGGCTTATGTCGGACAGCTTTTTAAACAGGAGACGGGCGAATATTTGACCGACTACATCAGCCGGGTGCGGCTGCATAAGGCTAAGGAACTGCTGGAGCGGACCGACATGAAAATTTACGAGGTGGCCCAGACGGTAGGCATAACGGATTACCGGTATTTTTGTAAAATGTTCAAAAACATGGTCGGAGTGACGCCAACCGAATATAAGAAGTCCATTTAGCTTCGTGGCTGAATGACGCTTGAGGGGAGAATCCTAAGATTGCTTGGGGTTCTCCCATTTTTTCTGCCTCCATTGTCCGCTGCATGGCTGTCCCTGTTTACTTAGCTTCCAAGCGGTATCCTGATCGTTTCTTTGAGCATTCTCGGAGTAGACAAAGCGGCGACAGATTGCTCAGTCTTATATATATAATTTTTACACAGGTTATAAAATTTTTCCCGTAGAGGAGGGTGGAGTCACGAAGCTATAATTAAGTCAGACCAAAATTGTAAGCGCTTTACAAAGAGAAAGTGGGAGTGAGAGAATGGCGGATATTACTTTGGAAAAAGACCTGGCGCCAGCTTCGAACAAGAAAAAGACGTGGCGGACGAGATTCGTCCGAACCATCAAAGAATACAAGTGGATGTATTTGATGCTGATTCCCGGCATGCTTTACTACCTATGCTTTAAATATTTGCCCATGTTCGGCCTGATCATAGCATTCAAGGATTACAACATCATGAAGGGTGTGTTTGACAGTCCATGGGTGGGCTTCAAGCATTTCGAGGAGATTTTCCAAAGCGCAGATTTCTATCTTCTGCTTCGCAACACGTTGGTGATCAGCGTATTCAAAATTATATTGGGCATGGTCCCCGACATAATGCTTGCTCTTATTTTAAATGAAATCGGTTCCAGGTGGTTCAAGCGGACCATTCAGACCATCTCATATATGCCTCACTTTTTATCCTGGGTTATCATTTATGGGCTTGCGTTAGCGTTTCTGGCTCCGGCGGATGGCTTGATTAACGAGTTTCTGAAATTTCTAGGCAAAGAACCGGTCGATTTCCTCACCTCCAAGAGCTGGTTCCGGCCCATTCTGTATATTACCGAGATATGGAAAGAAGTCGGCTTCGGGGCGATTATTTACCTGGCGTCGCTATCCTCCATCGATCCGAGTCTGTATGAAGCGGCGGTAGTTGATGGAGCGGGCCGCTGGCGCAAGATATGGCACGTCACCCTGCCGGGAATCCGAAGCGTCATCGTACTTCTTTTGATTATTCGACTGGGAGGCATTCTGGACGCCGGCTTCGGCCAGATCTACATCTTCCTGAACGCGAGAGTTTACGAGGTAGGGGATATTATCGACACCTGGGTTTTCCGACGGGGGCTGGAGGAGATGCAGTTCAGCTTCGCGGCTGCGGTCGGGTTCTTCAAATCATTCGTAGGCCTTATACTGGTGCTCAGCGCCAATAAAATTGCCAAGAAGTTCGGCGATTCCGGCATTTGGTAGGAGGGAAGCTTCATGAACACACAGATCAAAACAACGGGAGACCGGCTAATCGACGCTTTGTTCTACACCATCCTGACCTTGATCGGCTTGGCGACTCTGTTTCCGATGTATTATGTCGTCATCATGTCCATTACACCGCTCAAGGAGACGATTCGCAACGGAGGCTTCGTTCTCTTCCCGTCGGAAGTGACGTTCAGCGCCTATCGTGCCATATTCGAGAGTCCGAGATTGCCGCAATCGCTGAAAATAACGACTTTGATTACGGTCCTCGGGACCTTTCTTAACCTGGTTTTTACCTTGCTTCTGGCCTATCCGCTGTCACGCAAGCAGATGCCCGGGCGCAAGCTGTGCCTGTTCCTGATCGTATTTACGATGGTTTTTAACGGAGGGCTGATCCCGAATTATCTGGTGGTTAAGGAATTCGGTTTGCTAGACTCTATCTGGGCGCTCATCATTCCCAGCCTGATAGCGACCTTCAACCTGCTGATTGCCAAGACATTCTTCGAGAATATGTCGATTGAAATTCAGGAGGCGGCCAAGATCGATGGCTGCAACGATTTGCAGACGCTGTTCTGGGTCGTACTGCCGCTGTCCAAGGCCATCATTGCGACGATTGGATTGTTCTATGCGGTAGCCCACTGGAACGAATTTTTCGCAGGGATCATGTTCATTACGAACGATAAGCTGTATCCTCTTCAGGTCATCTTGCGGGATATGCTGCAGCAGCCCAATATGAGCGTGGAAATGATGAGCCAGGTTCAGGGCTTGGAGGCCGAGCTTCCTCCATTCTCCATTCGGATGGCTATGGTCGTAGCTACGACGTTGCCTATATTATTTGTTTATCCGTTTGTCCAGAAGTATTTCACGAAGGGGGTTATGCTGGGAGCGATCAAAGGTTGATGAAGGCTAACTACGATATGCAATAGCTAAAAAGCCATTTTACAAAAACATGGAAAGGGGAAGTCCAATGCGCATTAAACCAATAGCAGGAGGATCTTTATCCATTATTATGGGGGCTATGCTTGTGCTTACCGGGTGCGGCAAGTCGGAACCGGCACCGGCGGCCAACCCGTCACCGGATGCCTCTGCATCCACACAGCCTTCGGAGGCACCCAAGACGGATGATATGGGGAAAAAGTATGATATTGAGTTTTTTGTCCCAACCGGTACGGGAGGGTCGCTTCCAAGTGAAGATAAAGATTTCGTCAAGAAAACGATCGATGAGAAATTTAATGTCAATCTGAAAATCACCCATATGGCGGCCGGACCGGACTCGACCAATAAAGTCAATGTAAGGTTCGCCTCCAATACTCCGCCGGATTTGGCAGTCGTCGGCGGGAGGGATTCCCAAACCTACGCCAAAGACGGTCTGGTGGCCGATCTGCGCCCATTCATGACTAAAGAGGCGATGCCCAATTACTATAAATGGATTAGCGATAACGAATTCAAAGGCTATTATACGATTGAAGGGGTAGACGACGGCCTGCGGGCGCCGACTCCATTTGATCTTACAGCGTACAGCGCTTGGTATATTCGTAAGGATTGGCTGGATAAATTAGGCCTTCCGGTGCCGACCAATTATGAAGAAATGCTGGAAGCGATGCGGCAATTTACTTTTAACGATCCCGACGGGAACGGCAAAAATGACACCTACGGCTTCACCACTTCCGGCAATGGGGCCAATGTCGGATTCGATTGGCCTCATTGGGTCAAGAACGGCTTCTACGCCTCCATGTATATTGACGAAGGAAAGCTGGTGGACGCCGGTTCCCACCCGGATACGGTCAAGGTACTGCAGGAAATCAAAGATACTATTGCGGAAGGTATTGTCGATCCCAACTGGTTCTTGAATAAGGGGTCGGAGCATCTCAATAAGATCATCGAAGGCAAGGCGGGAATCGTTAAAGCCGGTGGCCGCGATTTTGCGCTGGAGAGTGTGGAGACGAGCGCGGTGAGCCGGGCAAGACAAATCAATCCGGAAGCGGATATCGTTCCGTTCAATCCTTTCCCTGATGCCAAAGGGATCAAGACGGATCCGCAAGGCTCCTTCGGCTTTGTTGTTCCCAAGCAGCTGGCCGAGCAAGAACCGGATAAGGTGAAAAGAATGATGGCCATCCTGGATTATCTGGCCAGTCCGGAAGGTTTCCTGCTGACGCATTACGGCCTGGAGAACGAGTCCTATACGAGAGAAGGCAACAAGGTCACGTTAAAACCGGACGTCATCCAAAAAATCAACGAAGAGAACGGTAAATTCCTGCAAATTTACGATTTCTTCACCCGGGTTTCCGATACTAGTCCAATCGGACTGGAAATCATCAATCCGAAAGAAACGGAACGGGACCGCGCTATCGTGGAAGAATTGCTCAGCTATAAATCGGTTCCTTACACTGGAGGACCTTATGTGACACCGCCGGCCGGCATCAATATTGCCGATTACCGGAAGGAAATGAACTCGACTCATGCGAAAATCGTCTTCGGCGATCTGCCGGCCGACAAGTGGCCCGAGTATTTGGAGGAGCTGATGACCAAGCATAAGGGAAGAGAAATTTTCGAAAACTACACGAAACAAATTCGCGAAGGCGGCGGGTTTGACGCTGTGAAATAACCCGAATAACGTTTTTATGAGTTCTCAGCATCGGGCTAAATGAGCATTCCCCTGCAATAGCGGGGGAATGCTGCGTTTCACCGAAATAGGCCCGATGGGCCAATTGACAAACCGGAAGCACTCCACTACGATAAGACTCAAGCAATGAAAAAACTGCATATTCATTCAAATGCACTAGGGGTGCCGTAATCGGCTGAGACGGACGCTGTCCGATCCCTTTGGACCCGATCTAGGTAATGCTAGCGTGGGGAAGTGTAGCTGCACAACGTTATTTTAGCCTTGTGTTTAAACTGCATCTTGCCCGGGTGCAGTTTTTTTATTTGCTCAAAACCATTTACATGGAGGGTGTTCGCAAATGGAACAGACAGGTTGTGGAGCCAGTCGGATCGTCGGCTGCCGGTTCTCTCTTTATCCCATGTCGGACCGGTTCGTAGAAATCATTATGGGCGTGTTGGAGAAGGTGGATCGATCTAAAGTATGGATGAGCACGGATGATATCAGCACTTGTATTCGGGGGAAGGCCGAGCATGTCTTCGATGTGGCCAAGGCGGTTTACATTCAGGCTGCTGTCTCCGGGTTGCATGTCGTATGGAACGGGACTTTCTCTATAGGCTGTCCGGGCGATAGTGAAGGAGACGTCTATTTGTCCGAGGATGAGGAGAGGATGAATGAGGCCGGTTTGCGGCAGCATTCGATCGAGACGGCTTGCCAGTTCGCCCTGTATCCTCTCGGGAACCAAGGCTATATGAAAATTATTTATGACCAAATCGAACGGGCCAAAGCGCGGGGAACCTTCAGCGGCGGCGTTCACTATGCGAGCCGATTGGACGGGGATGCCCATGAAGTGTTTGCCTCTTTGGAAGAATCGTTCGTGAATGCGAGCAAGCTCGCTTCCCATGTGACCATGACGGCCGTGCTTTCTGCGAACAGCCCTTCCAGGAAGCCGGACAGAGTGTAGAGGGGGCTGCCGTAATGAAGCGTTGGAAGCTTCGCGAGGTGGTAGTGCTTGCCGCGTTATCGGTCGTTTTTGCCGTAGTCTATCTGGCTTTCCTACAATTCGGCAATGTCTTGGTCGGCCTGATGGGCCCGATTGGCTACGAGTTTATCTTCGGCATCTGGTTCATTGTATCCATCATCGCCGCTTACATTATCCGCAAACCGGGGGCGGCTTTCGTGTCCGAGACGATTACCGCAGCCATCGAGCTGCTGATGGGCAATGTGGCCGGCCCCAGACTGCTGCTGTCGGGGATGATTCAGGGGCTCGGGGCGGAGGCTGTATTTGCCGCTACCGGCTGGCAGCGCTATTCGACCTGGGTGCTGGTCTGCGCGGGAATGGGCTCGGCGGTGTTCAGCTTCGTGTGGGGCTTCTTCGTCTCGGGCTATGCGGCTCTTCACCCGGGATACGTCACGGCCATGTTCATTCTTCGCCTCATCAGCGGGGCTGTTCTGGCCGGCCTGTTGGGCAAAGGGGTGGCGGACGGCCTTGCCAAGACCGGGGTGCTGAGAGGCTTTGCCATTGCCAAATCCGCAAGAAAGAGAGAGCATCATGACATTGCAGGTTAACTCCCGTCTGCTGGAGGTGCGCCGGTGGACGTTTGCTTACGATGAAGAGTCGGCTCCGGTCATCGATAACGTCAGCTTCGAAGTAGCGGAGAACGATGCGGTTCTTCTGCTGGGGCCGAGCGGATCGGGCAAGAGCACGCTCGCTTACTGTATAAACGGCCTGTATCCGGAGGCGGTGGATGGTCATTCTGACGGAACAATTCTGCTGCAGGGCCAAGAAATAAGCTCTTACAGCCGGTCGGATATTAGCCGCCGCATCGGAATGGTCTTCCAGGATCCGGAGAGTCAGTTCTGTATGGTGACTGTCGAGGATGAGGTGGCCTTCGGCCTGGAAAACCTGGCGGTTCCTCCGGAGGAGATGGACGCGCGAATCGACCGGGCACTGAATTGGACAGGGCTTGCGGAATGCAGAAGGTCCAAGCTCCATCAGCTCTCCGGCGGAATGAAGCAGAAGCTGGCCCTGGCATGCGTTCTGGCTATGGAGCCCGGCGTCCTCATTCTGGATGAGCCGACGGCCAATCTGGATCCGCTGTCGACCCGGGAATTCGTCTGCATGATAGACCGTTTGCGGAAGAGAAGCTCATTGACGCTCGTAATTATCGAGCATAAGCTGGATGACTGGATGACGGTCGCCAATCGGGCTGTGGCGATGGATCGCCGGGGGAAGCTGGTGTACCAGGGAGGATTGAGAGACTTCTTCCGTAATCACGAAGAATGGAGTCGGGAGGAAGGGATATGGTGGCCGACGGCCTACAGGATGGGGAAGGATTGGCGGGCCCAAGGCATCTATGCCGGCAGTCATGATCCGCTGACGGAGCGGGAGCTGCTGGCGGGAATTCAGGAGCCCTACCGGGGATGGGCGGAATTGGCGGCTGCGCTTCGCTGTCCGGATGCCGGGGTGGAGGGGGACCCGGCAGCCAGCGGGGCCGTACCGCCCCGATGTGGGCAGGAGCAAGCTCTTGCTGTGAAGTCCCCTCTTATGACGCTAAATCAATTTTCCTATTCCCGCAAAGACAAGTCTGTTCTGCAGGAACTGAGCCTGGAGCTTTATCCGGGCGAACTGCTCGCCATTGTAGGACCTAACGGTGCTGGGAAAACGACCCTATCTCATGCATTGGCAGGGATTTTATCCGGTCCTTCTCAAGGGGAGATTGCGCTCTATGGTCGTCCCTTATCTTCTTGGAACGAGAGAGAGCTGCGCCGGCAAGTCGGGCTTGTATTCCAGAATCCCGAGCACCAGTTCGTCACCTCATCGGTATTTGAAGAGGTGGCCTTAAGCCTGCGGATTCAAGGAATGCCGGAGCGGGAAATTAGCGAGCGGGTACAAGAGTCGCTGCGTATGTTTCGTTTGGCGGAGTTGGCCGAAGAGAACCCGTTTGCCCTCAGCCAGGGGCAGAAGAGAAGGCTCAGCGTGGCCTCCATGCTCGCCGACGAGCAGAGGATACTGGTGCTGGACGAGCCGACCTTCGGTCAGGACGCATACACGGCAGGGCAGCTTATGAATCTGTTGGTTCAGTTGAAGGAACAGGGCAAATCGGTTGTCATGATTACTCATGACATGGAGCTGGTGCGGCAGTATGCGGACCGGGTTGCCGTGTTGATAGCCGGCCGTCTTCGTTTTGCGGGCACGCCGTTTGAGCTGTGGGACTATTCCTCCGATCTGCTGGAGGAGGCCCGGCTCTTGCTGCCGATACCGGTTTCCGTATGGAAGGTGCTCGGTGAGCAAGTTCATCTTACCGATCAGGAGAGGCTGCCTTATGGTATTACAGAGCATTAATCCGGGGATCAAGGTGGCTGCCGTTCTGCTTTGCGTCTGTTTGCTTGCTCTCGTGTTCGATCCCCTTACTCCTCTCCTCTTTTTGTCCTGGACGATCGGGATCACTTTTATATTCGGCCGGGTCCCGGCCAAGAAATGGCTGCTGTTTTTCTCTCCCTTCCTGATCGTTGCTTTGGGCTATATTTGGACGGCGATACTATTTGCCAAGGTGCCGGAGGGAGGAACTGAGACGATACTTCTGCGGTTGGGATGGCTGGAGGTTACCCAAGAGGCCTTGATTCGCGGAGCTTCGTTGGCCGCACGGATGCTAAGCTTCGCAGCCCTGTCTCTGATGTTCGTCTTCACGACCGATTCCACCCGCTTGATGCTTAGTCTGATGCAGCAGTTCAAGCTGTCCCCCAAGCTGGCCTACAGCATTATGGCGGGCTATCGCTTCCTTCCTCTGTTCAGGGAGGAGCTGCAAATATTGCAAAATGCCCATCGAGTAAGGGGGATCAACCGAAGCGGAGGGTTTCGTGGGAAGCTGAAGCAAATCCGCCGTTACGTCATCCCTCTGTTGGCCAGCGCCATACGCAAGGCGGAGAGAACAGCCGTAGCGATGGAATCCAAAGGGTTTACCGGTTCACGCGACCGGACCTTCTATCAGAAGGTTAAGGTGCAGCCCCGGGATTGGATGTTCCTGGGGAGTATGCTTGCCGTCCTGCTGCTTTCCTTCTATATTTCCTGGAGGCTCGGTTTGCTGCAGTGGTACGCCGGGCAATTGTAAACGACCGGTGTCATGGGTGATGCTATGGCGATATAATGGCCGAAGTGCGTTGATCGATGCAATGATTGATGCAATGACCGATGCGTGGATTCCCCGCGGCCGCTTTCATCCTCTCTGGATGGGGGCGGCTTTTTTTGCATAGTTTGTAACTCAACTTTCGGTGCGGCCAAGCGAAAATGCGCGAAGATTATTGCGATCGAGCGCATTTTGTACGATAAAGCATACAGTAAATGCCGCAAAGGCGTAGTTTATGTATGAATAATCTATAATCATATAAATCGACGCACAAGTTAAAATTGCCATCTCTATCCAATTTCCTTTATTTTCAGTATACTGATGATTATAGACATGAAAATGGGGGATAGACTTGTGAAGAAATTAACCTGCTTCCTGCTCTTATTATGTTTACTATTGAGCCCGGTCATGGTCTGGGCGGCAAATACTCCTGTGAAGAATGGAACGGTGCAGGACCAGGCGGGCATGTTCCGTGAGGAGGCGCTGGCCTCGTTGGAGCAGGCGGCTCAAGGGCCCCTCTATACTTTCTATATTTTGACGATCGACAGCTTGCAGGGTGAAGATCCGTTCGATTATACGACACGCGTATTTAATGAATGGGGTTTGCAAAATAATGAAATATTGCTGCTGATATCCAGTCAGGACCGGCGGATTGAAATGAATTTGGTCAGCGAGGAGCTCCAGCGGAGCATCCGATCCTTCTATGGCGGCGGCGATATCGGTGAACTGATCGGAAGGCTGACGGAGGAGTATTTCATTCCCGCGGCTAAAGAAGGGGATTTCGCTCAGGCCAGCTTGAACCTGATGAATGCGGTTCATGAACTGGCGGCAGAAGACGCCGAGGCGGTCCAGCCTGCCTCTGTCCCTGATCCGGAGCCGGAGGCTCCCGCTGCCGATCCTGAACCGCAGGCGGGGGACATGAGCCCGGCCGAAACCTCTGCCGATGTTGACAAGAAACCTTTAATACCTCCTCTGAGCCAGTGGAACTGGACTCTGATCGCTATCGTTCTCACCTCGGTTGTTCTGGCATGGATATTACTATATGGAATGATTCTCAAAATCCAGTGGTCCAAGCTTCGGTCCCGAGCGAATCAACTGCTGATTGAGGTTAGTCATGCCAACGAAGAACTGAAGCCTTATGTCGGGCTGGTTCAAGGACAGACCGAGAAGCTGGTCAACCAGCTTAACGAACTTGTCACACTGCTGTTGATTGACCTAGGCAAGCTGCAGCAGGACATGGAGGCGAAGATCCTTTTTATCAGGCTGCTCGCTCTTCGCCAGGGAATTCGTGAAGGCAGATTAACAGTAGCGAATTGTCAGGCTGTCTTCGAGAAGATTTATCCGGAAATTGTCCGGGTGGGGGAAACCGAACGTCAAGTGACTAGAAAGGTCGAGGACCTATCCGGGAAGCTGGAAGCCGCTCAATCGACGGTTCAACGGCTTGCGGAGAAGCACTCCTTTCCGTTAACCTGCATGACGGAGGAATTGACCGAGTTGGAAGCGGAGCTTAGTCGGGTGCGCGATCTGAAGGTGTTCGATCCTTTAAGAGCGAGCGAAGCGGCCGCCGGGTTAACGCAGCCCATGGAGAAAGCGTTCAAGGAGGCTGAAGAACTGCCCCAATGGTTGAATAAGTATAACGCCTTTCCTCAAACCTTATCGGAATGCAGACAAGAGCTGGAGCGTTGGATAAACGAGCATTGCCTGAAATTGGTCGGAATCGATCCGTACTCCAAGCTGGATGAGGCGCAGAGGAATATGGAGCCCTTATTGGCAGAGCTGCGGGTCGGAAATATGCCTAGTATTCGCCAGATATCCGGAAGAATGGACGAACTGCTGGCGGAAGCACTGGAGATGACGAAGAGGCATGCTTATTTGCGGGGCAAGAACCAGGAGGATATTCGATTCATCAAGCAGAAAATAGCGGAGTTCGCGAAGGTCGAGGCCGATCTGGAGCAGTTATTGAGTGATCTGCGGGCGGCTTTCGTTAAGGAGCATTGGGTGGACCTGGCCGTTTCCCTGGAGGCTGCCAAACGGATGATGCAGGATACGGCCGTTCAGCTTCCCAATGTAATCAAGCTGACGGATGATGATCACCAACACTTTGAGGAGGCTCGTCTAAAGCTGGATGAGATGCTTCAGTGGCTTGACGGGGTGGATCAAATTTCAAGCCATTGCCAGTCGATTTCCATGCAATTGAACGAAGCTATGGATGATCTGCGAACGGTCGTGAATGAGAGCTGGAAGCAATTCATGGAATCTGCGCAGTTGGCCAGAAATGAAAAGCTAATCTTCTTGGAGGGGGCAGGGCCGGACGAAACCTACCCCATTATCTATCCCATGTTTCAAAAGTTGAAATCGATGCTCCATACTACCCCGTACTCTTTACAGGAACTTGAGCGGCATGTCCGCGAATTTTCCGGCAGCATCGACGATTTCGTGATCCATGTCGAATTCGTATTAGGGGAAAAGAACTATGCTCTGGAAGCGATCAGCTTTATGGAATCAAGCTTCCAATCTGCAGTGGCCAGGACCCGGAGGAAGATCCGGGTGAGAAAATATGAGAAGAACTACCGCAATATTCTTTATGAAGTGAACAACCTGATGGCCTCCGGCTTCTATATGGATGCAGCCGAGAAGGTTAACGAGGTACAATATCTTATTGACGAAATGGATAACGAATATCAGCGTAAGCTATATTCAGAGCGGACATCGGCCTCCTCTTCAAGCTGGGGGTCCAGTTCCTCGGAAACCTCTATATGGGGTTCCAACTCGTCGCGCAAGCCTTCCGGAAGCTCTATATGGGGTTACGGCTCGTCTCGGAATACCTCCGGGAGCTCTACAAGGGATTCCAGCTTCTCGCAGAATACGTCCGGAGGGTCTTCTTGGAGTTCAAGCTCTTCGCGGAATACGTCCGGAGGCTCTACATGGGGTTCGAGCTCCTCAGCGAACAAATCCGGCGGTTCCTCCTGGGGTTCCGGCTCAAACAACAATAATAAATCCGGGGGCTCCAATTGGTAGTTCACCCGGACATGCGAACAGCACGATCCTAAGCGGATCGTGCTTTTATTGTGCTCAATAGCTGCACCTGGATTATGAACCATAGGCACCAAATAGGCGGTAGTTCCATAGAGTATTAGCAGAATCTCATGGAAAGGAGGAACTAAGGATGAAAGGGAATCGTTACGGGAGCTCTCCAATTCTATGGGGAGGAAGCTGGGTATATCCGCCATATAGCGCAGGTCCTTCGTACAATACCCGGCTGCAAGCCGGACCCGCAGCCGATACGGATACTGCCTCGCTGATCCGGGAGCTGGCCAAAGCGATCAATGGAGAATACAACGCTATCCGGACATATGAATGGCTGGCCAGAGAAGCTCCTGACGAAGAATTTCGTAAAATAATTTCAGACATAAAGCAGGATGAGGAACACCACTTCCGGCTATTTTCCAGCTATTATTCCCAGCTGACAGGCGGTCGCAAGCCGGAAATTAAGGCGGGTCCACTCCCGGAATCTTTCGTTAAGGGTGTAGAGGAATCCATTAAGGACGAGCTGGAGGATTCGAAGAGCTATCAGCGATTGTCGGAGATTGTGCCTTTGCCTCTGCGCAGAGGGCTGATCAACGCCTCGCATGACGAGCAGCGGCATGCCACCTGGTTCTCTTACATTTGGAACAGGACCAGATAATCCGACCCCATAGGCCGACGTCAACATGCGGCTGGGCGATTGGGCAGCCGCATGGCAGGACGCAGGCGAAGCCTCATCATTCGTGATGAGGCTTGGGCGATGCTCTCTAACGAGAAAGTTAATCGTTCTTATGTTCGAATAAATAGAGATACTCTCCGTAGCCTTCTTCCTCCAGTCTTTCCTTCGGAATAAAGCGTAAAGAAGCGGAGTTGATACAATAACGAAGCCCGGTGGGTGCCGGCCCATCGTTGAAGACATGGCCGAGATGCGAGTCGGCTACCCGGCTTCTGACCTCCGTTCGAACCATCGAATGCTTCAGGTCCAGCTTCTCCTTGATGCTGTGTGACTGCAGCGGTTTCGTAAAGCTGGGCCACCCGCACCCGGAATCAAATTTATCCAGGGAACTGAAGAGAGGCTCTCCCGATATAATATCGACATAGATGCCTTCTTCCTTGGAATCCCAAAATTCATTTTGGAAAGGCGGTTCTGTAGCTTCGTTTTGAGTAACCTCATACTGCATAGGGGTGAGGCGAGTTTTTAAGCTGTCCCGATCTATCTTGCGGCTCCAATGCCGTTCGATAAAATCCTCCCTGCCGGAGCCTTGCCGATAACGACGGTAATGGGCGGGATTTTTGCGATGGTAATTCTGATGGTAATCCTCTGCCGGGTAGAAAGGTGCCGCCGGAATAATCGGGGTCACGATCGGCTTGTCGAAGCGGCCGCTATCTTCCAGCTCCTTCTTGGATTGCTCGGCTTCTTCCCTCTGCTTCTCATTGTGATAGAAGATGGCCGTCCGGTAAGAGCTTCCCCGGTCATAGAATTGTCCTCCCTCATCGGTCGGATCGATCTGCATCCAGTAGATTTCCAACAGCTTGCGATAAGGGAAAATCTCGGGGTCATAGGTGATCTGAACCGCTTCATAATGCCCGGTTGTGTCCGAACAGACCTGTTCATAGGTCGGGTTTTCCAGAGTCCCGCCGGTATATCCGGATACGACTTGAATGATGCCGGGCAATTCCTCGAATGGGGAAACCATGCACCAGAAGCATCCGCCGGCGAAAGTGGCCAGTTCATAGTTACGTTCTTCTTGCGGGGCCATGGTGTGTCCTCCTTCATATACTATTTGTCAGGGTGAAACGGATTGAGATGATTCTTATTGTAATTATCCTTCTCGGCATTGGCAAATGTATGGCGAATGACGTAACGAAGGAATGTCGAATATCGGCGGCTTCGTTCCATGGGTTTAATCCGGGCTGCTGCAGGCTTGGACGAAGGCTTCGAACAATTTGGCGGACAAGCTGTCCGTAAGCGCGGTATGTTCGGGATGCCATTGGACGCCAAGAACGAACTTGGAACCGGGATGCTCGACCGATTCAATGACTCCGTCGGGCGCCCGGGAGGAAACCCGGAAGCCGGGGGCTTCCTGCTTGACCGCCTGATGGTGAAAGCTGTTGACCTTGACCTGTTCTGTGCCGGCAATGCTATGAAGAAGCGTGCCTTCCAGAATGGTGATCTTGTGGCTCCTATGCGATCGGGGAGCTTTCTGGGCATGCTGGATAGAGGGATGCTGCGAACCCAGATCCTGATATAGGCTTCCCCCGAAGGCCGCATTTAACACCTGGCAGCCGCGGCAAATGGCAAATACCGGTTTGTTCAGCGCGAGAAAGCGGCGGGCCAGGTGAATCTCGCTCCAGTCTCTTGCCGGGGTCACAGTGCCCAGTCCGGGGATAGGGTCCTCTCCGTACCACTCCGGATCGATGTCTTCCCCTCCAGATAACAGTAAGCCGTCCAGAGTTTCGGCTAATTGCTCCACATCCTGCAGCTCCCGAATGACCGGAATAGCAACAGGCAATCCCCCGGATCTCAGTATCGTATCCGAATATACATGTCCGAGATAAACCTGCTCTTCATTCATATAACAGGTAATTCCCACAAGCGGTTTAATCGCAAAGACCACCTTTCGTCCTTAGTTTGATTCCATTGTACTCCTTCTTCTTCCAGGTTAGAAGAGGCCGGGGCTTAGGAGATTTCAGGGGAAAATGTCGAATTTGGAATTCCTTTGTCATACTTTGTAATACTAAATATTACTTGTCGGAAGAATGAAGCTATTTAATAGAAAGAAAAACAAGTATAGCTTTTGCTAGATTCGGGAAAACTGAGTGTGAGAAGAACTAATAAAAGTCTATTTTTTAAAGATGGGGTGATTAAGAATGTCTTTCAGATCGCCATTTTCTATTAATCGACTGGCACTTATCACTATTTTCCTTATTTTGTTAGGGGTATGGGGGCAATTTCGCGTGTTTGCCGATGTTACGGCAGCCGAAGACCCATGGCGGGAACTGATGAACTTAACCGATTCTTTATATGATGAAGCTAATCTGGTAATCTATCAGGAGAGTGTTTTTAACACTTATAGCGATCCGGCGGAATTCACAGCTATAGGCCGCGAGACCGCAGAGAGGCTTCAATTGCCGGAAGGAAGCCTGAACGCACTCCCGGATGGACGCCTCTGCTATGAGACCGCCGCACCTATGTCCGGCGGTCAGGTAACGATGAGACTAGTCGCCCTGGATGATGGTGTTACGGCTTATCTGACCGTGCGTTGGGATGGGGCTGTCCGGGAATTTCCGCAGGCTTTGGAGTGGCGGGAATCGATGCCGGAAAGCGATGGAGCTAGATGGAATATAGGGATTCAGGGGATGGTACGGGATAGCTTGCAGGCGAACTCCGGCAAGGAAGAGGTTATCCTGAGCGTACAGAATAAGCTGCAGGCTCAGCGCATTGACCGTTATGAAGATGCCGGAAGCTTGAGCGTTTCATTGTCCTCCCCGCTGCTTAATGAATATATCATAAGCGGACAGCATAAAATTCATGCGCAAGCCGCTGTGCACCAAGTGACCGAAAGCGGCAAATGGAGGCTGACCCTCGGTTTTCCGGCAATCACGATGGAGTATTAGCACGGCATAATTGTTTATAGCGAACGCCGTGCAAGCGGCTGTCAGTATAAGGCCGCGAAGAGATGGGAGGGAAGGTTTTCTCGAATGAGAGGATCGATGAAAATCTTTTTGGCAGTGCTTTTTTTTGTAGCGGTCGTCATTTATATTGTAATTTCCCAAGGAGGCTTGTCCTGGTTCGCCAGTAAGAATGTATTTCAAGAGCAATCAGTGGACGCTGACAAAATAGAAAGAATCAATATTAATACCAGCAGTGCAGATGTGCAAATGGTCTCCGGCGACGCTGAGCAGATTGTGATTAAGCTGGAGGGGAAGGCAAACCAAAGCTACCGGAAGAAGACGGCTCTGCGGGTCAAAGAGGCCGGAGACACTCTGAATGTTGAGGTGAATCTGCCTAACGGCATCAGCTTCGGCTTCGCGCCAAACGATGTTAATCTCAAGGTAGAGCTCCCCGAGAAGATTTATAAAGAATTGAAGCTGGAGAGCTCAAGCGGAGACCTTAGCCTCGATTCGGTGAATGCGGTCTATATGCAGTTAAGAAGCTCTTCCGGGGACATTCAGGTCAGCCGGTTCTCCGCCGATCTGATTGAGTTCCGGGCATCCAGCGGAGATATCAGCATTCTCGACGGATCGGCTGAGCTCCAGGGAGAAACCAGTTCGGGGGAAATTTCGATAGAGCTGGGTGAGCTGGGACAAGACATGAATCTGGAAACGTCCAGCGGGGATATCGACATCCGGCTAAGCGACTGGCCTTCGGGGCTGGACCTCGATTTCCGTTCCGGTTCGGGGGATGGCAGAGTCGGACTGGAGGGCTTCGAATACGAAACGGATAAATCCAACCGGATTGTCGGCAAGATAGGTGAGGGGAAGATCAAGATGAAGGTAAGGACAAGCTCGGGTGATTTTTCTCTGACGAGGTGAACTCGGGCACAGATCCGCGACGGGGTCCAATAAATAATGGGCGTTGGTCCCTATCCTTTGTTCGGGCGAATGCATAGGATATAGCAGCCTAAGGAACAACCCGATAAAGGAGTGTTACTTTCAGTGAGTTATTTTGATACGGGAATCCCCTATGGATCTCCCCAGCCGTTATACCCATCTCCGTCTTACCCGTCGTATCCGTCCTATCCATCCCATCCTTCTTATCCTGAAGGACCAGGAGTTTTACCCGCTTTTGCCCAGCCATCGATTCGCCCCCGGGAGCTGATTGCCCGCTTCCGCCCGCTGGTGAATTACGGATTAAAGGAGGCGCAAACGACGGGTACCCGACATGCCATGACGGAAGTAGTATTAATAGCGTATTTAATGGGAAGAGGATATCCTCTTCAGAAGGCCCATCAGTTGGTGGAGTCTTGGGAAGTGGATGAGACGTTTCCCCGAACGGAAAATGGGGAAGTATAGCAGCATAAGGGAACCGGCAGAACCAACTGCCGGTTCTTGGCTTATTAGTATGTTTGTGGGCAACCGGGTCATGTGACCCGGGTCCAGTCGAGCGAAACAAGCTTCAATCCGTTTGAAGACTATCCGCTGACCGAATTCGTGTTAGGTGAGAAAGGAACCGAAGAAGTAAGTTTCCGGCCTGGAAAAGCGCCGGCGTTCGCCTCGTTATCCCAGGATTTCAACCTTCAAAAAATAGATTCCCAAGAAATCTGAGAATAACAGCGATTGGATGTCTAAACTTGTCTCGTTGGACAGGCTCCATGGATCAGTATGGGAAAAAATCAGAAGGCGGTGAAGAGAATGGATTTTCAAGCGACCAGTTGGCAGGAGGAACCGGCTCCTCCCCATGCCATAAATTGCAGCAATTGCGAGTTAGCCGGACAGCGCACCCGGGTGATTTGGGGAGAGGGGAATCCGCAAGCATCCGTTCTAATTTTGTTGGACAACCCCGGGGAGAGGGAGAACCGGGACGGAGAGCCGTATGTTTGCGGCACCCGGCAAACGTTACAGAAGGCCGCATGGGAGGCGGGCTTCACCGAGAACGATCTCTATGTAACCTATTTATTGAAATGCCGGCCGAAGAGAGCCTACAATAAAGAAAAGGCAAGAGCGGCCTGCAGGGAGCATTTGCAGCTGCAGTTAGATCAGAAGCTTCCACGGTTTATTTTTTGCTTGGGAAATACGGCTGTGCAGTCTTTTCTCGGAAATCCGGAGGCCGAGGTTAAGGAACTGCGGGGAACGTGGCTTGAAGCCGATGGGCGCCATCTTCTTTTGGTTTCTTATCACCCTCTGGCGGTTCGGAGAAGACCTAATTTATACCCCCGTTTTGCCGCCGATTGGAAGATGCTGTTTGACCGTTATCGGCAAGAGCATGCCGGAACCGGGGCGCTCACAAATAAGTAACGCATGGTGGGCTCTACCAGCGTACCGCGTCTGATTTGACTTGCTATGATTGACTCTTAGGCAAACACACATCCTGGGCGCAAGCATATATTATCCATATAGAGGCAAGAGTGATGCAACCGAAAGGAGTGGCTAATCGATGCGAGGTCAGGCGAAGTCTTATTTTATTGTCGGAAATACAGCGAAAGGTCCTCACAGCCTGTTTGATTCGGCTTACAGCAATGTGAAGAGCCTCTATGTTCTTACAGGAGGGCCCGGTACGGGGAAATCCGCCATCATTCGAAATTTGGCGAATACAATGCGGGAACGGGGCTGGGATGTGGAGCTTTATCATTCCTCCCTCGACAGTGAAGACCTGGACGGGATGATCGTTACCGGCTTGCAGGCCGGTTTGATTGACGGCACGGCTTGTCCTGAAGCTTTGCAATCCGGTGTAGGGAATGCGCTTGAGGTATTCGATTTGGATGAAGCGGTCGATCGTAATTTATTGCAGGCGGATGAGAGCCGGATGTCCGAACTGCAGCTGGAAATAGAGCATTGGTACAATAAAGCGATAGATACTTATAACAAGGGCTTGCATATCCACGATGAATGGGAAAAGATCTACATCGATAACATGGATCATGCTGCAGCCGATCGAATTACCCGGGAATTGATCGATTCTTTATTTGGAGCAAGGAGGGATTCGAAACCGGCCAAGGTCATTCACCGCTATCTTGGAGCGGCGACATCCAGAGGCCCTGTTGATTTCATCATGCCTTTGACAGAGGGACTCTCCAGACGGATTTTCGTTAAGGGGCGCCCAGGCTCGGGGAAATCGACGATGATGAAGAAGCTGGCTGCCGAGGCGGAAAGAAAAGGGTATGATGTGGAAATGTTCCATTGCGGCTTCGACCCGAACAGTCTCGATATGCTGATTTTTCCGGATATCGATGTGGCCATTTTCGATAGTACGGCTCCCCATGAGCATTTTCCTTCCCGGGCAGGGGATGAAATTTTGGATATGTATGAGAAAACCTTTCCGCCAGGAATAGATGAAAAATATGCGGATTCGATTGCGGAGATCCGTGCCCGCTATACTTCGGCAATGAGTGAAGCCAATGCTTGCTTGGCCAAGGTGAAAAGTCTGCGCGACGAATGGAAGAGGCTTTACCGCAAAGGTGTAGATTCCGCCAAGGTTGCTGAGATCGAGAGCCGAATTCGGGGGGCTTTCGAGAAGCAAGTCCATAAGATTTAATCCATCCTATTGCAGGGACTATCTGATCAGGTAGTCCCTGTAATTTATTGCTACTGTTTTCTCACCTCTTCGAAAAGACTTCGTAAATCTTTTTTTTACCACATTGGAAAGTTTAAGTTCATTAAAGTATTGAAATGGAGTGACTTTCTAATTGGCATAAAAAGCTTCCGCTAATACCGGGTTATTCAACTTCGAAAAAACTTCGTTAAAAGCTTTTTTTACCACATTGGAAAGTTTAGGTTCATTAAAGTATTGAAATGGAGCGACTTTCCAATTGGCATAAAAAGCCACCTCTAGTACCGGGTTATTCATCTTTGAAAAAACTTCGTTAAAAGCTTTTTTTACCACATTGGAAAGTTTAAGTTCATTAAAGTATTGAAATGGAGTGACTTTCTAATTGGCATAAAAAGCTTCCGCTAATACCGGGTTATTCATCTTCGAAAAAACTTCGTTAAAAGCTTTTTTTACAAATAAAGGAGGATTCTGAACGGGATTAATACTATAATAAGATTAAGAGCAAAAGCAGGAAATTTGGTTGAAGACATCGGGAGGCGTTGAAGAATGATTAATTTGACAGAGGAACGCAGGAGACAGCTGGAGTATGTAGGCATCCGCGATGCGGATTTGTCCTTGCTGAAATCGAAGAAAGCGGAGTTTCAACAAATTGTGGAAAGCTTGGTGGACGAGCTTTATGACCATATTATGGCGCATCCCGAATTGAAGGAAGTTATTGAGAAGCATAGTACGATGGAGCGTCTGAAAGAAACCCAAAGATGGTATTTCATGTCGATGACCGAAGGGGTTATTGACGAGGAGTATATTCAGAAGCGTATGCATATAGGCTCTGTTCATTCTAGAATCGGATTGGATTCCAACTGGTATTTGGGAACGTATATGATTTATCTGGACATAGCTTCCGTCCGTTTTCAACAAACCATGCCCCAAGATTGGGTGAAGGTGATCCATTCCTTGACCAAGATGTTTAATTTCGACTCCCAATTGGTTCTGGAAGCATACGAGAAGCTGGAGAAGGCAAAACTGGAAGCGGTCAGTATGGAACAAAGCAAGATGCTGCAAGGAATTAATGCCTCCATTCAGGATCTTGTGGGCATGATGGTTCAGCTTGGAGCAAGCAGTCAGTCTGTGGCCGAGATGGCGGAGAATACCGTCAACTCCCAGGAAAAGGCGAATCATCTGCTGTACGAGCTGGATAAGGAAATTCAGTACATAAATGAAATGGGTACCTTGATGCAGGAAGTTTCCGATCAGACCCATTTGCTCGGTCTTAACGCAGCCATTGAAGCCGCACGTGCAGGAGAAGAGGGGCGGGGCTTCGAGGTCGTGGCCAACGAGGTCCGTAAGCTGGCTTCCCGTTCCAGAGAAGCCCTGGATCAAATCCGGCTCAAGCTGACGTCCGTTCATCGTTTTCTGCGCCAGGTAGAAGAAGAATCGAAGCGGACTTCGAACTATGCCAAGAATCAATCGGTCAGTTCCCAAGAGCTGGCTTCCTTCGTTAATATGATTGAAAAGGTTACCTCCGAACTGGAAAGATTGAAGACGGCGAAAACCGGCTGATGGGTATAAAGAGGAGCGTCTCCATTAGGGAAGACGCTCTTGCTGCTGGATTGGCCCTTTCATGCGGCAGGATTCTATATGTAAGGGGGATTTGGTATGGGCAAGATCTCGGTCAAACGGATCTATGACAAGCAGGCGCCGACGGACGGACTTAGAATTTTGGTAGACCGGCTTTGGCCAAGAGGCATGACTAAAGAAGCCGCACACTTGGATGAATGGATGAAGGAAGCGGCTCCCAGCCGAGCGCTGCGCCAATGGTTTGCCCACAATCCGGATAGATTTGAATCGTTCAAAGAACAATATATGCGGGAATTGGACCAGGCCGACGGGGAAGCTGGCCGGACCCTGCATAAGCTTAGACAAATGGTTAGGGGCAAGGAGCCTGTCACCCTTCTATATGCGGCCAAAGATGAAAGATATAATCAAGCGGTTGTCTTGAAGGAATGGCTGGAAGAGAAAGAGGGAATGAATAAACAAAGCTAGTCCTGACCCGCAAGTGATATAGGGGCGGATATTATGGGGCCGGATTCCGGGGGTCCTTCAGAAATAAAAATGCTTTCCGATAGCTATAAAATATTTCTATTGAGCGGTTCGTTGTGATGATGTTAATTTTATTGATATAATGTTTCAAAGCACGAACTTGTATTACAGGAAATATAAATCTTCTGGTCACAGAAATGAGGGAAATCATATGGAACATAAAATAACTGTCGGTATTGTAGGCTACGGGAATCTGGGTAAAGGTGTAGAGCTTGCACTCAAACAAAACCCTGATTTCCAACTGGAGGCCATCTTCACAAGAAGAAAACCGGAAGAGCTCACAGCAGGCTCCAAGCTGGTCCATATTTCTGAAGTGCAGGCTTATCAAGATAAGATCGATGTAATGATTCTATGCGGGGGATCTGCGACCGATCTGCCTGTCCAGGGGCCCGAATTTGCCGCAATGTTTAACACGGTGGACAGCTTCGATACCCATGCCCGCATTCCTGAATATTTCGCCAAGGTAGACGCCGAAGCGCGTAAGTCCGGGCACGTCAGTGTCATCTCTACCGGCTGGGATCCCGGCTTGTTTTCCCTGAACCGTCTGCTCGGGGAAGCCATTCTTCCCGAGGGTAAGGAATATACTTTCTGGGGTAAGGGAGTCAGCCAAGGACACTCGGATGCGGTTCGCCGGGTAGAAGGAGTCAAGCTCGGCATCCAATATACGATTCCAAGCGAAACGGCCGTATCGAGAGTTCGCGCCGGAGAGAATCCGGAGCTGTCGACCCGGGACAAGCATCTGCGGGAATGCTTTATTGTACCCGAGGAGGGCGCCGATCGCGATCGGATCGAGGCGGAGATCAAGTCGATGCCGAATTACTTCGCCGATTACGAGACGATCGTTCACTTCATTTCGGAAGAAGAGATGAAGGCCAACCACTCGGCTATGCCTCACGGCGGTCATGTGCTTCGTTCCGGGAAGACCGGAGCGGACAGCACTCAATTGATCGAGTTCGTGCTGAAGCTGGGCAGCAATCCCGAATTTACGGCGAGCGTGCTGGTCGCTTATGCCAGAGCGGCTTATAGACTGGCCAAGGAAGGACAAACCGGGGCCAAGACGGTGTTTGATATTCCGTTTGGTGCCCTGTCCCCCAAATCTCCTGAACAGCTGCGCAAAGAGCTTTTGTAAGCAAACGATAATATGGAACAACCAACCCGTAAGCCGGGAGCATCGGCTGCGGGAGGAATAGGACAAGCCTGCGGATGGATCATTCTGCAGGCTTGTTTTTTTGTGCTTGATGCAGTGAAGAGGCCCGGGAGATTATGCTACAATTCTATTAAACTTAATTTTCATACAAGGAAGGTAAGTAGAATGGCTATTTTGAAGAACGATTGGGCACCGCTGCTTGAGGATGAATTTGCCAAGCCTTATTATCTCCGTTTAAGAGAGT
Source organism: Paenibacillus residui (assembly GCF_042677205.1). NCBI lineage: Bacteria > Bacillati > Bacillota > Bacilli > Caryophanales > Paenibacillaceae > Paenibacillus > Paenibacillus residui. Next base: position 32,813 of record NZ_JBHTIU010000108.1, read on the forward strand.
TTCTCGTTCAGGAGTATAAAACTTATACCGTATATCCGGATATGCACCATATATATTCGGCCTTGCATTCAACGCCATATGAGAATACGAAGGTGGTCATTATCGGCCAGGATCCGTATCACGGTCCCGGTCAGGCTCACGGCTTAAGCTTCTCGGTCTTGCCGGGCATCCAGCCTCCCCCATCTCTGCAAAATATCTATAAAGAGCTTCGCGACGATCTGGGCTGCAAAATTCCGAATAATGGCTATTTGCAAAGCTGGGCGGAGCAGGGGGTACTCATGCTGAATTCGGTGCTGACGGTCAGAAGGGGGATGGCAAATTCCCATCAAGGGCAGGGATGGGAAGCGTTCACGGATCGGGTGATCGAGCTGCTTAACGAACGGGAGAAGCCGCTTGTCTTCTTGTTATGGGGGAAATATGCCCAGGAGAAAGCGGCGCAGATTACATCGGACAAGCACTGCATCATCAAGTCCCCGCATCCGAGCCCGTTCTCGGCGAATCGGGGATTTTTCGGCAGCAGGCCGTTCTCCAGAGCCAACCGCTTCCTGCGGGAGAACGGGATCGCCGAGATAGATTGGCAGATCCCGGATCTGTAAGCTGCTTCAGATGGACCTCGGAGATTGCAAGGACGGACTCTGTTATTTATCCGGGATAATAATCTACCTCGAGTAATATTAGTGCGATTAAAGATTCTCGAAGGAAAAGCTCAACTGAACCGGCTGTTCTTCCGCCTCCTGCGGGTCTAGGCGGAGCTCCGTCTTGTGAATATGGGAATTGTCTTTAGGCCCCGAATGGGAAGTCTGCAGATGGTGCCGGGCAAGCTGCTCTTTGATGAAATACATTTTCTCCTCGCGGTATTCGGACGGGATATAGCCCGAATGCCGGTAGAGACGGGCATAGCGGGCGAGCAGCTCCGGATAGGTCTGTTCCAGGGTGGCGAAGAACCAAACCTTCACTTCGGCTGTGCTCAACCGCAGATAGGACGGTATGACATAACAAGGATTGTACGAAGGAACGGTATCGACGAATTCCTGCAGCTCTTCCGGGGTATCCGTCAAATAGGGAAGGATCGGCGCCATGAAAATTCCGGCCTCTATTCCGGCTTCCCTCAACTGCTTGACGGTTTCCAGTCTTTTGACCGGGGACGGGGTGGAGGGCTCCAACTGTCTCCATAGCTTCCGGTTCAATGTATTGACGCTCAGGTTAACCGATACATGAGGCAGCTTCTTCAGCAAGTCAAGGTCTCTCAGGATAAGCGGGGACCGGGTCGTTATACTGGCCGGTACCCCATATTCAATCAGGACCTCCAGGCATTGCCGAGTCAGACGGGCCCGGCTCTCGATAGGCTGATAAGGATCGGTCGCGGTGCCTATGGCGATGCTCCCCAGTGCTTCCAAACCTTTCTTCGAACGGGCGGCGGCTGCAAGCTGCCGCTTCAATGCTTCCGCCGCATTCTCCTTCAAATAGATATGCTTCTGAAACGTATCGTCCGCCTTCTCTCCCAGGTAGGAATGAGTGCTGCGGGCATAGCAGAAGCTGCATCCATGCTGACATCCTCTGTACGGATTTAGAGACCAGTCAAAAGGCATGGAGGGCGCCTTGACCGAATTGAGCATGGTCTTGGCTGTTATGGGCTCGTACTGAATTGGGCCGGACAATCTTCTCCCGTTGCCAAGAACTTATAAAAGTCTATAAATCCTTGTTTGCTTCCTGTTTCGCCGTGTCCGCTTTTGCCGGAACTACTCGCGTTTGGTATGACACTCCACAGGCGTAAATTCGGATGCAACGAATCCTACATATTGGCGATGACAAGATACGTGTCAGACCGCCAATTTAGATAGGTTGATCGCCGCGTTCAAGTCGCGGTCGATCACATGTCCGCAAGTACATTCATAGGTACGATCAGACAGTTTCAGGTCCGGCTTGATCTGACTACAACATGAGCACATTTTCGATGAAGGGAACCATTTGGCGGCTTGAACAAATTTCGCGCCGATCTTCTCGCACTTGTATTTCATCTGCCGGATGAACTCGTGCAGCTTCTGTCCGGCAATCGCCTTGCTCAAGTGGCGGTTCTTCATCATTCCGCTCACATTTAAGTCTTCCATCACTACAGCGCTTGGCTTGGTTTTCGCTATCGCGCTCGTCGTTTGGTGAATGTGATTGGTGCGGATATTCGCTAGTCTCCGATGAAGCAAACGAATCGAATTTTCGACTTTTACAATGTTGCGTGTCTTGACGAAACGGTTTCCCTCCTTGTTCATCCCGTATTTGCGGGAAACCTTGCGCTGCAACCGACGCAAGCGTTTCTCCACCTTTCTTACGGCGGCAGACTTGTTGATGTTCTTGAACACCATTCCGTTACTGCATACCGCCAATTCCTTAATGCCCACGTCAATACCGATCACCTCGTCCGTCAGTTCGGACTTCTCTTGCTCGTGCCTGATACCAATAGACACATACCAATACTTGCCGTCAAAGGATACTCGCGGATTGCTATATGCTCCTGATTGAGGAATCGGTTCATTGGTTTGTATCCAGCCGATCTTTTCCAGATAGACCGTGTTTCCATCTGCTTTAAATCGGTCATATCTGCTATAAAATGCTGGTTTTGAATGTTTTCTGCTTTTGAACTTCGGTTTCCCGGATTGTCCTTTGAACATCTTCTTGTAGGCATCACATGCGTCTTTGACGGCTTGTTTCGTTGTCTGGGCGGATATATCGTTCAGCCACGCATATTCTTCCGTCTGCTTCAGCTTCGTCAATTCTTTTCGCAGCTCGCCATCAGGAATAAACTTGCCGCCATTCCGATAGTTTTCTTCCTGACGAGCCAGCGTCCAATTGTATACCCACCTAGCCGCCCCGGCCGAACGCCATAACGCTTGTTCCTGATCAGGAGTCGGTTTGATTCTGACTTTTTTCGCAAGAATCATCTTCCATCAACTCCTTGGGCATCTTTCTCGCTTTGTTCGCTCGTTTCCCTTGCAATCGACAACTAAATTCGGTGGCGCTGTATCCGCTGGCGCTGACATGATGGGGTTTTAGCTTTCCTTTTTTAAAATATAAGAAAGTATAAGTTTTCATCTATACCTGTTCTTATATTTCATCGGTAAACGCGCCCGTCCTAAGGACGGCGATAGCCGTTTATCCTTGTCCCATATCCTCAAAGTTTGCTGCGTAACGCCAATCAACTTCGAAAAGTCGCCAATTCCGTACAGCTTTATTACATCACCTCTATATCATTTGGTATAGAGTATACTAAAGGTTTATAGATATTGAGTAGCGTATGTTCCCTCCTCCAGCCGTTAACGGCAATCTATAATAACGTGATGCGTACATAATGGGAACGTACATTCCCCTTTCATGAAATTGTAGCATAGTTTTGTGCGAAACGGCAATGAAATAAAACCGGTAAACAATGCCAGCAGGCCGGTTAAACTGCCGAGATGATACTCAATACATAATAAACGAGGGGAAGGGTACCCAGAGACAGTAATGCGGTCAGGCAGACGGTCATCGAAGCGAAACGCTCGTCTCTGCCGTATTGCCGGGCATAGAGGGATATGGTCGGAGCGGAGGGCATGGCTGACAACAGGACAGCGGCTGCCAGCACTTCGGCCCGAATCGGCAGCACAACAGCGGGAATGAGAAGGAGGGGGACAATCAGCAAGCGGGCTGTGGCGGCGATAAGCAGGTCCTTGTTCCCGAAATACTCACGCATCTCTTTCAGAGACATGTTCGCGACCATACTGCCGACCAGCAGCATGGACAGGGGAGTTGTCGAGGAGCCTATCGTCCAAAGCATATCGTGGATGATTCCCGGGAGGTTAAACGGAAGCAGGAAAATAAGAACCCCTGCGGCTGTGGAAACAATTCCGGGATTCAGCAGAAATTGTTTTCGGTTTGATTGGGGAGGCCGTCCGGCCACCAGATAGATGGCGTAGGTCCAGATTAGCAGAAGGTAGGGAATATTAAAAACGGCGGCATAGATTACTCCATTATCGGGCAGAACAGTCAGGCAAACAGCCAGCCCCAGGAAGCCTTGATTTCCAAATATGACGGCCCCTTGAAAGACGCCGCTGCGTACAGGAAGCAATTTTCTCCAACGGGCTAATAGATAGGCCAGCCATGCCGCCGCTCCCAGGACTGAACAAGAAAGCAGCAGCAGCCAGCCAAAATCCCCGAATAGTTCTGCCGAATATGGCAAGTCCAAAGAAACGATGATCAGGGAAGGGAGGGTGATCTGAAGCAGCAGCCGGACCACTGCCAGATCGACAGAATCGTTGATGATTCCCTTCCGTTTGGCGGCATAGCCTACAGCCGCAATTAAGTAAAGCATGGCCAATGACTCCCAGAACCCGCTCATACTCCCGACCTCCCGATGCTCCAGCATATGTCGGGGGCGGCTGGCAGGTGTCTGGTGCAGCCGGTTTATTCATTCCGGTCGGTCGTTTCTTCCGCGGCTTCTTCCTCCTGCCCATCATTGTTGTCCATGTCTTCGGATTCGGGGGCTTCCTTAAGGAGAAGAGCTTTAAGCAGCCATTCCTGCTTCAACTCGGCCCCTCCCTGTAAGGCGGGGAGAGGGGAAGTCCACGGCTCGTCCCAATTGCTCGAGAAAGCTTTCAGAATATGGAGCAGAGCCGCTCCCCATTCGTCTATCTCGTTAATAATCGGGGCAACCCGAGGATAGTAGTGAAGATAGGTTTCCCTCATGATCGATTCCGCAGCGGCCACAATATTAGGGTTCATTTGAGCTTCAATCTTCTGCCTCTGCTCCTTGGTGAGCTCTCTCGTTTCCGCGGCTCCCCCCTCCTGGGTTTCGATAAGGCCGTGATTTTCACCCCACCATAGAATAACCCATTCGATCAGAGACTCATAAGGCTTGGGCAGGTTCAAGTCTAATTTGGGCTCCGGCTTCTGGAGATTAACGACGAAGGAATCGCCGAATTTGATCAATTTGACATTTCCGGTCGTACCGTGCCAATGAAGGGCGATCAAGGCCCGGGTCTTCGTTTTGTTAGAGGCTGCTTCACTGCGGCATACCCGTCTCAGCATCTTCTCGGCCCGCAAACCTGGAAAGTAGGTTAGCATACGGACGCCCAATTCCATAGACTTGGGCTGATTCATCAACGGTTCTATCAGGTCGTAAATCTCATCCGGTTTCTTCTCCATGATCCAGTCCAAATAAATTTTATGGTCCGCGATCTCGGCTACGGTAGGGGGCTTGGGCTGCTCTTCCTTCGTACCCTTGGATTCATTCTTGGCGATCATTTCCTCCAGGTCGGAGATCATATGCATAAGCATCTCGCGGTCCTTCTCTTCCGCCTTCTCGGAATAAAGCTGCAGCCATTCGGCCAGTGCATACGGATTATGCCTGTAGGCGCTGAGAGCGGAGCCAATCAGCTCCTTCACAAACGGCAGGTCCCGCTTGACGTATCGGGCCAACAAAACTTGCTGCTCGGCCGTTTCCTTCATAATTCCCAGTCCAAATATGAGACTCACCCATGATTGGTAATGTCCGGGATCAAGCAGTATCGTCCGGTAGAACAAATTAGATGCCGCACCCAGTGCACCGCGGCCTATATAGTCCACAGCCAGATTAAAATGAAAGCTGATCGGATTTTCTCCCATGATTAAATTCCCTCCATCAACGAATAAACTGTGCAAGTCTACTTTACCAGATGAACCTTAATAACAAAAGTAAAATAACCTCCCACCGTCGGAGACCGTCACCCAAATAACAGAAACGGATGCTCTTCGGATCTGCAAATCTCACACTCCGAACAGGGGCAAGAAGATATAAAAACAAGCGGCCGCTGCGACCTATCCGATGTCGTACAGGAGCCTTTGGCACACGTTACCCCAATTTTGGATCATGACAGTAACGGAATTTGCGAAAATTTTACAAAAATATGAATGGGCAATGTGTTTCGCTGCATATGATTTGGGGTAACTTCTTATTGGAAGTATAACTCCTATAAAGGCGGTGTTAAAAATGACGTGGTTATGGATACTGCTAATTGTGGCCATTATCGCTGTAGTCATTTGGAAATCGCGGACCGGATGGACAACGGTATTTGTTGGAACCGGTGCACAGATGGAGGATGCGGAGTACAAGTACAATTTGCTCAAGGAACAAGGAATACGCTGCAAACTGAGATCAACGGATCCGCAAGGAGCCGCAGTCGGGATGGCCGGACCGGCAGGGCCGTCAAGTCAGGGACAGTATAAAATATTAGTCCACCCGGACGATGTGGAGAAGGCAAGGGAGCTGCTGCAGCGCAAAGCCGGCGCCATTGTCTGATGTTTTCCACAGGAAACAAGTGTGCCCGCATTTCGTCCACTGGCCGGAATGCGGGCATCTCTATGAAATTCCCAGTTTTACTAATGAAAGCTAATTATTTAGGTAAAATGGTAGATTTATTTAAAAAAATAGTATAAAATAGCAAAAAAAGCAAGTTTTTAGAACAGGACATTGGCATGATCCGACAAACTCGGACATGTTCAAGAGCTTTTCGCTAGAAAAACATGGATTTCTCTATAGCTGATAGAAGGAAATAGTCATTCTGTGACGAAATATGTTAGGAAGGACATGCGGCAGTGACTAATCCTTTGCTATTGAGGTAATTAACTTATGCGAAAAGGTCTTTTACATGACACACTCAACCATCAAGAACGTCAAACGGTCAAGCTGTTTCTGTTCTTATTTTATTTAATCAATATTTCTTATGATGCTTCCTATTATTATCTTCTTCCTATGATTATTAAAGACCCGAAATTCGGATTTGAGAATTATTGGGTCGGATTTGGAGATTATTTCGTCCAGATTGTTCTTCTTGTGATCGCCATTTATCTGCTGCGGCGGAATGAACCGGAGAAGATCAAGTACATATTTTTTATTGCTTACATGTTAAGTGCAGTGATTGGCGAAATCATTATTTTCTCAGACTCTGAAGCAGAGTATACCAGCGGCAATGTCGTAGAGCTCTTTCTGGTCTTGTTCTCTCCAGTATTCATCAACAAGACCTTCTGTTGGGTTGTTTCGGTCGGCACGATTATGAAATATCTTGTCGTCGGGGTTATCCTTGGAAATCCTGAAGTTCTGCTTCCCATTCTGTTGGTTGTCTGTTTAACGGTCATTGCGTTCATTCTGCTCAACCGTTTCGAAGGGTACGTTCAAGCGATCAGGCAATCTTACAATAACCAGTTGGAAGAGATCGTCAAAGGAATTATAGCTGCACTGGAATTGAAGGATCCCTATACCCGAGGACATAGCGAACGGGTTGCCCAGTACGCCAACCTGTTTGCACGCAAGATGGAAATTTTCAGCGAGGAAGAGCTGAAGAGTTATTATTATGCTTGCTTGCTGCACGATGTCGGCAAGGTACATATACGCGATGATATCTTGATGAAGCCGTCCAATCTGACGAATGAGGAATACGAGATTATTAAGAAACATCCCATTGTTGGAGCAGAGGCTGTCAAGAATATAGAGGGCTTGCAGGAGAGTATTGACGTCATCCGGTATCATCACGAGAGATGGGATGGCAAGGGATACCCCGATCGTCTCAAAGGCGAAGAGATTCCGCTGCTGGCACGCATTGCTTCGATTGCGGACGCATTCGACGCGATGACAACCGATCGCTCATATCGGCCGGCCTTATCCTTGGATATGGCTTATCAGAGAATATTGCAAGGTAAAGGCTCTCAATTCGATCCGGGACTTATCGATATATTCGTTGAGGTTTATCCTTCGTGGGCGTCTCATTACTACGCCCAAACGAAGATGAACATAAAGTAAGCCTTCTTATGTATAGGCTTCCAATAGGAACCATTTCGAGGAGGTGAAGCAAAGTGAAAATCCGTAAGCTTTCCAGAATCAAGTTGACTTGTTGGTGGTGCGGTTGGAAAAGATAAGGGATCATTGTGAAAAAGGATGCTTCTGTTGCAGCGGCATCCTTTTTCTAATTCATAGAGGATAAGGTTTCAGGGGAAAGGAGCGGGAGCATGGAGCTGACTCCGGATAGCCGGATGAAACTACGGGCGATCACCATTCATGAAAAACGCAAAAATTATATCGTGGAGGAGCCGGAAAGCGGGGATTTCTACGAGATGCCCGTTGTCTGTGTAGAGGCTATACAACTATTGGGAGAAAATAGGGCGCTGGGAGACATAGAACAGCTGCTGCAGAGCAAATATCCTTCCGAGGAAGTGGATATGATCGCCTTTGCCAATCAGTTGCTGGAGCTCGGGCTGGTTCAAGAGGTGGATGGCCGGCAGATTGAATCAAGCCGCAGGATTGATGATACGGGTCAACGGTTAATGATTTCCGACAAGGTGGGGAAGCTTTTTTTTAACCCGTTCTCGCTTGCCCTATATGCTGTGCTGTTCGTTGCCGTTATCGCGATATTCGTGATTCGGCCCGATTTGTTCCCCCACTACAGAGATTTTTTCGTCAGTGATTGGATGCTGGTGAACTCCGTTGTATGGCTTGTCATGTCTTTACTGGTCGTGTTATTCCATGAACTTGGGCATTTTCTCGCGGTAAGGGCGGAAGGGCTGAGTTCCCGACTTGGAGTAGGGCATCGCTTGTTTCTCGTCGTCTTTGAAACCGACATGAATGCGGTTTGGAGGCTGCCTGCCCGCAGGAGATATGTCCCTTACTTGGGCGGGATATGCTTCGATACCGTGTTATTGTTTGCCGCTCTAATGGTTCGCCTGCTGTCGGGAGACAGCTTGCAATGGCTTTCTGCCGTCATGGGCACCGTGGCGTTCTACATTTTCATTACTATCGTATATCAGTGCCTGTTCTTCATGAAGACGGACTTGTATTATGTCATTGAGAATGCATTAGGCACCTATAATTTAATGGAGAACAGCCGCGCATGGCTAAGCCGTTACCTTCCTTTCCTGAAGGAGGACAAGTCGGTCGTTTACGGAGACGAGGAGAAGGTGGTGAAGGGCTATGCCTGCTTCTATGTTGCCGGATTAGCCGTTAGCCTTCTTCTGTTTGCCGTCTATTTTTTCCCGCAATTCATTTTTGCTTTTGCACTAAGCTTGCCCAAGTTGGGCGAACCGTTCACCAGCGCCGCATTTTGGGATGGAGTATTCTTCATGGCCGAGGCCGGCCTGATGGGCGGGCTGCTGCTCTTCTCCTGGATACGCAAGTACGCCCCTCTGCAGCGATCCGGTTAGAAACGGGTGAAATAGGGTATTACAAAGTATAGAAAAAATAAACAAATCATAATACCTTAGCAGAGGAGGATGAGCAATGGCCAGAAGGATCCAGGCGTATTTCAGAACAGAGGACGACGCGGAGAGTGCAAGAACGAAGCTGCAAACCTATTCCGTCTCCGAAATGGAAATCGGAGAGCTTCCGGAAGGGATGGAGAATAGTGCGCGATTGCTTGCCCCATTCGCACTAGGCGCAGGAACGACAGACGGCACGGTTATGGGGTCGGGAGCCGGAGTATCCGGTGCTGATCGAGGGATTGGCGCGGCCATCGTCTGGAAGGAATTGGGCCGGAATAACGAGATAGATTCAACTGCGGAAGCTAACGGCACAGATGAAAATTCCTTGAAAGGCTTCAAATATGTCCTCTCCTGTCAGGCGGCGGAGGAGGATTATGATGAGGTTATCGATGTGATTCGGCGAAATGAGGGCGCTGTAGAGATAATGGAGTAAGAGTGCCTATCTGCCGGAGTGAGTACGTATATCCGTAGAGCCATTGTCCGGCAGAGAAGAAGGAATGACGTCAGCGAAGAAGGCATCCGGGGATGCCTTCTTTTTGCGTATAAGTTTCACCTTATCGGTAAACGCGACTCTCCAAAGGCGGCGATAGCCGTTTATCCTTGGGGGGATTATTCGGCTGTTTCCATACGATGATCATCGGCAACTTTATTAAATAGTGTAAAGGCATAGATCGCTGCAATCCCTACAATCACGTAAATGATTCTGGATAAGACGCTATCCATGCCGCCGAAGATTCCCCCAACCAGGTCCCATTGGAAAAGTCCGAAAAGCAGCCAGTTCAACCCTCCGACGATCAGCAAAATTAAGGACAATATATTTAATGTTCTCATGGTCAGACCTCCAATTCATTGATATGTTCGGAAATAGTTAGATGGATCTATACTTATATTGGTAATGATTTTATTTTTTTATACACGAAAGGAAATTTAATGAATTTCGGTAAAAAACAGTTATACTCAAATATTCCGGCTTAATTAGCGGGCAGGTATGCTAGAATAATAAATCTCTCTGTAGGGAGCATTTCAATTTTGAAACGCAAATATAACTATAAGATCAAGAGGATGCCTGAATTCGATGTCCGAAGGCATAAGTTTATTGCGTGCTGAATAACTTCAAATTCTATTGGCGATAAAAACATCCTTTAAACGCGGTCGCTCATCCATGAAATACTCCAATAAGTTTTTCTCATACGCTAGATTAAAGGAACATATGTTTGTTATAATGAAATTCTAACAGACTTTTTTATGCAAAAAGGCCCGGAATCAGGGTTGTTTGGGACTCCGGGGAAATTCGCCTGTCTATTTATGATATGAGGTGAGGGAATGTCGTTCGTTATTAAATTGCAATGGTTTTTTAAGCAGCAATGGATGAAGTATGTGACGGCTATCTCTTTAATGGCTTTAATCAGCCTGGGAAGTATGATTCCGCCTAGACTGGTCGGCCAGCTGATTGACTCGATCCGTGTCTCGTCATTAACCCGCGAGGGGCTCGTCACCATGGTCGGCCTACTGCTGGGGCTGGCCGTTATTACCTATGTGGTCAATTATATTTGGATGACCACCTTGTTCGGCAATTCGATCCTGCTGGAGAAGACGATGCGCAGCCGATTGATGAGGCATTGGACACGAATGACCCCATCCTTCTTCCAGCGCAACCGGACGGGAGATTTGATGGCGCTGGCAACGAACGATGTCTTGGCCGTCAGCCAAACAGCGGGCTTCGGTGTCCTTACTCTGGTTAATACCGTTGTGGGAATAACGGTAGTCCTGGGAACGATGATCCTTTTTACCAGCTATAAGCTTATGCTGGCAGCACTTATTCCGATGCCGTTCCTGGCGTTTGCGATCAGTCGGCTGGGGAAGGCTATGAGGAAGCGGTTTCTTGCCTCGCAGGAAGCTTTCGGAAGGATGAACGATCAAGCGCTTGAATCGATTTCGGGTATGAGGGTTATCCGTTCCTATGTGCAGGAGACGCATGATGCCGCCTCCTTCCACCAGGTTACGACAGACGTTATGAACAAGAACCGCAAGGTCGCTTTCATTGGCGCCATGTTCCAGCCGGTCATTTCGACCATTGTCGGGATCAGCTATTCGATTGGGATCGGTTATGGCTCCTATCTTGTTTTTCACGGAGAGCTGTCACTGGGGCAGCTGGTGACGTTCAATATTTATTTGGGGCAGCTTGTCTGGCCGATGATTGCGTTCGGTGAGTTCATTAACATTCTTCAGCGCGGCAACGCTTCCGTAGACCGTCTGGAAGCCTCCCTCGGACAGAAAGCCGATGTCCGCGAACCGGATCAGCCGCTTGAAGTTGCGCAGCCTCTCGGTTTGGAGATTCGGGGTCTGACCTTTCGTTATCCGGACTCGAATGCCGACAGCCTGAAAGGGATATCCCTTCGGGTGGAACGGGGAGCGACGCTGGGTGTGGTAGGCCGTACAGGAAGCGGCAAGAGCACCTTGCTGAAGCAGCTGCTTCGCCTTTATCCCGTGGATCCGCATAAGGTATTCATCTCCGGGGTGCCCATAGAACAAATATCGATAGAGCGGATTCGCAGCTGGATCGGTTATGTGCCGCAAGAGCATATGCTGCTTTCCAAGACGATAGCGGAAAATATTGCGTTGGGCAAGACGGAGGCGACGGAGGAGGAAATTCGCAGAGCCGTTGAGATGGCCTCATTCGCGGGCGATGTGGAACAGATGAAGGACGGGCTCCAAACCATTGTAGGAGAGAACGGGGTTATGCTCTCAGGAGGACAGAAGCAGCGGTTGGCGATTGCCAGGGCTCTGCTTGTAAATCCGGAAATTCTGCTCTTGGATGATTCCTTGTCGGCTGTCGACGCCAGGACGGAAAGCGCTATTCTTAACAATCTGCGCAGGGAAAGAGCAGGCAAAACGACCTGGATCTCCACCCATCGCCTTTCGGCCGTTAGCCATGCCAATTGGATTATTGTTCTGGAGGAAGGGCGTATTGTGGAGGAAGGAACACATGAACAGCTCATGAATCTGGGGGGCTGGTATAGACAGCAGTACGACAAGCAGCAGTTGGAAGCCAGTTTGATGGGGGAAGGGAGAGAGGCAGATGGCGAATAAACCGAAGCCGGCTTTGGCCAGGCGGCTATTCCGGTATGCCCTTCTTTACAAGAAAACCATTCTGTTCGCTTTATTGATTCTGTTTGCGGCCACGGCGGCGCAATTAGCAGGGCCCTACATTGCCAAGGTTATAATCGACCAGCACATTCAGGGGATTGAGAAGCCTTGGTATGCGGCAGATCCCGCCACGGTTCCGGAAGGAGTCCAGGTTGTCCAATACCAGGATCGTTCCTTCGTGCGGAGCGATTGGCTTGAGAACGGGCAAGAAATTCCGCAGCAATGGGAGAAAGCCAGCATATCGGCCATAGGGGCTTCCTTCTATCTCATCGTCGGGGACATTCCGCCGGGTGCCGCGTGGAGTCCGGTATCCGATGATCGCGTCGAGGTGGTTAGCGACGGTCAGACACAGTCTTATCCCGCCGCGAAGCTAACGAAGGAGGAAATTATACAATTCTACAGCTACGACTTCAAACCGGTTCTATGGCTGATCGGTCTGTATGTTATCCTGCTGCTGGCTTCGAGCGGCTTTACCTTTATCCAGTCCTATCTGCTGCAATCGGCCGCTCTTGGCATTATCCAAAAAATGCGCACCGATGTCATGAATCATATCCAGCGGATTCCTATTCGTTATTTTGATAATACTCCTATCGGTGCCGTCGTATCTCGGATAGCCAACGACACGGAAGCGATTAAGGAATTGTTCATGAGCTTCATGGCAACGTTCGTTGTCAGCGGCGTCAATATGATTGGAATTATTGTGGCTCTCTTCATTCTGGATATGAAGCTCGCTCTGCTTACGCTGCTGCTTATCCCGGTCTTTGTCGTCATCATGGTTGTTCATCTGCGCTTCTCCAAGATTTACGTAACGATCATGCGGGCGCGGTTAAGCGATATGAACGCCAAGCTGAACGAATCGATTCATGTGATGCCGATCATTCAGGCCTTTCGCCGGGAGAAGAAGACCATTGAAGAGTTTGAGGTACTGAATGAGGACCGCTACGTCAATCAGAAGAAGCAGTTCCGGGTATTCTCTTTGTCGTCCAGAAATGCCGTCAGCCTGATCATCGGTTTGGTTACAGCCGGAGTGATCTGGAAGTTTGGAGGCGATTCGCTGCAGGCTGCCATTTCATTCGGGGTGCTGTACGCCTTCATCGATTACTTGAGCCGCTTCGCCCAGCCGATTATCGGTATCTTCGATCAATTGCTCAACGCCCAACGCGCCTTCGTCTCCGCCGAACGGGTATTTCACCTGATGGACCAGCCGGCCGAGAATGAAATTGTAGAAACGAGCGAAGAGACCGTCAAGAGGCCGGAAGGACATGTGGAGTTTGATCGCGTGTCCTTCGCATACACCGGAGAGGAATATGTGCTCAAAGAGATTTCGTTCGAAGCGAAGAAAGGCGAGACGGTCGCTCTAGTCGGACATACCGGCTCGGGTAAGAGCTCGATCATGAACCTTCTGCTCGGTTTCTACGAGGTGAATTCGGGGTCGATTCGGATTGACGGCCGGGAAATTAGCGAGTACTCGAAGCAGGAATTGCGTAAGCATATGGGAATTGTGCTGCAGGACCCGTTCTTGTTCACCGGCGATATTAAATTCAATGTGAGCTTATATGACTCTTCGATCGGGCCGGAGCAGGTGAAGCAGGCTCTAAAGGATGTCGGGGCGGCCCCCTTCATCGAGCAGCTTCCGCAAGCCTATGACACACCTGTTGTAGAGCGGGGAAGCACTTTGTCGGCCGGTCAGCGGCAGTTGATCTCGTTCGCGCGGGCTCTCGCTTATAATCCGGCTATCCTCATTTTGGATGAGGCCACCGCAAGCATTGACAGCGAAACGGAAGGGCTGATTCAGCAAGCGCTCAAGGTATTGAGCGAAGGAAGAACGACCTTCATCATCGCTCATCGGTTGTCTACGATCAAGGATGCCGATCAGATACTGGTCCTGCACCGCGGAGAAATAGTCGAACGCGGTACACACGACGAACTGATGAGTAAGCAGGGGCGCTATTACCGAATGTATCAGCTGCAAACCGGGGAGACGGGAACGGCCCGCTCCGGTTCACTTACTTCCGTTCAAGCACAGGGAATTTAACGGCTTTATGGAATTATGAAAGAGATCCTAATAGTCTTGCATAATAGATAATTTTTATGTTCGTCCAATTTAATCAAGCTCCTTTTACACGCGCCCGCAAGGGCGCGTGTTTTTTCGTTGTAGACGAACTGCCCAAAACGGTTTGCGAGAAATACTTGTCGTGGCTTTCTCCGTCTGACGTAGGGGAGAGCTTTGTTTATGTTTGGAAATGTCCATAAGAGCAGAATCGGTTAACCATTTGCTAATTTAGGCTAAAGCCACTCCTTATTTTATCCATTACTATTTGAAGCATAACGATATGGATAGAGGAGGATTTTAATGCAGCCATTTAACGGTCTTGGAATGGGGATGGGCAATTTGTCGAGGTTATCGCCGGCGAAGACAAGATCCATCAGCGCGGAGAACTTTACCGGTGACAAAGGAAAGGGAGGTATGGCAACCGAGGGAACCGGAAAGGATTTCGCGCGGGATTTGGGCCAGGGGTGGAAAATTTCCCCGTCCGTACATATTCCGGCTAACACTACATTTACGGTGGCGGAGATCGAAGGGCCGGGCGCTATTCAGCATATTTGGATGACCAGCTTTCCGACGACCTGGAGAACGTGGATTCTTAGAATGTATTGGGACGGTGAAGATAAGCCTTCCGTGGAGGTTCCTCTTGGCGACTTCTTCTGCAATGGGTGGTGCGAGCGCAGCAACGTGATTTCGCTCCCGGTTGCCGTTAATCCGGCTGGAGGCTTCAATTGTTATTGGGAAATGCCATTTAAAAAGTCGGCCAAAATTACGATGGAGAACCGGTCGAATGAGACGGCGATTTTATTTTACCAAATTGACTATACACTGACCGAAGTGCCCGAGGATGCGGGATATTTCCATGCACAGTGGCGCCGGAGCAATCCGCTGCCGTACAAGGAAGTTCATACGCTGCTGGATGGCGTGCAGGGGCAGGGGCATTATGTAGGAACCTATTTGGCCTGGCAATCCAACAACAATGGCTGGTTCGGGGAGGGGGAAATCAAATTTTACTTGGATGGGGATGAAGAATACCCGACCATTTGTGGAACGGGAACGGAGGATTATTTCGGAGGTGCCTGGAACTGGGAGCAGCCGCAGGGGGAGTACGGCATTTACTCCACGCCGTTCCTTGGAATGCATCAGGTCATCAAGCCGGACGGCCTGTATCGCAGCCAGCAGCGATTCGGCATGTACCGCTGGCATGTGCTCGATCCTATCCGGTTTGAGCAGGATTTGCGGGTAACTATACAGGCGCTGGGCTGGCGCTCCGAAGGAAGATATCTTCCGCTTAAGGATGATATTGCATCCACGGTATTTTGGTATCAGTCGAAACCATTTACGAACTTCCCGCCTCTTCCGGGGAAAGACGAGCTGGAGGTTATTTAACCACATTAGAAAGTTTAAGTTCATTAAAGCTTTAAAATAGAACAACTTTCTAATTGGCATAAAAAGCTACCTCTAATACCGGGTTATTCATCTTCGAAGAGTCTTCGTTAGGAGTTTTTTTAATTTCTTGGTGCTGAGACGCCATGAAAGTGAATTTAACATTGGAAGGGTGGGATGTGTGATCACGCCATCTTCCTACCCGAGCCGCAAGCGCGCCTGTCGGCGCGCCTTGCGAAACTGAAAGCTTAGCGCGAGTAAGTAGGAGGTTCACTTACGCGACCACTTGCCAAAAACTGAAAGTGAAACAAACGATTATGGATGGCACGCGTGTCTCATCCCGCACCTCCTTTTCTTAAGGTCGATTCTATCAATTGCCGGTTCCGCAGGCTTTTCTCCATTCAATTATGCCTTTTAGAGCCGGGAAGGACATGAACAACAAGGGAAGGAGGTGATCATTGACGTTTTCCCGTTTGCTTTGAAAGCGAATACAAAACAAGGAGGTTTTGCAATGCGAATAAAAAAAGGATGGTATTCTGCCGTAGTTTGTTGTTTGGCAATAGTGTTATGGTGGGGAGGCAATCTGCCGGCTTCCGCACAGGAGGGGCCGACTTCAGGACCGATTAACCTCGCTCACGGACGAATTCCCGAGGTGGTGAAACCCGACGCCAATATCATGTATCAAATGAACATCCCGGACTACGGTTCCCCGTTGAATGAATTGTACAAGCTGACGGACGAGATCCCCGCCAATAGGAATGACTGGGGAGATTCCACCTGGTTTAAATTTTACCGGGATTCCAAGCGGGAACTAATCTTTGACCTGGAGCAGCTCAGCACGATTAACGAGCTATCGATAGGCTTCGGGCAAAGAAGCGATGTCGGGATTGCTCCTCCGCTTAATGTCAGATATTATGCTTCCGGCGATGGGGAAAATTACGTCTTTCTGGGCAAGGCGGAAGCCGATGTTCCGCTGTACTTTGAGAATGTGAAGCCGGCCCCTGATAAAGATATTCATCTGAAAAAATACAAGCTTGATAAAGTAGGCACAGAGCCTATGAATATCCAGGCGAGATTTATTAAAATCACCTTCGTGGTCGATGTGAACTGTTGGGCTGACGAAGTCGAGATTTCGGGGTATGAGGGAATTGTGAACGGAGCTCAACCCCCCAAGGCTCAGCCCGATCCGGACAATCCTGAAGTGAACCGCTTTCCGGCTCCGGGATCACAGGAAACCGCCTATATGTCCGATCAATTTCTGTTCCCTACAGGGGCTTATAAAGATCCGGAAATTACTAATTGGACCAAAGAAAAGGTGCTCAGCGTCCTGGGATACCAGGATCTGAAGGGGAATTATACCGATTGGCTGTTCGATGATATTCTTTTTTCGACGGTGGCTGCGATCATCACGCCTTCCGGGTTTGATTCCAACGGCTTCGGCATCTTTGCAACTCAGGCCGATTACCGTTCATACTTGGATTTCGTTTTTCAGGAAGACACCCAGCTCGGAGCCATTAACAAGGCGGCCGGCGAATTAAACGCCCTTCTGGGCACGGATAAAAAAGTAAGAATAAACTTTGCCATTCCGAAATTGACAGCCAGCTCCGATTTTGGAGATCTATACGGAGACGGTCGTCAAGTCAGCCTTAAACCACAGGATTTTGCCGATCAGGTGAGCGATCCCGATAGCGAAGCAGGCAAGATGGAAATGGCGCGGCTCGCACTGGAGAACAAAAAAGCGGCCATTCGCTGGTATATTGACGAAGTCGAGAAAAGGTTTGCACAGGCAGGCTATAACAATCTGACCTTAAACAGCTATTACTGGGTCCCTGAAAAAATATTTGACATGGGAGATTTTGAAGTGATTAGGGGCACGGCAGATTACTTGAAGAGCAAAAATTACTTTTTCACATAGGTGCCCTATCTGCAGTCGCAATCCCCTTATCTGTGGAGAGAGCTTGGTTTCACGGCTGCATCCATTCAGCCCAACTATGCCTTTAACTTTTACAAAAAGGGGGTTCTGCCGGCCACGGCCGATATTGCCCGCAAGGTCGGCGCTTCCGTTGAGGTAGAATATAATGATTATCATACTCTGGCCCAATATTTGAACTATGGCATTACAGAAGGGCATATGAAAGATACGTTCAACGTATATTATTTGGCTACGACGCCGATCGTGGACGGGGCCAACGCCTATCTTCCGCTCCAACCGGACAAAGCGGCCGATGCGACATCGATCATTAAGCGGACCGTCTATGATCGAATCTATGAATATGTGAAGGATTCGTATGTTAGAAGGTTTACTATGACGCTTGCAGCAGATCTAAGCCAGCCGAATCGATTGTCGGTTGTGCCGAAGATCACGCTCGCCGATCATTTCACAGAGGGCCATTTTACCGTTATATTTGATCCGGATAAAGTCGATTTTCAATCGTATGAGCTTCCCGCTTCTCTTGTCGATAAAGCACAGGTCACTGTGACAACCGACGTTCCCGGAGAGGTGAGGGTGGCATTTAAAATGAATCGGCCGGAGGATGCGCTCTACAGCGATTTGGCCAAAAAACAAGACCCTGTCTCGAGTGCCATAGAGATGGCCAAGCTGTATTTCAGTGCCAAGGACGGGGTTCCCGGAGAAGAGATCAAACGCCGCAGCTTTATCATTGCCCGGGAAGGAAAAATGACCGATATCCATGGCGATGTCTATTTAAACTGGAGTGAAAGCGACATTCTCCCCGGCTCGCTGGAGGAGCAAATTGTTGAGGCCGCGGAGGCGGTTCGCAAGGCCGAGGCTTCCTTGACTCTCCACGCAGCCGTAGACGCTGTAGAGAAGGTCGGCAGGCTGCCGGATGGAGGCAGCAAAAACAGATTGAATGAACGCTTATGGAACGTTAAAGGGCAAATCGGCGTTGCCCCTGTTTCAAGGCTGCTGGATAGCTACGAGGCTTCCGGAGACATCCGCGAACCGCTGCTGCACAAGCTTCGCAACCGACTTGAGCAAGCGGAACATCATGACAGTAAAGGGCATGGGCCGCAGGCGGTCAAGTCGTTAAATGATTTGGTAAAACACCTGGATATGAATTCTAATCGCAATCAAGTCTCTTCTGATGCTAAAGAAACACTGGATACGGAGGTTCAACAATTGATCAGTCTCTGGTCCGGCTTGACTCCTTAACGTTTGTTATATCGATTACAAATAAAGGCTGGATTACGACAATCGAGACTAGATACAACAAACGAAGATAGCTTGAACTGACATCAGAAACGTACTAGAAGAATCAGCTGAATAGCACGTACTAGGCGCTTTCTCATATGAAGGCGTCTGTTTTTGTTTTTACAAAAGTATCGAAATAATTTTCATAGCCAATTGATGCCCTTGAAGACGTTCTGTTATCGTTTTCTGGGGTAATTGCTTAGGATGTCAGTTCATGTTCTAAATTTGATCAGCATTTGTTTTCATGATGCTTTTGACTATTATCCCATAGACTCAGATTATGAAAAATGCATCCCTTTGTTGCGCATGTTGTTGCAATCATCTTTAGATATGTAACTATGCGCTCGCATTTTTGTGTCATACACGAGCTTATATTATGTTGTCGCATATAAGGTTTTCATTTTTGTTACCGTAACCTAACCCGCAATATTCCTTCCCTCATGCTTTTGATTGTTATCCCCTTAGCTCAGAAATAAGAAAAAACCGGAATTTCATGGATTTGGGGGGATTTTCAATTCGCTAACTGATTTCGTAATATCCTTATACAAGCACGGGCGAGACGATCAAAAATCGGGACGTTCTGCAATTGTAAATTCAGACGAAAACAGAATTCATCCAGGTAATGCTGTAAATACTTCGGTCCGATCCCGTTAAATACTCGATTGGTCCAGGCTCTCGCTTTGCGCAAATAATTCCGCAGGGAAGGAACGCGTTGATAATGGTAGCGCCTTGTCTCGATATCCACGTCTATTGCATCCGGGCTGACATGCTCCTTGATGAAGTGCTCGCCCGCAGACCGATAGATTCTGCCATCCTCTATATCTTCCGGACGAACGGTTTTGATTTTGACCTGCTGAGGTACAGTTCCATTGCCCAAGGAAGCAACGACGAATACAGGCCTCTGTTCGGGATAGAGCCCTAAGACCGATGCAGCGCTGCGGAAAGGGCGATGAAAGGCTGTGCCTCCCTTCACTACACCGGTTAACGGATTGGCGTTATCAGCCTGAGACAAAGCTTGGCGAATCTTGTGAAGGATCGCCCAGGCGGTTTTATAAGTGACCTGCAGGAAAGAACTGAGCTGAACGGCATTCGTGCCTCGCTCGGTATTGGCAACGAGATGAAAAGCGAGAAACCATTTGCACAGTGAAGTCCGGCTTCCTTCCATCACTGTACCAGTGATCAGGGAAGTCTGGTGTCGGCAGCTTCGGCACTCATAGAGCGGCAGCCGGCGGGAGCGGATGACATACGCCTGCCTATGCCCACAACGAGGGCAGGAAAAGCCATCCGGCCATTTCGCTTGATAGATGAACTGCATACAGTCCTCCTCGGTTTTAAAGCGATCCTGAAAAGCTTTTTCCTCTTGCCGAAAAGCCTCCTCGTCCCATTTAGAGTACCGATCCATAGACAGATTTAACAATAGATCCTGAATAATCTTCGAATCTACACTTCGACTCACATTCGCTTCTGGCTCTCGGTGCAAATCCGAACGGCAGCCTACCATATTTCCATGCAAAGCTGATTGTAAATTTATATCTATCATTCCACGTAAATTTGAACGGAAGCTTTCATTTGTCTTTACATGTAAATCCGAACCGAAACCCTCTTCATACTTTCCATAATGATCAGAGCCAACATTGCTGGCCAGATTTCGATCCAAACCTGAATTGAAATTCATACGTCGATTTGTATACAAAGCCTCTGAAGCAAATGTCGACACAGCATTCACCCCGAAACAGAACGTTTGTTTGCTATTATTATACAGAATGTATGTTCCTATTTCAAGCTGTATTAAAGAGTGGTGAGAAGTACTGATCGAAAGGGATAACAGTCAAAAGGTGTGGGGAAGAGATACAGGCGCGGCCGCAGAGGAACAGAGTGTAAGGGATGGCAGTCGAAGGATGTGGGAATGGAAGAAACTGATCCAAAGGGATAACAGTCAAAAGGTGTGGGGAAGAGATACCGGCGCGGCCGCAGAGGAACAGAGTGTGAGGGAAGGCATTCGAAGGATGTGGGAATAGAAGAAACTGATCGAAAGGGATAACAGTCAAAAGGTGTAGGGAAGAGATACCGGCGCGGCCGCAGAGGAACAGAGTTTAAGGGACGGCAGTCGAAGGATGTGGGAATAGAAGGAACTGATCGAAAGGGATAACAGTCAAAAGGTGTGGGGCAGAGATACCGGCGCGGCCGCAGAGGAACAGAGTATAGGGGATGTCAGTCGAAGGATGTAGGAATAGAAGGAACTGATCGGGGGATCGTCAGACAATAATTGGAATGCTGGTGAATCCCCTTATGTAAGAGAATTTATTGAATATAAACTATTTTTCATGATCGGACCATACGTTGTCTCAAGTGGATTATATACGGCTGCTTCATTGTTTTTGACTGCGGTAGAAGGACGGGGGAACGCCCTCCAATTGCTTGAAGGCCCGGCTAAATGCATGGATGCTCTGAAAACCGACCTCTTCCGCAATTTCGGTTAGCGGGATGGAGGTGAATTGGATCATTTCCTTCGCTTTCTCTATCCTCACCATCTGATGATATTTGATAGGAGAGCTTCCGAAGGCTTTTTTGAACAGGCGGATAAAGTGGTTATTGCTCAGGTTTGCCATCTCCGCCAGCTTGTCCACGTTCACCTCTTCGTTGAAATGATGGTTCAGAAATTGCTTGACCTTGGTCAATTGCTCCCAGTTGGAGTGGATGTGGCTGTTCTGATTCCAATGGTGTTCTCTCAACAGGAAAATCCAAAGCTGAATGAACAAGCCCTTGACCGACGCCTGACTGAAGGGCAGTCCCATATTGAATTCGCGAATGAGATCGAGCAGCAGCTTCTCGAAAACAAGCGGGTTCCGCAGCCGAAAATGATTCGGTAGATCAAATGGAGGCACGGAACAGTCGTCTTCCCGAAACCAGGCGTGTTCCTGTGGGGACATTTCTTCAATGGGTTTAAAAGAGACTTTGACCTCCGGGCTGTCGGGCCGGTAGAACAAATCAAAATGGATATGGGGTTGACGGAGAGGGATGCTTCCTTTCACGGCAATGGAGTGTCTTTGTCTCGGCTTAAATAGAAAGATATCGCCCGGCTGGCCGTTGTACACCTGATCCAAAACCGTAATGATGACTTCACCTTCCTTAATATACAGCAGCTCGTAGTCAAAAAGGTCCCTCTCTTTAACTTTCCAGGTTGGAACAATGACGTTATCCAACGCTACCCGGATATAAGGAGATAAGGCGTTCAAATCCATGGAGCAACCCCCGTTTTCGCTGATTAAAAACATTGTAGGGGACAGGCGCCAAATTGGCAATATGCGTTAAATGATTAATATTCCAAGATAAATACCTCTGAATCCGGGGGCGTTATGATGATAGAGAAGGATGATCAGGAGATGTGAATAAATGGTGCGAGGGGAATCGATGCGTGAGAAACCGGTGCTAAGGAATTAATGCGTCGAAAATCGGGTGAAAGAATCAACCTGGCCAAGGGATCAAGAGAAGGGGATTTTTGTAAGTCAAGCTAATTGAAGAATGATGTGAAGAGAGTTGAAGCGTTAGATGTGAGTAAAACGAATGGCAGAGAACGATGTGGAACGAAGGGCGGGAGAAATCGGTGAATGAAAAATTAGAATGGCTGAGGTCCTGGGTTCAGATAAAGAATTTGCCGGATGGTTATGAACTTATAATAAACGGGGAAGAGACAGAAATCGCCGCAGAGGAGGGTAGAACCAAAGCGGCTTCACTGGAGCTCATTCGAAAAGGAGCGGCCATCACCACAGACCGGGCGGGGGTGGAAATGATGTTGGCCGATCCGCAAATGGAATGCATCTGGAAGCCTCATTTGGCGCCGGAGGAGGATTTAGTGATCGGGGACATGGTATTTCGTTCTCCGGCGATTGTTTTTGTCTGCGGAAGCCGGATGTTTGCTCTTATTCCGGATCTTGACGAAATAGAGAGAGAAAGGCGCGTTCCTCATAGGATGGACTATGTGGAGCCCGACCGCACCCTGTATTACGAGCTGGGGTATTATGTAAAAATAGAGCATGTGTATCACCGGAAGATACAGGAACGGTTTAGGCTGGAGCATGGTCAACGCTTGTTTCGCTTCTATTTGGTGGAATGGGACGGCGTGAACGGAAAACGGAACTTGGCCCCGGTGGCGGACTTTATGTGGGAGAAATTTGCCAAACGACGCATGTTAGCGGAATCCTCCATAGTGTCCGATGATAAAGCCTTGCTGTCCGGAATGGAAAAGTACGCGGAATACACTTATGATTGGGCTTTTAACCGATGGGGGAGCATCGTTTGGCAGCAGTTCAGGCTGAAGGACGAGGAGGTGGGCGGATGTGTATTTATTGTACGTGCGGCCCAGACACCCGGCGGCGGTCTGGAGAATCATTGGCGGGAACGCAAAAGTCTGTGGAACCAGGCTTGGTTCTGCAGTCTGAGAAGCGCCTACGGTTACCGTTTGTGGGGGGAGCACTGGCGATCCTGTGGCGGGCGTTTGCCTTCCTGCGATTTAGTGGCCAAGGCCGCTTTGGCTAAAGCCTTTGCCTTGTCTGCACCTCAGCGGGACGGATTATTTCCCAATGTTTATTCGGCGGATAGTTCGTACCGGTGGGAGAACGGAGAATGGGGCTTCTCCAATCGGAGGCCTCCCGGCCATGAGCATTATGCCCATTTGCTGGATATGTCCTGGACCTGTTATTGGATGCTGAAATGGTATGAGGATCTGGAAAGGGATGAACGGCTCCTTGGCTATACGATTAATTATGTAGAGAGGCTCCTGCGGTTGCAGGCGCCGGACGGAAGCTTCCCGGCCTGGGTTCATATCGATAGCGGAGAACCTTCGCCTTATCTGCTGAACAGCCCGGAGACGTCTATGCATGTCTTGCTGTTAGCCAGGCTCTACAGAATAACCGGCAACAAGATGTACCTGGATTCGGCGGAGATAGCAATGGCTTTTGTAAAGAGAGAGATTATGCCTTGCGGAAGGTGGGAGGACTTCGAAACGTACTGGTCCTGCTCGGCGGCTTGGGAAGGCAAGCAGCCCGGGGTGAAGGATAAAAGAAGCGGATTATACAATCAATGCACCTTCTCCATCTATTGGACGGCCGAGGCACTGAAGGAGCTGTATTGGGCCACCGAACATCGTCCTTATCTGGAGGACGGGGAAGCCGTGCTGGGAGAGCTTTCCCTGTATCAGGCGGTATGGGAGCCTCCATATATGACGGTCCCCACTCTCGGCGGGTTCGGTGTCATGAATTCCGACGATGAGTGGAATGACGCCCGCCAGAGCTTGTTCGCGTTGACTTATTACGATTACTACAAGATCACCGGCAAAGAACAGTACCGGGCGCGAGGATTGTGGGCGATGCGGGCTTCCTTTTACATGATGTATTGCCCTGAGAATGCTGTCGTGAAGAAGCTTTACGAGAACCGTTTCCCTTATTTTGGGGCCAAGGAATACGGGTTCTCGATGGAAAATGTGCACCATGGCCCGGACAGCGAGCATATTGTAGGCGAGTTCACCATCTTCGATTGGGGAAATGGTGCGGCTTGCGCTTCTTTGGCCGAGCTATTGTTCAGAAAATAACGTCCGCAACATTATAGGCAACAAGTGAGCGAAACCGCCATGCAGAGCGGTACCATACGATGGCGTACGATTTGGCAAACGCATATCCTAACACTCATTATCGCGGCAACAGCGGGCCTAGTCGTGGACAAGCCCCGGCACATGCGGCCGGGGCGTACTTTCAGCAATTGATTTTGCTAAGCTCCATCCTCACGAGGCTGGTCAATTCTTCTTCATAGCCTCCGGAAACTCTGTATTTTCGCATAAAGGTTTTAACAAACTTCGCAGGATCCTTCGGTTTGTAGATTCGGGTCAGTTCAGCCAGGCTCTGCTTCACTTCGTTGTTCCCCTTTGCTGCCATATCCCATCCCTCCAAATTGTCCGATTTATACAGCATACACAGTCTAAATGGTATTTAGTCCTGTTTTGCCCGCAGTATGGGCCTAAAACCTATATAAACCAAAAATCGGAGAGTTAAACATGGAATATGCTTCCTGGCCTCGACCCGGGTTAGAGCAGCTTAATGCTTCTTCAGATCGGACTGGTCGGCTTCGGATTGTAATTGGCTGGTTTCCTTCTTGTTCCGGCCGGTCCGGTCGGCTGCCGATTGCGCTTGCCGTGCTTTAAGCTGTTTGGCGGAAGGCTGTTCCCCTGACATTCAAACCCCTCCTTTCATCTTCATAAGCAGGAATTATTTTAAATCGGTGGAGTTTCCCGTATATAGATTTATTTATCGCCGCGATCCACATGAGCCCGGGGAGGCTGATGGTCGTGATGCTCCTCTTTAGCCGGTTCTTGCTCGGCTTTATAGCTGACCAGCTTCCACTCGGTAGTTCCCAACATAGGATCGGCGGGGAAAATATCTCCCCGGTTAAGAGATTCTATCCGTCCCCATTCGTTAGCGTACATCCCGTCCACCTCGATAGGTTCTCCGGATATCGGCTTCATATCTTTATCCTTCGCCATATATACCCCTCCTTAAGAGTCGATTCATCCCATAGGTTGCCCCGGGACAGCCCATTCCATAATAAAACAGATGAAACTTATCGGGTGAGTTTTAAACTGCCGAGACAAAAAAAGACCGCCCCGGTCCATGATGACCTGCGGGACAGCCTTACATGGGTATATGGTTATGCAGAGCTTTCCTGTGTACCGGGTTGGGCGGACGAGGAAGGAATAGGGTCAGTTGACTGCCCAGACCTTTGGCGACCGCGTCCCATGTTGAATAATCCGTTCAAAAGAATGGCGGTGAAGCTTCCGGCTACGATGCCGTTGCTCGTTAAAATTTGGATGCCGGCAGGAAGATCCGAGAATAAATCCGGGGCAACAGTAACGCCGAGGCCAACTCCGATGGAGCAAGCTACAATCAGCATGTTCTCCTGCCGGTTCAGATCGACGGTGCCGAGAAGCTTGATGCCCGAGGAGACAACCATTCCGAACATAGCCAGCATCGCTCCTCCAAGAACGGGAGTCGGAATGATCGTGGTGGCGGCCGCCACTTTCGGCACCAAACCGAGCACGATAAGAATTCCGCCTGCCGCTACGATCACCTTGCCGGTTTTTACCTTCGTCAACTGGATCAGCCCTACATTTTGCGAGAAGGCGGTATAGGGCAGGGCGTTAAACAGTCCGCCAAGCACAGTGGCCAATCCTTCGGCCCGGTACCCTCCGGTAAAATCTTTCGAATTCAGATCTTTATCGCAAATTTTTCCGAGAGCCAGATAAACCCCGGTAGATTCGATCAGGCTGACAATGGCCACCAGAATCATCGTGATGATAGCCGAAATTTCAAAGGTAGGCCAACCGAAATAGAACGGCTTGACCATATGGAACCACTCTGCCTTCCCGACAGAGGAGAAGTCGACCAGGCCCAGGAACCAGCCTGCAACCGTGCCTGCGATAAGGCCGAGAAGAATCGAGATCGCCCGCAGGAACCCGGTGACAAACCGGTTCAACAGCAAAATAAAGATCAGGACCCCGAAGGAGAGGAGCAGACTGACGGTTCGTTCGAATGCTGTTTCTCCTCCTCCCATGTCGGTAATCGCTACCGGAATCAGCGTAAGTCCTATGATGGTTACGACCGAGCCGGTAACAACCGGCGGGAAGAATCGGATCAGCTTCCCGAAGAACGAAGCAAACAGGAAGACAAACAGGCCGGATGCAAGAATAGCCCCGTAAATAGCGGTGATGCCGTATTGAGAGCCGATGGCGATCATCGGACCGACCGCAGTAAACGTACAGCCCAGCATGACGGGAAGGCCGATGCCGAAGAAACGGTTTTTCCAAACCTGGAGAAGGGTGGCCACCCCACAGGTGAGCAAATCGATCGATATCAGATAAGATAATTGGGTAGTCGTGAGGCCGAGCTTGCTTGCAATGATAATGGGCACTATGACTGCGCCGGCGTACATGGCCAGTACGTGCTGGAGGCCGAGAGACAGCAATTTGGTCGGATTACGCATGACTGCCGTTCCCCTCCGCAGTCAATACGGCGGAATCTTCTACGAACCGGACCTGTCCGTCGGTCAGGGACTTGATTCGGGCAAGCGATTCTACGCGGAAGCCCGCATCATCGAGCTTCGCTCTGCCATTCTGGAACGATTTTTCAATCACGATCCCGATGCCCGCCACCTCGGCCCCGGCTTGCCGAACAATCTTCGCCAGACCGAAAGCGGCCTCCCCATGAGCCAGGAAATCATCGATAATAAGAACTTTGTCGCCTTCTTCAAGAAATTTCTTGGAGACCGTAATTTCATTGGTCACTTGCTTGGTGAAGGAGTGAACCTGCTCGACATAAACATTGTTCTGCAGGGTAAGCGACTTCTGTTTGCGGGCAAACAGAAGGGGCACGTTTAACAGCATAGCGGTCATGATAGCGGGAGCGATACCTGACGACTCGATGGTCAGCACTTTAGTAATCTGGTCCTGAGCGAACCGGCTGACGAATTCTTTGCCAATGGCCAGCATAAGCTGCGGATCAATCTGATGATTCAGGAACGAGTCCACCTTAAGCACCTGATCGGACAGGACGATTCCTTCGGCCTGAATTTTTTCCTGAAGCAGTTTCATGGAGAACCTCCTATAGTTAGCATTATTCCCAACGAAAAATAAAAACTCGAGCGAACGAAGCCTGACTCCGATGAGTCCGGCTTGTCCCTCGAGTGAATGACAAATAAACGACGCAAACGCCAATAGACGCATTCACTCGTAGTCCAGTCATTTCCGGTGACCGGGTAGAGACTCGCAGGCCAATTCCTGCCATTATACGAGGAATCATTCAATTTTTTATGGTGCTAGTATACTCTATCTTCGCAGAAAAAGGAAGAGGAATTTCATTGAAAACCGAACTATAGAAAATGGCCGGAACAAGAACGTTCGTTTTATTTTATCGACGTTTAATTGGTAGAAAACGATTACGGGTGGCCGGGCGTTTATACTTCGACCTTCGGAAATAATCGTGGTCGTTTCCAGAACAGCCTCTCGGAGGAAATCCTTCTGCGATACAAACCGGTCGTTCGGTCCTATTAGGCTGACCGAGGCTATCGCTTGGACAGCGGTGTCAAAAAACGGTACCACAATCGTGGGTGAAAGTGCCGGATGAGGCGAAATAGAAGTAGGAATGCATTTATTTCATGGTGAAAGTGCTAGATGGATAACGCGCGAAAATTCAGGTCTTCTAAGCGGGAAACCGCTAAACGTAGATGGCGTAAAGTATTCTGTGTACCAAGATTTGGAGCCTTCACAGGCGACAAAAAAGTAGGGTATTCTCG
>NZ_JBHTIU010000109.1:0-66658 GCF_042677205.1 Paenibacillus residui
GCCGACCTCGAAGTGATTCGAGAAGCATTTTCAGCCGGTGCGGAAGGACGTTGCCAAGCGGCTTTTTTTTGCCTGAATTTAACGTCATCTCTCCCGGAGGAGAGTATGCGGAATCTTTGAACGAAGAAAGCCAAGAAGCTGGCCCGGCCCAAGCAGTGGATTCCGATGCCGACCTCGAAGTGATTCGAGAAGCATTTTCAGCCGGTGCGGAAGGACGTTGCCAAGCGGTTATTTTTTTTGTTTAAAAATCCACGTCGTCTCTCCCGAAGGAGAGTATGCGGAATTTTTTATAAGAACCAAGCCTTGCGGGTATATTGCCGGCAGGGCTTTTTTTATTTTGCTTTTCACCGCCGCTTAACCGAAGAATTGACACTACAAACTGGCTCAAACTGCCAAAGTTTTGAATAAAACGAACATCACAAGCCAAAAATAAATAACATCTACTGAATGATTTGCACAAAAACTATTGGCAAATGATAAAAACATGCTATAATAAGTTTAAGGTCAAAGATAGTCAAAGTCAGTTTGACCTGTATGAAGCTTAACAAAATATATTTAAGAATGCTTATTATGTCAGAAGTGAGGGATGGAAGCAATGCGCAACGCCTCGGAAATCATCGAACAGTATTTAAAGCAAATCATGATGCAAAGTCCGAACGGCGTCATTGAAATCCAGCGAAACGAACTCGCTGAACGATTTGATTGTGTCCCTTCGCAAATTAATTATGTAATCAGTACACGATTTACGTTGGAGAAAGGATATATTGTCCAGAGCAAACGCGGCGGAGGGGGATACATTCGTATTCAGAAGGTGCCGTTAGGAACGCAAGGCCCGGTTTTGGACCATATTTTGCGAACCGTTATTGATTCCATTGACCAGACCACATCCGAAGGTCTTGTTTACCAGTTGGAAGAAGGGGGATTTATTTCCCGCAGGGAAGCCAAATTAATAAAAGCGGCCATTTCACGAGATGTATTAATGGTTAAACTGCCATTGAGGGATGAAATACGGGCTAAAATATTGAGGTCTATGCTGTTAGCCTTGTTAAGCAAATAATGCGTTAGGCTGTCCATGAGCTGCGAAGCAAAGATAAGTCGCTATACTTCACTTGCTTCTCATATACATTTAATCAGGGAAGCGTACAGGAGGGTTGAGCTATGAATTGCCAAGAATGCGGTAAAAGACCGGCGACACTTCATTTTACCAAAATTGTTAATGCGGAAAAGACAGAATTTCATCTTTGTGAAGCCTGCGCCAGGGAAAAAGGGGAGATGATTCCCGGAACACCTAACGGCTTTTCCATCCATAACCTGCTTTCCGGTCTGCTTGATTTCGATCCGTCCTCCCACAGCTCGCTAGGCAATAAACCGCAATCCATACGCTGCGAGGAATGCGGGTTAACCTATTCCCAGTTCAGCAAGCTCGGGAGATTTGGCTGCAGTTCCTGCTACCGGTATTTTTCGGAACGCCTCGATCCTTTGTTCAAAAGAGTGCATGGCAACACTTCGCACGTGGGTAAAGTCCCCAAAAGATCGGGAGGAATTATTAAGTATAAGCGGGAAATTGAAAATTTGAAGCAGGAGCTGTCCAAGAAGATTGAGTTTGAAGAATTCGAGCAAGCGGCCAGAATCCGGGATAAAATTCGGGATTTGGAAAGACGGATGGCTGAATTTTAAGAAACGAGGAGGAAATCGCATGCCTGGGCGTTACACAAGCGAAGCTTTAAGCGAATGGATGAAAGACAACGGACCGGATTCCGATATCGTGATTAGCAGCCGTATCCGGATTGCCCGCAATTTGCGCTCGTTTCCTTTTCCGATGCTGGCCACCAACCAACAATCCAGAGAAGTCATGGAGAAAATAGCGGCAGTTCTGTCCAATGAAGGGCTGACCGAAATTAGTGAACTGGATACGATGCATCTGGCTGACCTGAACGATTTGGAAAAGAGGGTTCTGGTCGAAAAGCATCTAATCAGTCCGAGTTTGGCGAATGAATCGCGTAACGGTGCCGTAATTCTGAGTAAAAATGAGTCGATCAGCATAATGGTCAACGAAGAGGATCACCTGCGCATCCAGGTTCTTTGTTCCGGATTTCAGATTAAAGAGGCTTGGGACCTGGCCAATCAATTGGACGATATTTTCGAAAGCCAGCTGGATTACGCCTATGATGAGAAGAGAGGATATTTAACCAGCTGCCCTACCAATGTCGGAACGGGGATCAGAGCGTCCGTCATGATTCATCTGCCTGCCCTCGTCCTTACTCAGCAGATCAACCGCATTCTGTCGGCGATTACCCAGGTAGGGTTGGCTGTAAGAGGGCTATATGGAGAAGGCAGCGAGGCAACAGGAAATCTGTTTCAAATCTCGAATCAAATAACATTGGGACAGAGCGAAGAGGAAATTATAGATAATTTGTACAGTGTGGTTCGACAGATTATCGAGCATGAGCGGGCTGCCAGAGTAAGGTTGATGGAGGAATCCAGACACCGTTTAAGCGACAGGGTGAACCGCTCCTATGGCATCTTGTCCCACGCCATCATCATGGATTCCAAAGAAGCTGCACAACGCTTGTCCGATGTCCGGTTGGGCATTGATCTGGGGATCATTAAACAACTATCGGCCCGGGTATTAAACGAGCTGATGGTCATGACTCAACCCGGATTTCTGCAGCAATATGCCGGACAGAAGCTTTCGCCGGAGGAAAGGGATATCCGCAGAGCCCAAATGATCAGAGAGCGTTTTAACCAAGCGTGATGTTCAACTGTTTATTCAATAGCATTAGAAATTATCTGGAGGTGTAGGATATGATGTTTGGCAGATTTACGGAACGTGCACAGAAGGTTCTGGCCTTGGCGCAAGAAGAAGCCGTCCGGCTGGGGCACAACAATATCGGCACGGAGCACATTCTGTTGGGGCTTATTCGTGAAGGGGAAGGCATAGCTGCCAAAGCCCTTGTAGCCCTGGGTCTTGGCCTGGAGAAAATTCAGGATGAGGTGGAATCGTTAATTGGACGCGGGCAGGAGCAGCCTACTAATTTCGCTTATACACCGCGGGCGAAGAAAGTGATCGAGCTGTCCATGGACGAGGCTCGCAAGCTGGGACATACTTATGTGGGCACAGAGCATATTCTGCTTGGATTAATTCGCGAAGGAGAAGGGGTTGCCGCCAGAGTTCTTAATAACCTGGGAATCTCTCTGAATAAAGCCCGTCAGCAAGTTCTGCAGCTTCTGGGGAGCAGTGAGGTGGTTTCGTCCAATCATGGTACTCCGGCAAATGTCAACACGCCAACGTTGGATAGTCTGGCCAGAGATCTGACTGCTATTGCCAAAGAAGGTAATCTGGACCCTGTTATCGGCCGGAATAAAGAAATTGAGCGCGTCATCCAAGTGCTGAGCCGCCGGACCAAGAACAATCCCGTTCTGATCGGGGAACCGGGGGTTGGTAAGACCGCCATCGCCGAAGGTCTGGCACAGAAAATAATCAACAACGAAATTCCGGAGACACTGCGTGACAAAAGAGTGATGACCCTGGATATGGGATCGGTCGTGGCAGGGACGAAATACCGGGGAGAATTTGAGGATCGTCTTAAGAAAATAATGGACGAAATCCGTCAAGCCGGCAACATCATTCTGTTTATTGACGAGCTCCACACTTTAATTGGTGCGGGAGGAGCCGAGGGAGCCATCGATGCTTCGAATATTCTAAAGCCGTCTTTGGCCCGGGGTGAATTGCAATGCATCGGGGCGACGACGCTAGATGAATATCGCAAATATATCGAGAAGGACGCCGCATTGGAAAGACGTTTCCAACCTATTACGGTGGATCAGCCTTCTCCTGAAGAAGCGATTCAAATTTTACACGGGTTGAGAGACCGGTACGAGGCGCATCATCGCGTGAAGATCCCCAATGAATCCATTGAAGCCGCGGTGAAATTGTCCGACCGGTACATCACGGATCGTTTCCTGCCGGATAAGGCGATCGATCTCATTGATGAAGCCGGTTCTAAAGTAAGGCTCCGCTCTTATACGGTACCGCCGAATTTGAAGGAGCTGGAGAGCAAGCTGGAGAATATCCGCAAGGAGAAGGACTCCGCAGTTCAAAGCCAAGAGTTCGAGAAAGCCGCTGCGCTGCGCGATACCGAGCAGAAGCTGCGGGAAGAGCTGGAAATTACCAAGAACGACTGGAAAGAGAAGCAGGGCAGAACCGATTCCGAGGTCACTCCGGAGGATATCGCCCAGGTTGTAGCCAGTTGGACGGGGATTCCGGTAAGCAAACTGAAGGAAGAGGAGACGGAGCGTCTGCTCCGGATGGAAGACATTCTTCATTCGCGTGTCATCGGCCAATCCGAAGCGGTCAAGGCGGTCAGCCGGGCCATTCGCAGAGCCCGTGCAGGGCTGAAGGACCCGAAGAGACCGATGGGCTCCTTCATCTTCCTGGGACCGACCGGGGTCGGAAAGACAGAGCTGGCAAGGGCGCTTGCCGAATCTCTATTCGGCGATGAGAATGCCGTCATACGCATCGATATGTCGGAGTATATGGAGAAGCACTCGACCTCCCGTCTGGTCGGAGCTCCTCCGGGATATGTCGGGTATGATGAAGGCGGACAGCTCACCGAGAAAGTACGCCGTAAGCCTTACTCCGTTGTACTGCTCGATGAGATTGAAAAGGCACATCCAGAAGTATTCAACATTCTGCTGCAGGTGCTGGAAGACGGCCGGTTGACCGATTCCAAGGGACGGACAGTCGATTTCCGCAATACCTTGATCATTATGACCTCGAACGTCGGTGCGGAAATGATTAAGAAAAACACTTCCCTCGGATTTACCGTTAGCCGGGATAACGACAAGGATTACAATAATATGAAGGACAAAGTGATGTCCGAGCTGAAGAAAAGCTTCCGTCCGGAATTCCTCAACCGGATCGACGAAATTATTGTATTCCACTCTCTGGATAAGGAGCACATTGCGCAAATTGTTACCCTGATGTCGGATGAACTGCGGAAGCGACTGAAGGAGCAGGAAGTCGACTTCGTTCTGACCGATGGGGCGAAAGAATTCCTGGCTAACGAAGGCTACGATCCGGCTTATGGAGCAAGACCGTTGCGCCGTGCCATCCAGAAGCATATTGAGGATCGTCTCTCGGAGGAATTGCTGAAAGGCAACATCTCCAAGGGAGATACCGTATCTATAGATGAAAAAGACGGGGAACTGATCGTAACCCGATCGAAGCCTGCAGGCGTGGCATCGGAATAAGGACGCTTTCGACATAGGCTAATGAGTTACCCGCGATGCTCAAGTTTGCATTTTCCCAAACGCCTCACTAATCGGCCTATGAGCCGTTAGTGAGGCTTTTTTTCGATGATTTAAAGAAGGAATAAGCAACGGACAGGGGAACACCGTTGAAGGACATTGCAGGACATGGTAAACTTTGATAGAATGTGTGTTTTTTTGAAGATAGGAGAAGGCTCCAATGGCTAAACAAAAGACGAAATTTTGCTGTCAGGAATGCGGTTACGAATCGGCCAAATGGCTGGGCAAATGCCCCGGATGCCAAGCCTGGAACAGCATGGTGGAAGAGATAGAGACGGTTATTAAAACACAGGGAATCGGTTCTTCTCTGCTCCAGACGAAAGAAAAGCCCGTTCCAATCATAGATATAGAAAGTACAAGGGAACCGCGGATAGACACCAACAACCGGGAACTGAATCGTGTGCTTGGAGGAGGGATTGTTCCGGGATCTCTTATTTTGGTAGGCGGAGACCCGGGGATAGGAAAGTCTACCTTACTGCTTCAGACTTCCTTCGCCTTAACCGCCAACAAGCTTCGCGTGCTATATATATCCGGAGAGGAGTCGGCCCGCCAAACCAAGCTAAGAGCGGACCGGCTTGCAGCCGCTTCTCCCGATCTGTACGTTCTCTGCGAAACTAACTTCGAACATATTCAGGCCGCCATTGATGAGGTTAAGCCTGATTTTCTAGTCATGGACTCCATTCAGACGGTTTATCACCCGGCTATTTCCTCAGCGCCTGGCAGTGTCGCTCAGGTACGCGAATGCACTGCGCACTTTATGCGTATAGCTAAGGTCAAAGGAATAGCGACTGTTCTTGTAGGCCATGTGACCAAAGAGGGAGCGATTGCCGGACCGCGACTTCTCGAACATATGGTCGATTGTGTGTTGTATTTTGAAGGGGAACGCCATCATACGTACAGACTTCTCAGGGCAGTGAAGAACCGGTTCGGTTCGACCAACGAAATCGGCATCTTCGAGATGTCTGAAGGCGGATTAACGGAAGTGAATAATCCATCAGAGTTATTTCTGTCCGAGCGGCCGGTAGGGGCTTCCGGCTCTGCCGTTGCGGCAAGCATGGAGGGGACCCGTCCCGTGCTTGTGGAGCTTCAGGCGCTCGTTGCCTCTACCAATTTTCCGTCGCCTCGAAGAATGTCGGCCGGCTTTGACCATAACCGGCTATCGCTCATTATTGCGGTATTGGAGAAGAGAATAGGACTGGTTCTGCAGAGTCAGGACGTTTATTTGAATGTAGCGGGAGGCGTAAAGCTGGATGAGCCGGCTGTCGATCTGGCGGCGGCCGTCAGCATTGCCTCGAGCTTCCGCGATTATCCCGTGGAACCGGACGTAGTCGTGTTCGGGGAGATCGGCCTGACCGGAGAGGTCAGAGGGGTTTCACGCATCGATCAACGGGTGAAGGAAGCTCAGAAGCTTGGATTTAAGAGAGTCATCATGCCGGAAAAAAGTCTGAAGGGCTGGACACCTCCAAGTCAAATGGATATCGTTGGAGTAACGACCGTCTCGGAAGCTTTGGCAGCGGCTATGCGATAGAAGGATCAATAGTGACTAGGGGGGCTAACATGGGTAAGGATGATACAAACCGGGATGTGATGAATCAGCTTCTGCAATTGGTGGCGCCCGGCACCTCTTTTCGCGATGGATTGGAGAATGTGCTGCGTGCCAATACAGGAGCATTAATTGTTGTTGGATATAGTCCCGAGGTTATGGAAATTGTAGACGGAGGCTTTTCGATCAATTGCGATTTCTCCCCGAATTTTCTTTATGAACTGGCCAAGATGGATGGGGCTATTATTCTCAGTGAAGATTTAAAAAGAATTTTATATGCCAACACGCAGTTGATTCCCGATTCCTCCATTCCATCGACGGAGACGGGGATCAGGCATCGGACGGCCGAAAGGGTAGCCAAGCAAACCGGCAAACTGGTCGTTTCCATCTCCCAGCGCAGGCGCGTCATCACACTCTACCAAGGAAATATGCGATATTCGCTTAAAGATATCGGCGTGATCCTGACGAAGGCCAACCAGGCTATTCAAACGCTGGAGAAGTACAAAGCGGTGCTGGATCAGGCGATGATAAATTTGGGAGCATCCGAATTTGAGGAAATGGTGACACTTTATGACGTGACCAACGTATTTCAAAGAGTGGGGATGGTACTCAAGGTCAAAGAAGAAATCAAGAAATATATCAACGAGCTGGGAACGGAGGGGCGGCTGATTCGCATGCAGCTCGAGGAACTGGTAGCTTATACCGAACAGGAATCGACGCTTCTGATCAGGGATTATTGCAAAGATTTGAGCGAAGAGAAGGTAAGAGACATCCGCACGGCTCTGCGCAAGCTGACCAGCGAAGAATTGCTCGATCACCAGCATCTTGCCCGCATTCTCGGCTACAGCATTACTAACACGACATTGGAAGAACAGGTGCAGCCCCGAGGGTTCCGGGTGCTTCATAAAATTCCTAGACTTCCTTCCCCCATTATTACCAATTTGGTAGAACAGTTCGAAAGTTTTTCCCACATTTTGACCGCGACGACGGAGCAATTAGATGAAGTAGACGGAATTGGAGAAGTGAGAGCCCGGGCGATCAAGGAAGGTCTGAAACGAATTCAAGGCCAGTTGTTTGTTGACAGACATATTTAATTCCCGTAAAATGTTTAAGATTAGGTGACTATTCTAAAGGTGGTCAAGGAATGATTAAAAAATCCCTTCCCAGTGTCTTTACGGTGTTGAACCTTTTCCTGGGAATTATCGCCATTATTCTAGTTTATACCGATAAGCCAAGCCTCGCGGCTGTTATGGTTATTATTGCTATGCTTATGGATGGTTTGGACGGCAGAGTCGCCAGGGCATTAAATGCTCAGAGCGAATTCGGCAAAGAACTAGATTCGTTATCAGATGTCATTTCATTCGGGGTAGCTCCCGCTTTTATTATGTATGTGGTTGCTTTCTCCGGCTTGAATCCACCTACCGCCTGGATCACAACAGCGCTGTTCCCTATTTGCGGAGCATTGAGGCTGGCCCGATTCAATGTGGTGGAGGGAATTCCGGGGTACTTCATCGGCCTGCCGATTCCTGCGGCCGGAGGAATTCTGTGTACACTGGCTTTGTTCCATCAGGAAATTCACCCTTATATTTTGGTAGCTTGTACGGTACTTCTGTCCTATTTAATGGTCAGCAATATCAAATACCCCAGCTTTAAGAAAGTGAATGTTCCGAAGCCGATCATTTGGTTAGCACCCTTGATCGTTATTGCCGCTACGGCAATAGCCTTTGCTTATCCCGGACCGTTATCCAAGCTTATATTCGTCCCGCTTGTGCTGTACGCTTTATATGGGACGCTTCAAAGCTTCAGGAAAAGACGCTAGCTGGCGGCGACAAGTAAATATCGAAAATAAAAAGCATTTATTTTCTGAAACTCAGGAAATAAATGCTTTTTTTATTTCTCTTCGAAAATTCCGATCGATAAGTGGAAATATTACGATAGATTAAAAAAACCGAGAGTCGAGCATTTCTTGGATTCGTCTGAGACGATTTCCTGCAAATCGATTTGAAGCAAATTGCACAGGGAAGCCGTGTAAAACAGATTCTTCCCCAGTTCTGCGCTAATAACCTCCAGACAATTTTCGCATAGCTGTCCTGCAATGTGAGTATCCAGAGTTTGACTGGCGTCCTTCAGAGACATCTCGGCCGAGTATTGCTGTTTCTTGGCATTGACCTCAATGCACCCGCATTCGGTTACGGCCTTCACGACGGAGCGGTGCACTGCGGCGTTGGATTGCTGGCATTTAGATAAAACATCAAGCAAACTTCGGTGTCGGAGCAACAATTCGGAGACTTGTTCCTGGAACTGCTTCAAATCGAGCGAGTTCATTCCATCCACCTCAATCAAGTTTAGTGTTTGGAAATCATTATAGCTTATTGGAGGATTGGTTTTCAATTTGAGAATAAGGGTGAGAGAACTCGAAAACCAAAGGTTTAGGGTGGAATGAATTGGAACATAATTACTACTAGAAAGAGAATTCATTATATTCGGAGGTGAAGCAGTAATGAAATTATGGATAGGAATTGTGGCGGCAATCATCGGTGGTATTATGGGATTCCAATGGAATCTGTACTTGGGTGAAGGCTCGCTTCCATGGTTGGAGTCCCTGACGGGTCAAGCACAGCTTAAAGGTCAGGTGTATTGGTTGGTAGGCTTGGGGGCAGCGGCCGGTTATATC
Source organism: Paenibacillus residui (assembly GCF_042677205.1). Classification (NCBI taxonomy): domain Bacteria; kingdom Bacillati; phylum Bacillota; class Bacilli; order Caryophanales; family Paenibacillaceae; genus Paenibacillus; species Paenibacillus residui. Next base: position 9,528 of record NZ_JBHTIU010000109.1, read on the forward strand.
TTGGCCGTACTGCTTAGATGGGGGGGAAGGAGGCTTCTTCAGCGAGAGGGTGAATCTCAGCAAATGCCCCTTACCGAGCTGTTAACCGGCATTGCCGGAATGATCGTCGGGTTGATCATTGCCGTTCTGCTGTTCCCTGCCCTGAATCGAATGACCGCCGGTGGAGGAAGCGTTCTGCCGATCGCAGTCACATTGTTGCTGGGAATCGGCGGGTTTCGTTGGGGGAGTTCGCAGACTGAAGAGTTCGCCTCTCTATTTTCCAAGATACGTTCTAGTCAAGGCCCCGCTGCGGAAGAACAGGTGATGGAAGAACATAAAATTTTAGATACCAGTGTCATTATTGACGGAAGGATAGCGGACATTTGTAAAACCGGCTTTATTGAAGGAATTCTTGTCATTCCCGAATTCGTGCTGGAGGAACTGCAGCATATTGCCGATTCTTCCGACCTGCTGAAGAGGAATCGCGGGCGCAGGGGATTGGACATTTTGAACAAGATTCAGAAAGAGCTGGAAGTGAAAGTGCTTATTTATGAGGGGGACTTCGAGGATATTTCGGAGGTCGACAGCAAACTGGTCCGGCTGGCCAAGCTGCTGAGGGGGAAAGTGATTACAAATGACTTCAATCTGAACAAAGTATGCGAGCTCCAGGGTGTATCTGTCCTCAATATTAACGATTTGGCTAATGCGGTTAAGCCTGTTGTGCTGCCGGGAGAAGAAATTATGATCCAAATCATCAAGGATGGCAAGGAATTCGGTCAAGGCGTCGCTTACCTGGATGACGGAACGATGATTGTTGTGGAAGGCGGCAGAGAATATATCGGAATGACGACGGAAGTGATGGTGACCAGCGTTCTGCAGACTTCTGCGGGGCGGATGATCTTTGCGAAGCCAAAATTGTTGGAAAAAGCTCAATAAAGCGTTATGATAGAGAGAAAAACAGGGCGCGGGGGAAGCTATGGGCAAGCAAGGAGTCATCATTGTCGCGGCAGGTACGGGTTCCCGAATGGGAACCGCCGAGAGCAAGCAATACTTGAAGCTGGGCGATAAACCGGTATTGGTTCATACGCTGCAGACTTTTCAACAAATAGAAGAGATTGATTCAATCGTTCTTGTAGTTGGACAAGCCGACCTGGAAAGGTGTCGGGATTATGTCGACCATTACGGGGTGACTAAGGTCAAGCGGATCGTCACGGGGGGAACTGAACGGCAGCATTCGGTCCTCCGGGGGCTCCGCGCAATGCCCGAGGCGGTCGAGTGGGTGCTGGTGCATGATGCGGTCCGCCCATTCGTGTCCCGGCAGGATATCCTGCGATGCCTGGCCAAAGCCAGGGAGACGGGAGCCGCTGTTCTGGCTGTTCCGGTGAAGGATACGATCAAAGTGGTCGGAGCGGACGGAGCGATAGAATCGACGCCGGATCGGCGAAGCTTGTGGGCGATTCAGACCCCGCAAGCTTTTCGTCTGTCTGCACTGATTCAGGCTCATGAGCAGGCCGCCGCCGCCGGTTTCGTCGGCACGGACGACGCCATGTTAATGGAGCGGGCGGGGCATTCCGTACATGTAGTGGAAGGCAGCTATACCAATATTAAAATTACGACACCCGAAGATATGGGGTGGGCGGAATGGTTCATACAATCGGGAAGAGGGGAGATGCAATCATGATTCGGGTTGGACATGGCTTCGACGTTCATCAGCTGGTCGCCGGACGCAAATGCATTATTGGGGGAGTAGACATTCCATATGAGAAAGGGCTGCTGGGGCATTCAGACGCGGATGTGCTGCTTCACGCCATTACCGACGCGGTCCTCGGGGCACTGGCGTTAGGCGATATTGGCAGGCACTTTCCGGACACGGATGAGGCCTACAAGGATGCGGACAGCTTGAAGCTGCTGAAGGATGTCTGGGCACTAGTGAAGGAGAGAGGCTATAGACTCGGCAACGTGGACGCCACATTGATCGCTCAGAAGCCCAAGATGGCACCTTATATTCCGCAGATGGTCAAGATTATTGCCGAGGCGCTGGAAGCGGATGAGGAACAGGTTAATGTCAAAGCCACTACGACCGAGCAGCTTGGCTTCACCGGAAGAGGGGAAGGAATAGCTGCACAATCTGTTGTTTGCCTGGTTAAAGATATGCTATGATAGCTCATAAATATTTTATGTTCTGATTCGATGAGAGGGGTTAACTTCAATGTCTGCTAATGTTCGTGTTCGCTATGCGCCTAGCCCGACCGGTCATCTGCACATCGGCGGCGCCAGAACCGCTTTATTCAATTATCTATACGCCCGCAGCAAGCAAGGACGGTTCATTATCCGGTTCGAGGATACGGACCAGACCCGGCATATCGAGTCCGGGGTGGAGAACCAGTTGAATGGTCTGCGCTGGCTTGGTATGGACTGGGATGAGAGCGTCGATCTCGGGGGCGATTACGGGCCTTACCGGCAGATGGAGCGTCTGCCGCTGTATCGTCCTTATATCGACCAATTGCTGGCGGATAAGAAGATTTATCACTGTTACTGCACTGAGGAGGAGCTGGAGCAGGAGCGGGCTGCCCAGGAGGCCCGCGGTGAGATGCCGCGATACTCGGGCAAATGCCGCCATCTGACCGAAGAACAGGCCGAGAAATATCGTGCGGAAGGCAGGAAGCCTACCCTTCGTTTCCGGGTTCCGGAGAATGAAGTCATCCGCTTCGAAGATGAAGTGCGCGGAACGGTCGAATTCGAGACCAACGGGATCGGCGACTTCATCATTGTTCGTCCTGACGGAATTCCGATGTATAACTTTGCCGTAGTGCTTGATGATCACTTAATGAACATTACTCATGTCATTCGCGGCGAAGAGCATCTGTCCAATACACCGCGCCAAATCATGCTCTACAGAGCATTGGGATGGGAGCCGCCGAGCTTCGCCCATCTTGCGCTCATCCTGAATCAGGACCGCAAGAAGATGAGCAAGCGCGACGAATCGATCATTCAGTTTATCGAGCAATATAGAGATTTGGGCTATTTGCCGGAGGCAGTCGTTAATTTCATCACCCTGCTCGGCTGGTCCCCAGGCGGCGAAGAGGAGATTTTCTCCATGGAGCAGTTGATTGAACAGTTCAGCCTGGACCGAATCTCCAAGAGTCCGGCCGTCTTCGATATGGATAAATTAAACTGGATGAACAATCATTATTTCAAAAAAGCCGACAAAGAGCGGATTGTCGAACTGACGCTGCCGCACCTTCAGAAAGCCGGCAAGCTGCCCGAGACGTTGAACGATTCGGAGAAGGAGTGGGCCTCTCAGCTCATCGGCCTGTATCAGGAGCAGATGAGATATGCTGCAGAGATTGTAGAACTGTCCGATCTGTTCTTCCGGGAGCATCTGGAATATGAGGGCGAGGCTAAAGAATTGCTTGCGGAGGAGCATGTGCCTGTCGTTTTGGCCGGCTTCGCTGAACAGGTAAGAAATGCCGAGGAATTCTCTCCGGATTCCGTTAAAGCCATGCTGAAACAGGTGCAGAAGGAGACAGGCTACAAAGGGAAACAGCTATTTATGTCGATTCGTGTCGCCCTGACCGGACAGATGCACGGGCCGGATCTGAATCAAACCATCTACTTAATTGGACGGGATAAGGTCTTGGACCGATTGCAGAAGCTATTGTCGTAATTCGGAACCTTTTGATATACTGAACTATAGTTTATATGAGTGAATGTGTTGATCAGGAGAGTACATTTGGAATGGGATTGCCAGAGAGGACATCCGGTGCCCGTAGAGGGCCGGCTGTAAGATGTCCATCCCTTCCCTATGGAAATGCGCCTGTGAACAGCACCATTGAGCTGCCTTTGGCGCAGGGTAGATGGTGCCGGGTGGTGCCCGATACCAAACCGGAAAGATGGGTCCTAAGCCGGAAGCCGTACGATGGCCGGCGTCAATGGGCCCAAGCAGAGTGGAACCGCGTGATCTTACGCCTCTGCAGCCTTGGCGCTGCAGAGTTTTTTTGTTTCATGGGGGATTGCGGCGACATTATTATTGTCGAATTGAGGAAGAAGGTGACTCCTTTGTTTCGTACGATCCGCTCGGATATTCAAGCGGTATTCGATAACGACCCGGCTGCGCGCAGTGTGTTGGAAGTGGTGCTGACCTATTCCGGCCTTCACGCCGTCTGGTTTCATAGAATAGCCCATTGGTTTTATAGGCGGAAATGGTTTATGCTGGCCCGGATGATCTCTCAATTTTCTAGATTTATGACCGGGATCGAGATCCACCCCGGGGCGAAAATTGGCCGGCGCTTGTTTATCGACCATGGAATGGGGGTTGTCATCGGGGAAACCTGTGAGATAGGGGACGATGTTATCCTTTATCAGGGAGTCACCCTTGGAGGAACAGGCAAGGAAAAAGGAAAGCGTCATCCGACCATCGGCAATCATGTTGTCGTCTCTTCCGGAGCCAAGGTTCTCGGCTCTTTTACGGTCGGCGACTACTCGATCATCGGTGCGAATGCCGTTGTGCTGTCCGAAGTGCCCCCGAATTGTACGGTAGTCGGAATTCCGGGCAAGGTCGTCAAGCGCGACGGAGTGCGTGTCAACCGGCTGGATCACGGCAATCTCCCTGATCCGGTGATCGATACCTGCAAGCAGCTGCAGCGGCAAATTGAGGAGCTGCGGGAACAATTGGAAGAACAGAAGAGAATGAATGGAGGAGCCTGACAATGGGATTGAAAATCTATAATACATTGACCAGAGCGAAGGAAACTTTCGTTCCGTTGAGCCCCGGCAAAGTGACAATGTATGTTTGCGGTCCGACGGTGTATGATTATATCCATATAGGCAATGCCCGCCCGCTGATCGTATTCGACACCGTTCGACGATATTTGGCTTATCTTGGATACGATGTTCAGTATGTCAGCAATTTTACCGATGTTGACGATAAACTGATCCGTAGAGCGGCAGAAACCGGCTCCACCGTACCGGAAGTGGCGGATAAATTTATAGAAGCCTTCATCGAGGATGCGAAAGCTCTAGGAGTGGAAGAAGCGCTGCACCCGCGAGTGACCGAAAACATTCCGGAAATTATCTCCTTTATTTCCGAGTTGGTAGAGCAGGGCTTCGCTTATGAGAGCGGGGGAGATGTTTATTTCCGCGTACACCGTTTCCCGGAATACGGAAAAGTGTCTCACCAGAATATCGAGGAGCTGCAATCCGGTATTCGGGTGGAAGTGGATGAGAGGAAGGAAGACCCTAAAGATTTCGTGTTATGGAAGCAGGCCAAGCCTGGCGAGATTTCCTGGCCCAGCCCTTGGGGCGACGGGCGTCCGGGATGGCATATCGAATGCTCCGCCATGGCCAGAAAATATTTGGGGGAAACGATCGACATCCATGGAGGCGGTCAGGACCTGCAGTTTCCGCATCATGAATGCGAGGTGGCCCAATCCGAGGCACTTCACGGCAAGCCCCTTGCCAACTATTGGATGCATAATGGCTACTTGAACATCAATAATGAGAAAATGTCGAAATCACTCGGCAACGGCCTGAATGTTCGGGAAATTTTGCAAACTGTCCGGCCGCAGGTGATCCGCTTCTTCATGCTGGCCACGCATTACCGCCACCCGTTGAATTACAGCGAGGACACTATTCGGCAGGCTGCCGCAGGGTTGGAGCGGATTGAAAATTGCCTGGCTAATCTCGACTACCGTCTTAAGGATGCCTCGGAGGGAGAGGTTGACGAAACGATAGCCGAGGCGGTCAAGAAGGCACATGCCGATTTTGTCGAGAAGATGAATGACGATTTCAATACGGCAGACGCTATAACCGTTATGTTCGACCTTGTTACGGAGACAAACCGGTATCTTCAGAAGGAACAAGTAACTCTAGCATCTCTGGAGCTGGTCAAGCAGCGGTTTGCAGAGATGAATCAAATCCTCGGGATCGTTCAAGAAAGGCAGGAAGAACTGCTGGATGAGGAAATCGAGCAGCTTATTCAAGAGCGGACGGAAGCGAGAGCGGCGAAAAATTGGTCCCGGGCCGATGAAATTCGGGATTTGCTGACGGAGAAGGGCATCATTCTCGAGGATACACCTCAAGGAATTCGCTGGCGCCGGAAATGAGTGATTCTATGACCAAACATTCATTGTTCCAATACCCCGGGGGGGCCGATCCCAAACTGATGAACCCGCTGGTTCTGGCGTATATCGGTGACGCCGTCTATGAGCTGGCGGTTCGTCAGCATCTTGCATCACGCGCCAATTTCCGCCCGAATCAGCTTCATAAGCAGGCGACCCGATATGTGTCGGCGAAGGCCCAAGCTCTGGCGCTGGAGCGATGGCAGCCTGTGCTGACGGAGGAAGAAGCCGATGTCGTCCGCCGGGGACGCAATGCGAAATCGGGCACGTCCCCCAAAAATACGGATATTCTTGTCTATCGTCACAGTACGGCGCTGGAATGTCTCGTTGGATACTTATATTGTCTTGGCAGAGAGGACAGGCTCTCTCAGCTCATTAATCTAAGCTTGGGCATGGAGGGCGGCGAGTCCCCTTCGACAGACGAGCTGCAGCATGACAGAAGGAGGGATTAGCTTGGAGGAATATATTGCGGGGAAGCACTCGGTGCTGGAGGCGATCCGTTCCGGCCGGACCATTCATAAAATATGGATTGCCGACAATGCCCAGAAGCACTACGTACAACCGATAATGGCGGAAGCCAAGGCCAATGGCATACTCGTGCAAACCGCCGCCAGGCGCAAGCTGGATCAATTGGTACCTAACGTGCAGAATCAGGGGGTTGTTGCACAGATTGCGGCGTATGACTATGCCAGTGTGGATGATATCTTGGACCTTGCGGCACGCAAGGGGCAGGCGCCATTGATCGTTATTCTGGACGAAATTGAAGATCCGCATAATTTGGGAGCCATCCTGAGAACGGCGGATTGTACCGGTGTGCATGGGATCATCATCCCCAAGCGCCGGGCCGTCGGACTGACCGCCACGGTGTCCAAAATATCGGCGGGGGCCGTTGAATATGTTCCGGTCGCCAAAGTGACCAACCTGGTCCAGACGATCGAAGAGTTAAAAGAGCGGGGAGTCTGGGTCGCCGGTGCGGACGGCTCCGCGGAACAGACGGTGTTCGAGGCGGATTTGACCATGCCGCTGGCCATCGTCATTGGGAATGAGAGCAAAGGGATTGGAAGGTTGGTAAGAGAACATTGCGACTTTCTGATCAAACTGCCGATGTTGGGCAGTATCTCTTCCTTGAACGCTTCGGTAGCGGCTTCCGTGCTCATGTACGAAGCGCTGCGTCAGAGAATCGGCCAATTATCCTCCGGTTGACGCTATGAACGAATACTTGATTGTAGACGGATATAATATTATCGGGGCCTGGCCCGAGCTGCAGAAGCTGAAAGACATTCAATTGGTGGAGGCTCGCGACCGTCTGATTGATATTCTGGCCGATTACCAGGCTTATTCGGGAATCCGGGTATATATCGTTTTTGACGCCCATCGGGTTCCCGGCCTGGCGGTGAAGACCGAACAGAGACGGCTGAAAATCTTCTATACGAAAGAAAAAGAGACCGCTGATGAGCTGATCGAAAGGCTGGTCAACGACCTGATAGGGAGAAGAAACAGGATTTATGTTGCCACCTCGGATATGGTGGAGCAGCATGTTATTTTCGGCAAAGGGGCGCTAAGAATTTCCGCCAGGGAGCTGCTGGTGAAGGTCAGACAGAGCCAGCAGGACATCGGCCGGGAGCTGGAGAAGACGGAGCGGGGCAAGCGGAATTCCTTCGATGCGGTCCTGACTCCTGAGATGAAACAGCTGTTCGAAAAATGGAGGAGAGGGGATTCTTAGCGCGTCATCCCCGGGAAAAGTCCATAATAACGGCTTTTTCTCATTGACGGTCATTAGGCCCTAATGTATACTTAACCTATCTCTGTTTAGAGAGATGCCGAATTGGCCAGGCCGGAGGGATTGTTCGTGAATGTTGACCTCAATGATTTGAGAAGCGATATCTATGAGCTCAAAAGCGACGAGGACAACGTCGAAGCGGTTCGTGATGGCAACAGTGGCGCACTGGAATATTTGATCAACAAGTACAAAAATTTTGTACGGGCGAAGGCCCGCTCTTACTTTTTGATTGGCGCTGACCGTGAAGACATTGTTCAGGAAGGCATGATCGGATTATACAAGGCGATTCGCGATTTCCGGGGAGACAAGCTGGCCTCGTTTAAAGCGTTTGCAGAATTATGCATTACCCGCCAAATTATTACCGCGATCAAAACCGCCACACGTCAGAAGCACATTCCGCTTAATTCTTATGTTTCGTTGGACAAGCCTATCTATGACGAAGATTCCGACCGGACGCTGCTGGACGTTATTTGCGGTTCCAGAGTAACCGATCCGGAGGAACTGATCATCAATCAGGAGGAATTCTTCGGACTGGAAGATAAGATGAGTGAAATTCTGAGCGAGCTGGAGCGCAGGGTGCTGATGCTCTATCTGGACGGACGCTCCTATCAGGAGATCGCGGTAGATCTGGATCGCCATGTGAAATCTATCGATAACGCTCTTCAACGGGTAAAGCGCAAGCTGGAGAAATACCTGGAAGTCAGGGACAATATGTAACGAATAGCTTTCTAGCCATGTTGGGCGGAAAGTTATTTTTTTACCCCGTTAGAAAGTGGCCGCCTCAATACCGGGTTATTCATCTTCAAGATGACCAAAGGTCATGCGAAAATCCTACGCAGTTTGGTTTTAACGGACCCCAGAGAACTTAATCGTACCAAAAGGGCCTTTCGGTAATTTTAACGGAACCAGATGACCTTATTCCCAAGAAATGTTCGCGGAAGTAGGAGAATTCTAGGCAATAAGCGCAACGGTGTCCGTTAGTCTAAAAAAAGCGCCTATTTTACGAAATAGGGTCTTCCAGTTCCGTTACGTTTTCGCTGTTGGACTTTTTACTGGTACAGTATCCTGTTGAACGCCTTTCCCACAATGAATCGATAGCCTCTATATGTAAATTTGTGCAGGTAAAATCAAGCGAATGGTAGAAAGTGATTAAAGTAAAATGGAAAACTGCATTTAGAATCGTTGTTTCTTGCTGAAATCGCCCGTTTTGCACAAATGAGCTGCGGTTTTTCCACTTAGTTACCGACTTTCGCTACAGAGGAACTAGCTGTATGAAATCCAGTTAAACATCTCTGGCGGAAAAGCTTGCTAAGGCAATGCTCGTCACTTTGTAGGGTTATCCTAGTATAAATTATAGTACATATGTAAATATTGGAGTTCTAGGTTTACTAATCCTTAGGTAAGAGAATAATGGTAATGATCCATTCCTTGACATGAAAATCGCGGTATGATAAATTAATTCAGTAACCCTAAATTGTCAGGCTCTCCTCAGACAATCGGGGGTTCTTTATTAAGAAGGTTGTCTACCAGGGGGGTGTGATCATGCGGGTAATCATTACGTTGGCATGTACTAACTGTAAACAGCGTAACTATACGTCCAATAAGAACAAGCGGAACCATCCGGACCGCATGGAGATGAAGAAATATTGCAAGTTTTGCAATGAACACGTGCTTCATCGCGAAACAAGGTAAGCAGTGGGGGTGCAGCAATGGCTTTTTTAGGTAGAATCAAGCGAGGCTTCGGCTCCACCTTTTCCTACTTTGCGGATAGCTGGGCTGAGCTGAAGAAAGTCAAGTGGCCCAATCGTAAAGAAATGGTGAGCTATACTCTTGTCGTGTTGGTTACCGTTATTTTCGTAACGATCTACTTTACTATTCTCGACCTTGGGATTTCCAATATAGTCCGTTTGATAACGGAATAGGGACCGGGGTGACCTTTATGGAAAAAAGATGGTACGTTGTTCACACTTATTCCGGCTACGAGAACAAGGTTAAGGCCAATCTGGAGAAGCGCGTCGAATCGATGAACATGATGGACAAGATCTTTCGCGTGCTTGTTCCGATGGAAGAAGAAGTAGTCAACAAAGACGGCAAGAAGAAAACCGTCATGCGCAAAGTGTATCCCGGTTATGTTCTTGTAGAGATGATCCAGACGGACGATTCCTGGTATGTGGTTCGCAACACGCCGGGGGTGACTGGTTTTGTCGGTTCTACAGGTTCCGGTTCCAAGCCGATTCCACTGTTGCCGGAAGAAGTGGATTCTATTCTGAAGCATATGGGAATGGAAGAGCCTAAGCCGAAGATTGACTTTGACTTGAAAGAGACGGTTCGTGTTAAAGTGGGTCCTTTTGCCGATTTTGTGGGATCCGTTGAGGAGATTTTGCCTGACAAAAGTAAGCTAAAGGTGCATGTAAACATGTTTGGAAGAGAAACCCCGTTGGAGCTTGACTTCCATCAGGTGGAGAAACTGTAGAGAACCCGGCCGGGTGCTCTTCGCTTGTTCTCTTCTTCTCATAAGGTTATGCCAGGTCTATCTGGATTGGGATAGGCCTTCATTGGTGGGAGGGAAACATCCCGTTAGACCACACTACGTGCAAGGAGGTGTCTCACATGGCAAAGAAGGTAATCAAAGTCGTTAAGCTGCAAATTCCCGCTGGTAAAGCTAATCCGGCTCCGCCAGTAGGTCCGGCTCTAGGTCAAGCAGGTGTCAACATCATGGCATTCTGTAAGGAATTTAACGCTCGTACGGCCGATCAGGCTGGTTTGGTTATTCCGGTAGAGCTGTCTGTTTTCGAAGACCGTTCTTTCACGTTCGTAACCAAAACTCCTCCGGCAGCCGTACTGTTGCGTGTAGCAGCAGGAATCGAGAAAGGCTCCGGCGAGCCTAACAAGGTTAAGGTAGCAACGGTAAAACGCGACAAAGTTCGTGAAATCGCCGAATCCAAAATGGCTGATTTGAATGCTGCATCGGTGGAAGCCGCTATGCGTATGGTAGAAGGAACTGCCCGCAGCATGGGAATCAAGATTGAAGATTAAGATTTACCGAATGCTTCCCGCAATAATGAATGCAATAAGTGGCGGTAATTATCCGCATAACCGTGGGAGGATTATCCGTTAATACCACGAAGGAGGAAACCAAATGCCTAAACATGGTAAGAAATATTCGGAGGCAGTCAAGCTGGTTGATGCAGATGCTCAATATGAGCCTGCGGAAGCTGTTGCTCTTGTGAAGAAGATGGCCTCTGCTAAATTTGATGAGACAGTAGAAGTTGCCGTGCGTCTGGGAGTTGACCCCAAGAAGCAGGACCAAGCGGTTCGCGGCGTAGTTGTTATGCCGCACGGTACGGGTAAAACCAAGCGGGTTTTGGTTTTTGCCAAAGGAGAGAAAGCCAAGGAAGCCGAAAGCGCCGGCGCTGATTTTGTAGGCGATCAGGACATGATCAACAAAATCCAACAAGGCTGGTTCGAATTCGATGTCTGTGTGGCAACTCCGGACATGATGAGTGAAGTAGGGAAATTGGGACGGTTGCTCGGGGGGAAAGGTCTGATGCCGAACCCGAAAGCGGGAACCGTAACCTTCGACGTAGCGAAAGCTGTCCAGGAAATCAAGGCCGGTAAGATTGAGTACCGTCTTGACAGAGCAGGACAAATTCATGCGCCTGTAGGGAAAGTTTCTTTCGACGAACAGAAGCTGACCGAGAACCTGCGTGCATTAGTCGAAGCACTGGTCAGAAGCAAGCCTGCTGCGGCTAAAGGGGTTTACTTGAAGAGCGCAGCGATTTCGTCCACTATGGGGCCGAGCGTGAAATTAAACCTTCAATCTTTTAGATAAGCGGTTGACTTCAAACAGTCATCTATGCTACTCTAAGTGAGGTTTTCTGAAATTGAATATGCTGCCGTAGACAGCAGGTGCTTATTGCAAGCTTAATTTCCTGCCGAGGTGTTATGATATAGTTTCGTATTTCGTTACGGAATCTCGAATCATCATGCCTTCGTACTGTCTGCGAAGGCTTTTCTATTTGTAACGCTCCATCCTAGCAACTAAGTACCAGGAGGTGTAACAGATGGGTAATGCAAAAGTTCGTGAACAGAAACAACAGCTGGTTTCCGAGGTGGTAAGCAAGCTTCGCGAAAGCAGTTGTACGATCGTAGCAGACTATCGCGGTTTGAATGTGGCCCAGGTAACCGAGCTTCGTAAGCAGCTGCGTGAAGCGGGAGTGGAATTCCAGGTCCTTAAGAATACGTTGGTACGCCGTGCTACGGCAGAAGCTGAACTGACGGAGCTGGACACCGCTCTGACGGGACCAACAGCGATTGCATTCAGTAAAGAGGATGTCGTCGCACCTGCCAAGATTTTGTCCGATTTTGCCAAGAAGAACGACAAGCTGAGCATTAAAGCGGGTATTGTCGAAGGCAAAATCGTGGACATCAGCCAGATCAAGGAACTGGCGGATCTTCCTTCCAGAGAAGGTCTTCTGTCCATGTTGCTCAGCGTGCTTCAAGCGCCTGTCCGCAACTTCGCGCTTGCAGTTAAAGCTGTGGCGGAGAAGCAGGAGAGCGGAGCGGAAGCTTAAGCTGACGGAAGAAACGATAAGGATAAGATATTATACTATATTGGAGGTTTAACCATGAGTAAAGAGCAAATTTTAGAAGCCATTAAAGGCATGTCCGTTTTGGAACTGAACGACCTGGTTAAAGCAATTGAAGAAGAATTCGGCGTAACGGCTGCCGCTCCTGTAGCGGTTATCGGCGGAGCCGGTGCTGCTGCTGAAGCTGAAGAGCAAAGCGAATTCGACGTAATCCTGGCTAATGCCGGCGGATCCAAGATCAACGTTATCAAAGTGGTTCGCGAAATCACTGGTCTTGGCCTGAAAGAAGCTAAAGATCTGGTTGACGGCGCACCGAAGCCGATCAAAGAGAAAGTATCCAAAGAAGATGCTGAAGCTATCAAAGCTAAGCTGGAAGAAGCAGGAGCAACTGTTGAAGTAAAATAATGCAGTTTCCTATATGGACCCTTTGAAGTTTGTTCTTCAAAGGGTCTTTCCTTAGTCGGCGTGGATGCGGTTATCCCGGATCGGCACCGGATTTGGAAATAAAGGGATGAACTAATCACCGATGCAGGGAGGAATTTAGATGTCCGATCACTACTATACGCCGAAACCGGTCGCCGCTCACGATTTGCGAATGATTAGACAAAGCCTGCGGGGCCGGGATTTTCAATTTGTTACGGATGCCGGGGTCTTCTCGAAGAACGCGATTGATTTCGGAAGCCGATTGCTGATCGAGTCGGTGGAAGTTGCGGAAGATGCCAAGGTGCTGGATGTCGGCTGCGGCTACGGTCCGATCGGTATCGCTGTGGCGGCAGAGGTGAGCCTTGGATCGGTGACGATGATCGATATTAACGAGCGCGCCGTTGAGTTAGCTCGTGAGAATGCAAGACGTAATGGCTTGGCCAACGTTAAAGTTATGCAAAGCAACATGCTGGAACAGGTATTGGATGACCGGTTTCATTGCATTCTGACGAACCCTCCCATACGTGCGGGCAAGGCGGTCGTTCATCAAATTTTCGAACAGGCGTATCATTGTTTGCTTCCTTCCGGACAGTTGTGGGTGGTTATTCAGAAAAAGCAGGGAGCTCCTTCCGCTAAGCTGAAGCTGGAAGAAATGTTTGGTCAGGTGGAGGAAATAACCAAGGATAAAGGGTACCGTATATTTAAAGCGACCAAAACCGTCTGATAACAAATGGTTTTCGGTTGAGTCGGGTTAGAAAGGTTTAAATGGAGCATTTGAAAATCTGTAGTTATTTTCATGGATCGCCGTTTAAAGAAAAGGAGTAGTTATGAAGTCTTTTTTGCTTCCTTCATTGACTCTACTCTCCAGATATGTTATTATTATAAAATGTCAGCATAAAATAGGCTTTATGTCTTTAGTTAATTAAAATGTCAAGCATTTTTTATCTTCTACAGAATTGCGGAAGAGAGGTGCGATATTTTTTTACCCAAAGGACAAGAAATGGAAAGATTTAGTCCAATCTGCCGTTTTGAAGATTATGGGATATTTACTAAGGGCATAATGAAATACAGAGAGAATTACGACTGGGCTTTTTTGGAAAAAGTTCAAAAAGGAAGGCTTCTAATGAAGCTTTTTCTAGTTTATTCCATCGGAAAGGTTTTGTTCATCAGATGTTCGTGAACGACTTTCCGATGACCGCTTAAGAGGGACTTAAATAATGAGTAGTATTTTTGCCCGCGGTAGAATTTGTAGGTATCTGCTTTCCGGACGACTTCAAATTCTATTTTGATGTTAAGAAAAGCTCTGTTGAAGCTATATCGAGGGCGGTCGTTCCTCTATACTACAGCTTTTCTCGACAACTCGAAAGGGGTTCGCCTTAAATTAAGCGGATCTGAAATTCGGGAGCGGTCAATTTCCTCTAGTGCGGTCGCTCATCCTCGAAATACTCCGAGAGGAGTTTTCCTATACAGCGGAAGGGTTAAGGATTCAGAGGGATCCGGAGCAGTTCTTTCCGCGTTAACCGCTTCTCATGCGGCCGCTTTCTACTGCGAAAGGGGCCTCGTTAGATGTCTTTTCGCTATATAAGAGACTATGCTTCATTCGCTCCAGATTTGACCGTCTTATATAGCTTGGTGAGCGGAGTTGTTCTCTATGAACAGGCTCCGGAAGTTTTAGCAACATAATTTGAGTAGTCACGAGGGGTGAAGAATGTTGGCGGGTCATCTTGTTCAATATGGTCGACGCACACGCAGGTCGTATGCACGTATTAATGAAGTGCTGGAGATTCCTAACCTGATCGAAATTCAACAGAAATCATACGATTGGTTTCTGGAGGAAGGCCTTCGGGAGATGTTTCAAGACATATCGCCAATTCAAGATTTCACGGGAAACTTGGTTTTGGAGTTTATCGACTATAGTTTGGGCGAGCCCAAATATACGGTCGACGACGCCAAAGAGCGGGATGTCACTTATGCAGCTCCTCTCCGGGTGAAGGTCCGTCTTATTAACAAAGAGACGGGTGAGGTTAAGGAACAGGAAGTGTTCATGGGGGATTTCCCTCTGATGACGGAAACAGGCACTTTTATTATTAACGGGGCGGAACGGGTAATCGTCAGTCAGCTAGTACGCTCCCCTAGTGTCTATTTTAGTACGAAAGTTGATAAAAACGGCAAAACCACCTATACGGCTACGGTTATTCCCAACCGGGGGGCCTGGTTGGAGCTGGAAACAGACGCCAAGGATATCATCTATGTGCGGATTGACCGGACTCGGAAAATTCCGGTAACCGTTCTGCTGAGAGCTCTTGGTTTCGGCACGGATGCCGAAATACTCGACCTCCTCGGCGAAGATGAGTACATCCGTAATACGCTGGACAAGGATAATACGGATTCCACGGAAAAAGCTTTGATCGAAATCTATGAGAGATTGCGTCCCGGCGAGCCGCCGACGTTGGATAACGCCAAGAGCTTGCTCGTAGCCAGATTCTTTGATCCGAAAAGATACGATTTGGCTAATGTCGGACGTTACAAGATCAATAAGAAGCTTCATATCAAGAACCGTCTGTTCAACCAGCGCCTTGCTGAAACGCTGTTCGACCCCGAAACGGGTGAGATTATTGCAGAGACGGGCCAAATGCTTGACCGCAGACTCCTGGACAAAATTCTTCCTTATTTGGAAGAAGGCGTCAATTTGAAGGAGTTTCCGGTAAATGGCGGGGTAACCGAGTCGGATGATATTCCGCTGCAATGCATTGACGTATTCTCCCCTTATGAAGATGGCAAGGTCATCAAGGTCATCTCCAACGGGAATATTGATAAATCAGTAAAGCATATTACGCCTGCCGATATTATTTCCTCCATTAACTACTTTATTAATTTGCTTCATGGTATCGGCAGTACGGATGATATTGACCATCTGGGCAACCGCCGTCTCCGGTCTGTCGGAGAATTGCTGCAGAACCAGTTCCGGATCGGTCTGTCCCGGATGGAACGTGTTGTGCGGGAGCGGATGTCCATTCAGGATGCCAATGTCATTACGCCGCAAGCGCTGATTAACATTCGTCCGGTGATCGCTTCGATCAAGGAGTTCTTCGGCAGCTCTCAGCTGTCCCAGTTTATGGACCAGACGAACCCGCTGGCTGAGCTGACGCACAAGCGCCGTCTCTCTGCTTTGGGACCTGGCGGATTGACAAGAGAACGCGCCGGGCTGGAGGTTCGGGACGTTCACCACTCTCACTATGGACGGATGTGTCCGATTGAGACGCCGGAAGGACCGAACATCGGTCTGATCAACTCTTTGTCAACCTTTGCGAGAATCAACGAATACGGCTTTATTGAGGCTCCGTATCGTTGGGTGGATCCGCAAACGGGAGTCGTCACGGACAAGATTGCCTATCTGACCGCCGATGAGGAAGATAATTACGTTATTGCCCAGGCGAATGCGGAGCTGTCTCCGGAAGGTACGTTCGTGAACGAGAACGTAATTATCCGCTATAAGGATGATATTCTGACTCTTCCGCGCGATCGGGTTGACTATATGGACGTTTCGCCTAAGCAGGTTGTATCTGTAGCGACGGCGTTGATTCCGTTCCTGGAGAACGACGACTCGAACCGTGCGCTGATGGGTTCGAACATGCAGCGGCAAGCGGTGCCTTTGCTCGTTCCGCAAGCTCCGTTAGTCGGAACCGGTATGGAGCATAAAGCGGCTAAAGATTCGGGAGTCTGTGTCGTTGCCAAGCACGATGGTGTAATCGAGAAAGCTTCCGCGAATGAAATCTGGCTTCGCCGCCAGGAGACCATAGATGGCAAGAAGGTAAGCGGAGATCTTATCAAGTATAAGCTGCACAAATTTTTCCGCTCTAACCAAGGGACTTGCATCAACCAGCGGCCGCTCGTCAAGCGCGGGGATATCGTCAAAGTCGGAGATATTCTGGCGGACGGTCCTTCCACCGAGCAGGGCGAATTGGCTCTCGGCCGTAACGTTGTCGTAGCGTTCATGACATGGGAAGGCTATAACTACGAGGATGCCATTCTGCTGAGCGAGAAACTGGTTAAGGAAGACGTGTATACGTCTATTCATATTGAGGAATACGAGTCCGAGGCGCGGGATACCAAGCTCGGACCGGAAGAAATCACCCGGGATATTCCTAACGTCGGGGAAGAGGCGTTGAAGAATCTGGATGAACGGGGAATTATTCGGGTCGGTGCGGAAATTGGCGCCGGGGACATTCTGGTCGGGAAAGTCACTCCTAAAGGGGTAACGGAACTGACTGCAGAGGAGCGCCTGCTGCACGCGATCTTCGGTGAGAAGGCACGTGAAGTCAGAGACACCTCCTTAAGAGTGCCGCACGGAACAGACGGAATCGTCGTTGACGTTAAAGTGTTTACCCGGGAGAATGGCGATGAGCTGCCTCCTGGAGTCAACCAGCTTGTACGGGTATATATCGCTCAGAAACGGAAGATTTCCGAGGGCGACAAGATGGCCGGACGTCACGGGAACAAAGGGGTTGTGGCCCGGATTCTGCCTGAGGAGGATATGCCTTTCCTGCCGGACGGAACGCCTGTAGAAGTTGTTCTGAACCCTCTTGGGGTTCCTTCCCGGATGAATATCGGTCAGGTTCTGGAGGTTCACCTCGGGATGGCAGCCAAGCTGCTCGGCATTCATACCGCGAGCCCTGTTTTTGATGGAGCCACCGAGTATGACGTATTCGATACGATGGAAGAAGCCGGAATGCAGCGGAACGGTAAGACCATTCTCTACGACGGACGGACAGGAGAGCCGTTCGAACGCGAGGTCACCGTTGGCGTCATGTACATGATCAAGCTGGCGCACATGGTCGATGATAAGATCCATGCCCGTTCCACAGGGCCATACTCCCTCGTTACCCAGCAGCCGCTGGGTGGTAAGGCGCAGTTTGGCGGACAGCGGTTCGGTGAGATGGAGGTATGGGCGCTGGAGGCTTATGGCGCGGCCTATACCCTTCAGGAAATCCTTACGGTCAAGTCCGATGACGTGGTCGGCCGGGTGAAAACCTACGAATCCATTGTCAAAGGCGAGAATGTGCCGGAGCCAGGTGTTCCTGAATCGTTTAAAGTATTGATCAAAGAGCTGCAAAGCTTGGGTATGGACGTCAAGATCCTGACTGAGAACGAAGAAGAAATCGAAATGAAGGAAATAGATGATGAGGATGACACGGGCAGTGACAAGCTCAACCTCAATCTGGAAGGAGCTGAACTGGGCGTAGAATAGCCCGGTTTCAGCTTTGGACGACACACGGTCGCTAGTTTGAAGAGTAATGCACATTTCTAAGGAGGGTTGCTCCTTGATCGACGTTAACAACTTTGAGTATATGAAGATCGGATTGGCATCGCCTGAGAAGATTCGTTCCTGGTCGCGAGGGGAAGTCAAAAAGCCGGAGACGATCAACTACAGAACGTTAAAGCCCGAGAAAGAAGGGTTGTTCTGCGAAAAGATCTTCGGACCGACCAAGGATTGGGAGTGTCATTGCGGTAAATACAAGCGGGTCCGCTATAAAGGAGTCGTCTGTGACCGATGCGGTGTAGAGGTCACCCGTCAGAAGGTTCGCCGTGAGCGGATGGGCCATATTGAGCTGGCTGCTCCTGTCTCCCACATCTGGTATTTCAAGGGCATTCCGAGCCGGATGGGCCTGGCTTTGGACATGTCGCCGCGTTCCTTGGAGGAAGTGATTTATTTCGCCTCCTATGTCGTGACCGATCCGGGAGATACGCCGCTGGAGAAGAAGCAGCTGCTATCGGAGAAGGAATACCGCAGCTACCGCGAGAAATACGGATATGCTTTCCAGGCGGGAATGGGTGCTGAAGCGATCAAGAAGCTGCTTCAGGACATCGATATAGAGAAGGAATTAGATTCTCTTAAAGAAGAACTCAAGACCGCTCAGGGTCAGCGCAGGAATCGTGCGATTAAACGTCTTGAAGTCATTGAGGCGTTCCGCAACTCCAAGAACCTGCCTGAGTGGATGGTCCTCGACGTGCTCCCGGTTATACCGCCGGAGCTTCGTCCGATGGTTCAGCTCGATGGTGGCCGCTTTGCGACTTCCGACCTGAACGATCTGTATCGGCGTGTTATTAACCGGAACAACCGGCTTAAGCGCCTGTTGGATCTGGGTGCACCAGATATCATTGTTCAGAACGAGAAGCGGATGCTGCAGGAAGCGGTCGATGCCCTGATCGATAACGGCCGCCGCGGGCGTCCCGTAACCGGGCCCGGAAACCGTCCTCTGAAATCCTTAAGCCATATGCTTAAAGGAAAGCAAGGCCGTTTCCGTCAGAACCTGCTTGGTAAACGGGTAGACTATTCGGGCCGTTCGGTTATCGTTGTAGGCCCGAGCCTGAAAATGTATCAATGCGGATTACCTAAAGAAATGGCGTTGGAGCTGTTCAAGCCGTTCGTCATGAAGGAATTGGTGAACAAAGGGCTGGCCCATAACATTAAAAGTGCCAAGCGGAAGGTAGAGCGAAGCAGCGCGGAAGTGTGGGACGTTCTGGAGGAAGTAATCAAAGAACACCCAGTTCTTCTGAACCGTGCGCCTACGCTGCACAGACTTGGAATTCAGGCGTTCGAGCCTATTCTCGTAGAAGGACGTGCCATTAAGCTTCACCCGCTCGTATGTACGGCTTACAACGCTGACTTTGACGGTGACCAGATGGCGGTTCACGTTCCGTTGTCTGCAGAAGCTCAAGCGGAAGCCCGCCTTCTGATGCTGGCATCCGGCAATATTCTTAACCCGAAAGACGGAAAGCCTGTCGTTACTCCGTCTCAGGATATGGTATTGGGAAGCTTCTACTTGACGATGTCTAACAAGGAAGCCAACGGGGCGGGTATGATACTGGCATCCGTTCATGAGGCCGTCTCGCTGTATCAGCGCGGAATTGCGTCTCTGCATGCGGTTGTCGGGATTCCGGCCAAGGCCCTTAATAAGACATCATTCACGGAAAAGCAGCAAAATGCTATGCTGATTACTACCATCGGGAAAATTATATTCAATGAAATCTTCCCGAGTGATTTCCCATATATCAACGAAGCCTCCAAGGCTAACTTGCTGAATGGAATATCCGACGAGCACTTCGTGTTCGACAAAGGCGTGGACATCCGCGAGCGCATCATGCAGGCCGAGGAGAAGCCGGCTATAGGCAAGGAATACCTCGGAGCCATCATTGCGGAATGCTTCCGCCGCTACCATACGACGGAGACTTCCGTAATCCTTGATAAAATCAAGAGCCTGGGCTTTACTTACTCGACTCGCGCCGGTATTACCATTGCCGTGGCGGACGTAACCGTGCCTCAAGAGAAAGACCAGATCATCAAGGCATCGGAAGAGAAGGTACTGACCGTCACGAACCAATACCGCAGAGGTCTGATCACCGATGAAGAACGGTACGACCGCGTCATCGGCATCTGGAGTAAAGCCAAGGATGACATTACGGACATCCTCATGAAATCGCTGGATAAATTCAACTCCATCAACATGATGGTTGAATCCAAAGCACGGGGTAACAAATCCCAGATTACCCAGCTCGGCGGAATGCGCGGCTTGATGGCTAACCCGTCCGGACGGATCATCGAGTTGCCGATCAAGTCCAACTTCCGGGAAGGACTTACCGTTCTGGAGTACTTTATCTCCACGCACGGTGCCCGGAAAGGATTGTCGGATACGGCGCTTCGTACCGCAGACTCGGGTTATCTGACACGCCGTCTGGTTGACGTGGCTCAGGATGTTATCGTCCGTGAAGAGGATTGCGGCACGGACAAAGGTCTTGTCGTCACCAAAATTCAGGACGGTAAAGAGGTCATCGAGGATCTGTACGACCGGATTGAGGGAAGGTATTCCTTCGAGACGGTAAGACATCCGGAAACCGGTGAGATCATTGTCGGACGGAACGAGATGATCACGGCGTCCATTGCCGATCAGATCGTACGTGCCGGGGTGGAGAAGGTGCAAATCCGTTCGGTGCTGAGCTGCCGTGCCAAGCACGGAGTATGTAAGAAATGCTACGGACGCAACCTGGCAACAGGTCAGTTCGTTGAAATAGGTGAAGCAGTCGGAATTATCGCCGCACAATCGATCGGGGAGCCTGGAACGCAGCTGACGATGCGTACGTTCCACACCGGGGGAGTAGCCGGAGACGATATTACTCAAGGTTTGCCGCGGATTCAGGAGCTGTTCGAGGCCCGGAATCCGAAAGGTCAGGCGATCATCACCGAAGTCGACGGCGTGATCAAGGATATCCGCGAAGCCAAAGATCGCCGGGAGATTGAAGTCCAGGGCGAGGCGGAGACCAAGGTGTACTCCGTAACCTTCGGTTCCCGAATCCGGGTAACGAAGGGACAGACGGTGGAAGCCGGAGACGAGCTGACGGATGGCTCGATCGATCCGAAGGATATGCTGCGGATTAAAGGAATACGCGGCGTTCAGAATTATATTCTGCAAGAAGTTCACCGCGTATACCGGAACCAAGGCGTTGAAATCAACGACAAGCATATCGAGGTTATGATCCGCCAGATGCTGCGTAAGATCCGTATCGTCGATTCCGGAGATACACCGCTCTTGCCGGGTTCGTATGTGGATATCCATGAATACGAAGCGGCCAACCGTGAAGCGCTGCTTAACGGGCTTGAGCCTGCAGTGGCCAGACCTGTACTGCTTGGAATCACCAAGGCTTCGCTGGAGACCGACTCCTTCTTGTCGGCCGCATCCTTCCAGGAGACGACCCGTGTCCTTACGGATGCCGCCATCAAGGGCAAGGTGGACCAATTGCTCGGTCTTAAGGAGAACGTCATTATCGGTAAGCTGATTCCTGCCGGAACAGGAATGGCGCGGTACCGGAATGTACGCATCATGGATCCGAATGCGCCGGTAACGGAGCCCGAAGGCGATGAGGCTGTAGAGAACGGCTTGGATCCCGAAGCGGGCAGCGAGGTTGCATTGAGCCAGAATTAATACTTCCAGATAGTCAAGAAAGTTCATGAAATTACATGCATGAACTTTCTTGACACAGTTTTTTTGAAGTGATATTATATCGGAGTGTGCCTATTTGATCTCACCTGTACTTTGGAGGATACGAGTTAATCATGTCTTATGATAAAGTTAAGCAGGCAAATCATTTAATCGTTGGCACCAAGCAAGCGACAAGGATGGTGGAGCTTGGTAAAGCCGAAGAGGTCATTATTGCCAAGGACGCCGATCCGCGCATAACAACGAAAATGGTAAACCTCTGCAAAAAAATGGGGGTTAAAGTAACCTATGTCGATTCTATGAAAATGCTTGGAAAAGCATGCGGGATCGAAGTGGGTGCTGCCATGGCTGCAGTGGTGAATGAAGGATAGATATGTTTTTGTTAACGGAAGGCCTTATATGAAGCACACCGGAAACGGAGTGTTTCATGGTGTACTTCTGCGGGCAAAAACTTTCCTTTGCTTTTTTATGATTCACCTGGATCTGTGGGCTTGCTGCAAGGAAATAGAAAGTATAAAGGAAGGAGGTGCGATGAATGCCAACAATTAACCAACTAGTTCGCAAAGGCCGCAAGGCGAAGGTTTACACTTCGAAATCTCCGGCCCTGCAAAAAGGGTTTAACGCGCTGAAGAGAGAGGAAACAGATTTGAACGCCCCTCAAAAGCGCGGAGTTTGTACTCGTGTGGGCACGATGACACCGAAGAAACCGAACTCCGCCCTCAGGAAATATGCCCGTGTACGCTTGAGTAACCGTGTAGAGGTAACCGCCTATATTCCGGGAATCGGGCACAACCTTCAAGAGCACAGCGTTGTTCTGGTGCGTGGAGGTAGGGTTAAAGACCTTCCGGGGGTACGTTACCACATCGTTCGCGGAGCATTGGATACCGCAGGTGTAGCCAACCGGATGCAGGCTCGTTCCAAATACGGAGCGAAGCGTCCTAAGGAGAAGAAATAAACCGGACTCGATCCGATAAATGGATGAAGAATGTAACGAAAGGGGGATAACTATGCCACGTAAAGGACCAGTTCCACGCAGAGACGTATTGCCGGATCCGATTTACAACAGCAAGCTGGTAACCCGTCTGATCAACCGTATCATGATCGACGGTAAGAGAGGTACGGCACAAAGAATTCTATATGATGCTTTCAACGCGGTTAAAGAACGTACCGGCAAAGAGCCAATGGAAGTTTTTGAACAAGCGCTGAAGAACATCATGCCTGTATTGGAAGTAAAAGCCCGTCGTGTCGGGGGGGCCAACTACCAAGTACCTATCGAAGTAAAGCCTGAGCGCCGCACTTCGCTTGGTTTGCGCTGGTTGGTGCATTACTCTCGTCTTCGCGGCGAGAAGACAATGCAGGAAAGACTGGCTGCGGAAATCATCGATGCCAGCAATAACTCCGGTGCTTCGGTTAAGAAGCGCGAAGATACTCATAAAATGGCTGAGGCTAACAAAGCTTTTGCTCATTACCGCTGGTAGAATTCCAAAAATGGCAGCATATTAGAAAGGAGACGAATGACTATGGCAAGAGAGTTCTCCTTACAAGATACACGAAACATCGGGATCATGGCGCACATTGACGCCGGTAAGACTACCACGACGGAGCGGATCCTGTTCTACACGGGTCGTACCCACAAGATTGGGGAGACCCACGAGGGTTCCGCTACTATGGACTGGATGGAGCAGGAGCAAGAACGTGGAATCACGATCACTTCGGCGGCGACGACAGCCCAGTGGAAAGGTCACCGCATCAATATTATCGACACGCCTGGTCACGTAGACTTCACCGTTGAAGTTGAACGTTCGCTTCGTGTACTGGATGGAGCAGTTGGTGTGTTTTGCGCCAAGGGCGGCGTAGAGCCCCAATCTGAAACCGTATGGCGTCAGGCAGACCGTTATGGCGTTCCGCGGATCGCATATGTTAACAAGATGGACATTATCGGTGCAAACTTCGATGGTGTTATCGAACAGATGCGTGAAAGACTGCAGGCCAACGCTGTTGCAATCCAATACCCTATTGGTGCGGAGAGCGAATTTGTTGGTATTATCGACCTGATCGAAAACTGCGCCTACATCTATAAAGATGACAAAGGGCAGGAAATTGAGAAGGTTGAAGTTCCTGCAGAGTATCAAGATAAAGTTGAAACGCTTCGTGGAGAATTGATAGAGAAAATCGCCGAGCTGGATGAAGAACTGACGATGAAATACCTGGAAGGGGAAGAAATCAGCGTAGATGAGCTGAAGGCTGCTCTTCGCAAGGGAGTAATCGATGTTAAGATCACTCCGGTTCTGTGCGGATCCTCTTACCGTAACAAAGGTGTTCAGTTGATGCTTGACGCTGTCGTAGCTTATCTGCCGGCTCCTACCGATGTTCCGGATATTACGGGGCATTTGGAAGACGGAACCGAAGCTACCAGAAAGTCCTCCGATGATGAGCCTTTCGCAGCGCTTGCGTTCAAAATTATGACTGACCCGTATGTAGGTAAACTGACCTTCTTCCGTGTTTACTCCGGTATTCTGAATTCCGGTTCCTATGTGTTGAACACAACCAAAGGAAAGCGCGAAAGAGTGGGACGTATCCTGCAAATGCACGCTAACAGCCGTCAGGAAATTACCGAGGTTCATGCCGGTGATATCGCGGCTGCCGTAGGTTTGAAGGATACAACTACAGGGGACACCTTGTGTGATGAGAAAAATCCTGTTATTCTGGAGTCAATGACCTTCCCAGAGCCTGTTATTGACGTAGCTATCGAACCGAAGACGAAAGCCGACCAGGACAAGATGGGTATTGCTTTGTCCAAGCTGGCTGAAGAAGACCCGACTTTCAGAACGCACACCGATGAAGAAACAGGGCAGACGATCATTTCCGGTATGGGTGAGCTTCACCTGGAAGTTATCGTTGATCGTATGCTTCGCGAGTTCAAGGTGGAAGCGAACGTAGGTAAGCCTCAGGTAGCCTACAGAGAAACCTTCCGCAGTGCGGCTAAAGTCGAAGGTAAATTCGTACGTCAGTCCGGTGGACGCGGTCAATACGGACACGTATGGGTTGAGTTCGAGCCTCTTGAGCCGGGAACTGGTTTCCAATTCGAGAACAAGATTGTCGGTGGAGCCGTTCCGAAGGAGTACGTCGTTCCTGTTCAGGCAGGAATCGAAGAAGCTATGAAGAACGGGGTTTTGGCCGGATATCCGCTGGTTGACATCAAAGCAACACTGTTTGATGGTTCCTACCATGATGTTGACTCTAGTGAGATGGCGTTCAAAATTGCCGGATCTATGGCGCTCAAGGCAGCCAAGGATAAGTGTAATCCTGCCATCCTTGAGCCTATCATGAAAGTGGAAGTCACTGTACCGGAAGAGTATATGGGAGACGTTATGGGAGATTTGAACTCCCGCCGCGGACGCATTGAAGGAATGGATGCACGCGCAGGAGCCCAAGTCATTCGCGCCAAAGTACCTTTGGCCGAAATGTTCGGATACTCCACGACTCTCCGCTCCCGTACCCAAGGTCGCGGGGTTTACTCTATGGAAATTTCCCATTATGAAGAAGTGCCTAAATCTATCGCCGATGAAATCATCGCTAAGAACAAAGGCGCCTAATATATTTAATTTTAAGGAGGCTTATTAAACATGGCAAAAGCAAAATTCGAACGTACAAAACCGCACGTTAATATCGGAACTATCGGTCACGTTGACCATGGTAAAACAACTTTGACAGCTGCCATCACAACTGTATTGACAAGGAAATACGGCGGCGGAGAAGCATTCTCCTACGATCAAATCGACAAAGCTCCTGAAGAGCGCGAGCGCGGTATTACGATCTCTACTTCCCACGTTGAGTATGAGTCCGCTAACCGTCACTATGCTCACGTTGACTGCCCTGGACACGCCGACTATGTTAAAAACATGATCACCGGCGCTGCCCAAATGGACGGAGCTATCCTGGTTGTATCCGCTGCTGATGGTCCTATGCCGCAAACTCGTGAGCACATCCTGCTCTCCCGTCAGGTTGGCGTACCTTATATTGTAGTCTTCCTGAACAAATGCGACATGGTAGAAGACGAAGAGCTTCTCGAACTGGTTGAAATGGAAGTTCGCGATCTGCTGAGCGAATATGAATTCCCTGGAGATGACACTCCGGTTATCCGTGGTTCCGCACGTGAAGCTCTGCAAAATCCGGACGGAGAATGGGCTCAGAAAATCGTCGAGCTGTTCGAGCAAATCGACACCTACATTCCGACTCCTGAGCGCGACACTGACAAGCCTTTCTTGATGCCTGTCGAGGACGTATTCTCCATCACCGGACGCGGTACGGTTGCTACTGGCCGTGTAGAGCGTGGAACAGTTAAAGTGGGCGACGAGATCGAAATCGTTGGTCTTGTAGAAGAAACTAAGAAATCCGTTGTAACCGGAGTAGAAATGTTCCGTAAGCTGCTTGACTCCGCTCAAGCCGGGGACAACATCGGTGCTCTTCTCCGCGGTGTGGATCGTAAAGAAATCGAGCGCGGCCAAGTTTTGGCTAAGCCTGGTTCCGTTAATCCGCACACCAGCTTCACCGCTCAAATCTACGTACTGACTAAAGAAGAGGGCGGACGTCATAAGCCTTTCTTCACCGGATATCGTCCTCAGTTCTACTTCCGTACAACGGACGTAACAGGAATCATCACTCTTCCGGAAGGAACCGAGATGGTTATGCCTGGGGACAACATCACCGTTACCGTTGAACTGATTGCTCCGATCGCTATCGAGCAAGGAACCAAATTCGCTATTCGCGAAGGCGGACGTACAGTAGGTGCCGGTGCGGTTGCTACAATCGTGAAGTAATAATGCAATTATGAGAACCTTCATCTTAATAGGTGAAGGTTCTCTTTGCGATTTAAGAAGAGGAAGAATTCAAGCCGACGTAGAGGCTGCATAAGGCCTATAGCCCTTAATGCTTTGGTTGTTTCTATAAAAGAATAGCGTTTGAGTAAGTTTTTTTGAAATTTTCTTGATTTCTTGCTGGGTTTTTAATATAATAGTGAACGTTGGTCTGTGACGTTGCGATGATGTGAGAGGTTGCTGACACACCCGGCCCCTTTGCCATGGACGGTGTTCAGGAGATTTTCACGGAGTATGTCCGATTATAATTTGGGCGAAAGAAGGAGGGACTACTATGGCAAAGCAAAAGATTCGTATTCGCTTGAAAGCATACGATCACAGAATTCTTGATCAATCCGCCGAGAAAATCGTAGAAACGGCAAAACGTTCGGGAGCAGGTGTATCCGGACCGATTCCGCTTCCTACCGAGAAGCAAATCATCACGATTCTGCGTGCGGTTCACAAGTACAAGGATTCCAGAGAGCAATTCGAAATGCGTACGCATAAACGTTTGATTGACATTGTCAACCCGACGCCGCAAACGGTCGATGCGCTCATGCGTTTGGACTTGCCGTCCGGTGTGGACATCGAAATCAAGCTGTAGAATAGAAGATCGAAGCAACGAGTAACGAATATTTCATTTCAGAAGGATTGTAAAGGAAAAGAGGTGTCAACATGACTAAAGGTATCTTAGGTAGAAAACTGGGGATGACTCAAGTATTTACACCGGAAGGTGTAGTTCTGCCCGTAACGGTAATTCAAGCCGGCCCTTGTGTTGTTCTGCAGAAGAAAGACGTGGAGAACGACGGTTATGAGGCGATTCAGATCGGTTTTGAAGATAAGAAGGAAGTTCGCGCCAACAAGCCTGAGTCAGGCCATGCCAAAAAAGCGAACACAGCACCTAAGCGCTACATTAAAGAATTTCGCGGAGTTCAGTTGGCAGATTATGAGGTAGGACAAGAAATTAAAGTAGATCTGTTCAGCGAAGGCGAATTCGTAGACGTAACTGGCACTTCGAAAGGTAAGGGATTTGCCGGATCTATCAAAAGACATGGACAGCACAGAGGGCCTATGTCTCACGGTTCCCGTTATCATCGCGGACCGGGTTCGATGGGATCGATTCAAGCCAACCGTGTTCCCAAAGGCAAGAAATTACCGGGACATATGGGTCAGGAAACCGTTACGCTGCAAAATCTGCAAGTCGTTAAAGTGGATGCGGAGCGCAATGTAATTCTGGTTAAAGGATCTATTCCAGGACCTAAAAATAGCTTCGTCAGCATCAAATCTTCGGTTAAGAAGTAATTTTGCGAGAAAGGAGGATTCATCATGCCAAAAGTAGCATTATACAACGTTAGCGGAGCTCAGGTTGGTGAAGTTGAACTGTCCGATGCCGTATTCGGAGTTGAACCGAATCAACACGTGCTTCATGAAGCTGTTGTTATGCAGCAGGCTTCCCAGCGTCAGGGAACGCACAAGGTTAAAGGTCGCTCCGAAGTAAGAGGCGGAGGACGCAAGCCTTGGAAACAAAAAGGAACTGGTCGCGCTCGTCAAGGCAGCATCCGTGCGCCGCAGTGGAAAGGCGGAGGTGTTGTATTCGGCCCGACTCCACGCAGCTATGGATACAAATTGCCTAAGAAGGTTCGCCGTTTAGCAATCAAATCAGCTCTTTCTTCTAAAGTGATCGAGAACGAGATTATTGTGTTGGATCAACTTCAAATGAATCAGCCTAAAACGAAGGAATTCGCAGCTATTCTGAAAAATTTGAAGGCCGATCGCAAGGCACTGATCGTCGCTCCGAGCTTCGATGAAAATGTGGCATTGTCCGCTCGTAATCTCCCGGGAGTTAAATTTGTAACTGCTGAAGGAATCAACGTATTGGACGTATTGGTTCACGACAAACTCATCATTACGAAGGAAGCGGTTGAGAAAGTAGAGGAGGTTCTTGCGTAATGAAAAATCCTCGTGACATTATCAAGCGTCCGTTAATTACGGAACGTTCTGCAGATATGATGGCCGAGAAGAAATACGTGTTTGAAGTGGATATTAAGGCCAACAAAACGCAAATTCGGCAGGCGATTGAAGAAATTTTCAAAGTGAAAGTCCTTAAAGTCAACACTTTAAGAATGCCCGGCAAGCCGAAGCGCTATGGCCGTTTCTCCGGATACAGACCGGATTGGAAGAAAGCTTTTGTTACCTTAAGCCCGGACAGCAAAGAACTTGAGTTCTTTGAAACGGTCTAAGGCCATTTTGTGAAGATAGGAGGGAATCCGAATGTCATTTAAAAAATACAAACCGACATCTCCGGGAAGACGCGGTATGAACGTATCTACCTTCGAAGAGATTACGACAAGCACGCCTGAGAAGTCTTTGCTGGCTCCGCTGAGCAAGACGGCAGGACGGAACAACCAAGGTAAAATTACGGTTCGTCACCATGGCGGCGGACATAAGCGTAAGTACCGGATTATCGATTTCAGACGGAACAAAGATGGAATACCTGGACGCGTTGCTACGATCGAGTACGATCCGAACCGGACAGCTAATATTGCCTTGATCCACTATGCAGACGGAGAGAAGCGTTACATTCTTGCCCCACAAGGTTTGAAGGTGAACGATGTAATCGAGTCCGGAGCAGCTGCGGATATCAAGGTCGGAAACAGCCTTCCACTGGAAAATATTCCGGTAGGTACGCTTATCCACAATATCGAATTGAAGCCCGGCAAAGGCGGACAGCTCGTTCGTGCTGCTGGAACAGAGGCTCAGCTTCTTGGTAAAGAAGATAAGTACGTAACTGTTCGTTTATCTTCTGGAGAAGTACGCCGCATTCTCAAGGTTTGCCGCGCAACGATCGGTTCTGTCGGCAACGAGGACCATGAGCTGCTCAAAATCGGTAAAGCCGGCCGCTCCCGTTGGTTGGGCAAACGCCCGGTAGTCCGCGGGGTAGTTATGAACCCGAACGATCACCCTCACGGTGGTGGTGAAGGTCGTGCTCCAATCGGACGCAAATCTCCGATGTCTCCATGGGGTAAACCTACGCTTGGTTACAAAACCCGTAAAAAAGGTAAAGCTTCTAGTAAGTACATTGTACGTGGACGTACGAAATAATATTCAGATCCGTAAGGTTGGATGAAGGGAGGAACAGCTATGGGTCGCAGTTTGAAAAAAGGACCGTTTGTGGACAGCTATTTGCTTAAGAAGGTTGAGGAAGCCGACAGCACAAGCAAAAAAGTAGTGATCAAGACCTGGTCTCGCCGCTCCACCATTTTCCCTCAATTTGTCGGACATACTTTTGCCGTATACGATGGCAGAAAGCATGTGCCTGTGTATGTAACGGAAGACATGGTTGGGCATAAGCTCGGTGAATTTGCTCCAACCCGGACATACAAAGGGCATACGGACGACGACAAAAAAACCGGCAGACGCTAATAGCCGGAATCAGTAAGCGATATGTTTGAGAGGAGGTAGACTCATGCAAGCAACTGCAAGTGCAAGATATATTCGCATTGCTCCTCGTAAAGTTCAATTGGTTATCGATCTGATCCGCGGCAAGAACGTGGGAGAAGCTATCGCTATTTTGCGTCATACGCCTAAAGCCGCTTCTCCGGTCGTGGAGAAAATTTTGAACGCAGCGATTGCGAATGCTGAGCATAATCATTCCCTGGATCCGGAGAAGCTGTATATCGCTCAAGCTTATGTAAATCAGGGTCCGATCATGAAACGTTTTCGGCCGCGTGCTATGGGACGTGCTAGCCGTATCAATAAACGCACAAGCCACATTACGTTAGTGGTATCTGAAAAATAAGGAGGGATACATGTGGGTCAAAAAGTAAGTCCGGTCGGATTGAGAATAGGCATCATTCGTGATTGGGAATCCAAATGGTACGCAGATAAAGACTATGGCGATCTGCTCCTGGAGGATGTCAAAATCCGCGAATATCTTAAAGGTAAGCTGAAGGATGCTTCTGTTTCCCGTATTGATATCGAACGTGCTGCTAATCGGGTGAACGTAACCATCCATACGGCTAAACCAGGAATGGTTATTGGTAAAGGCGGTTCCGAGGTAGAGAATATCCGCGCCTACATTGCCAAATTGTCTAACAAGAAGGTCCACATCAATATTACAGAAATTAAAAATCCTGAGCTGGATGCAACATTGGTTGCAGAAAGCATTGCACAGCAACTCGAGCGTCGCGTATCTTTCCGCCGGGCTATGAAGCAGGCTATTCAAAGATCGATAAGAGCAGGCGCTAAAGGAATCAAGACGTCTGTCAGCGGACGTTTGGGCGGGGCGGAAATCGCTCGTACGGAAGGCTACAGCGAAGGTACCGTGCCTCTGCACACTCTGCGTGCGGACATCGACTACGGAACTGCTGAAGCTCATACCACTTACGGACGGATCGGTGTGAAGGTATGGATCTATCGTGGAGAGGTTCTTCCGCCAGCTAAGAAGAAGGCTGAACAGGAAGGAGGAAACTAATCATGTTAATGCCTAAACGTGTTAAACACCGCAAGGAACATCGCGGTAAGATGAAAGGCAGAGCCAAGGGCGGGACGGAAGTCACTTTCGGCGAATATGGCCTGCAGGCTATGGAGCCGTCCTGGGTTACCAACCGTCAGATTGAGGCTGCCCGTATTGCCATGACCCGTTACATTAAGCGTGGCGGTAAAGTATGGATTAAAATTTTCCCTTCCAAGCCGATCACCCAGAAGCCTCTTGAGGTGCGGATGGGTAGCGGTAAAGGAAGCGTAGAGAAATGGGTTGCAGTTGTTAAACCCGGTAAAATTTTGTTTGAATTGGCCGGAGTAAGCGAAGAGGTGGCTCGCGAAGCGATGCGCCTGGCTGCTCACAAACTGCCGATCAAAACAAAGTTTGTGAAACGTGATGAATTGGGTGGTGAAGCAAATGAAGGCTAGTGAATTTCGCAACTTAACCACTGAAGAGATCGAGCGCAAAATTTCCGGTTTCAAGGAAGAACTGTTCAACCTCCGTTTTCAACTGGCTACCGGCCAACTGGATAACCCGTCTCAAATCCGTAAAGTGCGCAAAGAAATTGCACGTGCCAAGACCATTTTGCGTGAAAGAGAACTCGGCATCAGCTAAGCTGAACCAGAGAGAAGAAAGGAGGATCCTTCATGAGTGAACGTAACGAACGCAAAGTTCAAATCGGTAAAGTTGTCAGCGACAAAATGGATAAAACCATCGTTGTAGCTGTAGAAACTTACAAGAAGCACTCCCTCTACCACAAGCGTATTAAATATACGAAGAAATTCAAGGCGCATGACGAGAACAACCAAGCCAAGATCGGCGATGTGGTTAAAATTATGGAAACCCGTCCGCTGTCCAAAGACAAGCGCTGGAGACTGGTTGAAATCGTAGAGGAAGCTGTAGTCATTTAAGCCGTTGCTATATAGATTTTTTCGGAAATAGGTTGAAAGGAGGTCGCTGGAATGATTCAACAACAAAGCCGTTTAAGCGTAGCCGACAACTCTGGTGCGAAGCAATTGATGTGTATTCGCGTACTTGGTGGAACAGGACGCAAGTTTGCCAATATTGGTGATTTGATCGTCTGCTCCGTCAAAGAAGCAACACCAGGCGGCGTTGTCAAAAAGGGTGATGTAGTTAAGGCGGTTATCGTTCGTTCTAAGCGTGGTGCTCGCCGGAAAGATGGTTCTTACATCACTTTCGATGAGAACGCAGCTGTTATCGTCAAAGAAGACAAAAGCCCTCGCGGAACCCGTATTTTCGGGCCGGTTGCCCGGGAGCTTCGTGATAAAGACTTCATGAAGATTATTTCGTTGGCGCCTGAAGTTATTTAATTGGGCCGCTGGCGTAACGCAGTTAGAACCATCCGTTACTTAGGAGGTGTACTTGAAAATGCCGAAAGCTAAACAGCTTGAATCCCATAATAACAAATTGCACGTCAAAAAAGACGATACGGTATTTGTTATTACCGGTAAAGATAAAGGCAAGAAGGGCCGTGTCATCGCAGCTTATCCGCGTCAGAACCGCGTGTTGGTGGAAGGCGTGAACATGGTCAAGAAGCATTCCAAACCATCCCAGCAAAATCCGCAAGGCGGAATCATCGAACAGGAAGCTCCGATTCATGTTTCCAACGTGATGCTGCTGGATCCGAAGAGCGGACAACCGACCCGTATCGGATACAAAACGCTCGACAATGGCAAAAAAGTCCGGATCGCGAAAAAATCCGGAGAAGTTATTGATTAAGTTTAGTGCGGAAAGGAGGTACATGTCAGCATGGCAGCTAGATTAAAGGATCGTTATCTGAATGATGTTACCCCTGCATTGATGCAGAAGTTTAATTACACGACCGTCATGCAGGTTCCTAAAATAGAGAAGATTGTCATCAATATGGGCGTGGGCGACGCTGTGGCTAACTCCAAGGTTCTGGACAGCGCAGTTGAGGATCTTCAGCTGATCGCCGGTCAGAAGCCTGTTATTACAAGAGCAAAGAAATCTATTGCAGGTTTTAAATTGCGTGAAGGAATGCCGATCGGAGTTAAAGTAACCCTGCGCGGTGAACGCATGTACCATTTCCTGGATAAGCTGTTTAACGTAGCTCTTCCACGCGTACGTGACTTCCGCGGGGTGTCGAACAAGGCATTCGACGGCCGCGGCAACTATACGCTTGGTTTGAAGGAACAGCTCATTTTCCCGGAAATCGATTATGACAAAGTAGACAAAGTTCGCGGTATGGACGTAGTTATCGTAACAACCGCCAAAACGGATGAAGAATCCCGCGAATTGCTTGCTCAATTGGGTATGCCTTTCGCCAAATAATTCCAACTATTGGAGGTGGAAAGTAAGTGGCAAAAACCTCGATGATCGTAAAGCAACGCCGTAAACCGAAATTTCAGGTTCGTGCATATACCCGTTGCGAGCGTTGTGGTCGTCCGCATTCCGTTCTGCGCAAATTCAAAATCTGCAGAATATGTTTCCGTGAATTAGCATACAAAGGCCAGATTCCTGGCGTCAGAAAAGCAAGCTGGTAATCACCCTAGTTCGGGAAGGAGGTTCGCAATATGGTAATGTCTGATCCGATTGCAGATATGCTTACTCGCATTCGCAACGCTAATACAGTTCGTCATGAAACTGTGGAAATTCCCGCTTCCAAGATCAAGAAGGAAATTGCTGAAATCCTGAAAAGAGAAGGTTTCATCCGCGACGCGGAATACGTTCAGGATAGCAAGCAAGGAATTATCCGCCTGTTTCTGAAATATGGTCCGAACAACGAGCGCGTTATTACCGGGCTGAAAAGAATCAGCAAGCCGGGATTGCGCGTATATTCCAAAAGCCAAGAGATTCCTAAAGTATTGGGCGGTCTGGGTTTGGCGATCATTTCCACGTCTCGCGGTGTGATGACGGATAAGGAAGCACGTCAGGCCAACGCAGGCGGAGAAGTTCTCTGCTACGTATGGTAATGTTTTTATCGTAAACGAATGGAGGTGCACACATGTCTCGAGTTGGACGCAAACCGATTGCTGTTCCAGGCGGCGTTACAGTGACTTTGGACAATTCCGTAATTACGGTTAAAGGTCCTAAAGGAACATTGACCCGCGAACTGCATAAGGAAATTAATGTAAATATTGAAGATAACACTATTCTGATCGAACGTCCTTCAGATAATAAATTGCATCGTTCCCTGCACGGAACTACCCGCACTGTGGTAGCGAATATGGTTAACGGTGTAACGGAAGGATACGCGAAAGCGTTAGAGCTTGTCGGGGTCGGATACCGCGCTAACAAAAGCGGCAACAAGCTTGTGCTGAACGTTGGCTACTCCCATCCGGTTGAGATCGAAGCGGAAGAAGGAATCGAGTTCGAAGTTCCTTCCAATACGAAAGTGATTGTTAAAGGTATCGATAAAGAGCAGGTTGGCGCTACAGCGGCCAAAATCCGCTCTATTCGTAAGCCTGAGCCTTACAAAGGCAAAGGAATCAAGTATGAAGGCGAACGGATTATCCGCAAGGAAGGTAAAGCCGGTAAGAAGAAGTGATTTCTCTGAAGCGTGTTAAGGGAAATGGAAAGGAGTGACAACCGAATGATTACTAAATCCGATAAAAATCAAGCCCGCGTGAAAAGACACCTTCGTGTCCGCAAGAAAATTGAAGGGACGACGGAACGTCCTCGCCTGAACATTTTCCGTTCCGAGAAGCATATGTACGCTCAAGTTATTGACGATGTTAAAGGCGTTACGATCGCAGCGGCCTCTACATTGGATAAAGAATTGAAGATGGAGAACGGCGGCAATGTCGAAGCGGCCCGCCAAGTAGGTGCCTTGATTGCCAAGCGTGCCAAAGAGAAAGGCATCGACAAAGTAGTATTTGACCGCGGTGGTTATCTGTATCATGGTCGCGTACAGGCTCTGGCCGATGCGGCACGGGAAGCAGGATTAGAATTCTAACCGCGAATTCACTTAATAAGGAGGTAATAGAACTTGCGTGTAGATCCCAACACTTTAGAACTTAAGGATAAAACAGTTCACATCAACCGTGTTGCTAAAGTAGTTAAAGGTGGTCGTCGCTTCAGCTTCAGCGCTCTCGTTGTTGTTGGCGACGAGAAGGGCTGGGTTGGCGCCGGAATCGGTAAAGCTTCTGAAGTCGGCGATGCGATCCGCAAAGGCATCGAAGACGCCAAGAAGAATCTGGTCTATGTTCCGCTGGTCAACACTACTATTCCGCACTTTGTAATTGGACGGTTCGGTGCGGGTAAAGTTTTGATGAAGCCGGCAGCAGAAGGTACCGGAGTTATTGCCGGAGGACCTGTTCGTGCGGTGCTCGAACTGGCAGGCGTAGGCGACATTCTGACCAAGTCTTTAGGATCTTCCAATCCTATCAACATGGTCAACGCCACTTTGGAAGGCTTGCAGCGTTTGAAGAAAGCAGAAGACGTTGCTAAACTTCGGGGTAAAACTGTAGAAGAGTTATTAGGTTAGGAGGGGAAACGATGACCAAGCAATTAGCAATCACCCTCAAGCGCAGTTTGATCGGACGTCCGGAGACCCACCGCACAACGGTTAGAACTTTAGGTCTGCGTAAACTGCACCAGACTGTTGTTCAACCGGATAACGCGGCTATTCGGGGCATGGTGAATCAAGTTAGCCATTTGGTTGAAGTTAAAGAAGTCGAGGCTTAAGAATCCGTTCGGATGACATTCCGGCTTCAACATAACAGATTGCAAAAATTATAAGGAGGTGCACACGATGAAATTGCATGAACTTACTCCTGCAGCCGGCTCCCGTCATGAGAAAAAGCGTGTTGGTCGTGGTATTGCCAGCGGTAACGGAAAAACTGCAGGCAGAGGTCATAAGGGGCAGAAAGCCCGTTCCGGCGGCGGTGTACGTCCTGGATTCGAGGGTGGACAAAACCCGCTGTTCCGTCGACTTCCAAAACGCGGTTTTACGAACATTTCGCGCAAGGAATATGCAGTGGTTAACCTCGACCGCCTGAATCAATTTACAGAGGGCGCTGAGGTGACACCAGAGGTTTTAGTGCAAGCCGGTATTGTTAAAAATACTCTGAGCGGCATCAAGATCTTAGGGGAAGGCGAACTGACCGTTAAGCTGACAGTTAAAGCCAATAAGTTCTCTAAATCTGCGGTGGAAAAAATTGAAGCTGCCGGTGGTAAAACCGAGGTGATTTAATGTTAAAGACCATATCAAACATCATGAAAGTAGAGGATCTTCGCAGAAGGATCCTGTTTACTCTTCTCGTTCTGATTGTCTATCGGATTGGTGCGTTTATTCCAGTGCCCAATATCGATACTGACATTTTATCAGCTACTGACCGGCAGCAAGCAGATATATTCGGGCTGTTAAATACTTTCTCAGGCGGCGCCTTGTTCCAATTCTCCATTTTCGCCATGGGTATTTTTCCATACATTACAGCGTCCATTATCGTTCAGCTGTTGTCTATGGATGTTGTCCCCAAGTTTGCGCAGTGGGCTAAAGAAGGGGAAGCGGGACGCAAGAAGCTTACTCAATTTACAAGATACGGAACGATCGTACTTGGGTTGATCCAGGCTTTCGGAACTTCGGTTGGATTTAACAGCTATTACGGCAATCTGGTCATCGATCCGAGCTTCACAACCTACGCGATGATCGCTATCGTATTGACTGCAGGTACTGCTTTCTTGATGTGGTTGGGTGAACAAATTACCGAGCATGGGATCGGAAACGGGATTTCCATCCTTATCTTTGCCGGTATTGTAGCAGGAATTCCGACTCACGGACGCGCAATCTATCTTCAGCTGTTTGTTGACGCAGGAGATGCGCTGTTCCTTAATATCATTAAATTTATTGTTATCCTTGTTGCGATTGTCCTCATTATTGCCGGGGTTATTTTCGTTCAACAAGGTGTGCGCAAAATCCCTGTACAGTATGCCAAACGCGTAGTTGGGCGTAAAATGTACGGCGGTCAGTCGACTCATATTCCGCTTAAAGTGAACGCAGCAGGGGTTATTCCGGTCATCTTCGCGATGTCGCTGCTGATGTTCCCAGCTACGATTGCACAGTTCTGGAGTGGAAATGTCGTCGCCAATTGGATCATCGAAAATCTGTCCTTCACCGCTCCGCTCGGTATGGTTCTGTACGTTCTGTTGATTATCGGATTTACATTCTTCTATACGTTCGTACAAATTAACCCTGAGCAAATGGCGGACCAAATGAAGAAAAACGGCGGATACATTCCTGGGATTCGTCCAGGTAAGACGACCTCGGTTTATTTAACGAGAGTAATGACAAGAATTACATTATCGGGTGCCATATTCCTGGCGGCTATCTCCATTCTCCCTATGCTGTTCGGAGGATTGGCCGGTCTGCCGGAATCGGTGCGAATCGGTGGAACTTCACTCTTGATCGTAGTCGGAGTTGCGCTTGAGACTATGAAACAAATCGAAAGCCAGCTGATCAAACGTCACTACAAAGGGTTTATCAACAAATAAGAAGCTTTGCATTCGCATTGCAGGCTAGCGATAAGTAGACTGGATTCATCGCTTTGTCTGTCACCTTCGGGGAGGTTAAAGCGAAGTGAACATTTTATTTATGGGTCCTCCCGGGGCGGGGAAAGGGACTCAAGCGGAAAGAATCGTCAGCGAGTTCGGGATCCCTCACATTTCTACCGGAGACGCTTTTCGTTTGGCCAAGAGCCAGGCTACACCGCTTGGCTTGGAAGCCCAGAAGTATATGGATCAGGGTCTCCTGGTGCCGGACGACATAACGATCGGCATTGTGAGGGACAGACTGATGCAGCCGGATTGTGAACAAGGATTTCTGCTGGACGGGTTTCCAAGAACGACGGCCCAGGCCGAAGCACTTGATGAAATCATGGAGTCCATGGGAAGAAAACTGGATCACGTCATTGATCTGCAAGTCGATCGCAACCTGCTGTTGGCGAGATTGACCGGTAGAAGAATTTGCAAATCCTGCGGAGCTACTTACCACGTTATGTTTAATCCGCCTCAGGCGGAGGGAACATGCGATAAATGCGGCGGCGAGCTGTATCAGCGGGCCGATGATAACGAGGAGAAAGTAGGTACCCGGTTGGATGAATATACCAACAAGACGGCACCTCTGCTTGATTACTACCGGGCTAAAGGTATTTTACGTCAAGTTGACGGAGAGCAGGAAATTGATTCGGTTACTGCAAACATCCATTCTCTGCTAAGAGGGAATGCCTGATGATTATTTGTAAGTCCGAATACGAGTTGGATTTAATGAGGGAAGCAGGTCGGATTGTGGCGGAGACCCACCGATTGCTTTCCAAAGAGATCCGACCTGGTGTGACGACCAAAGAATTGGATCGGATCGCGGAAGAATTCATTCGCAGTCAGGGTGCGACACCATCTTTTAAAGGCTACAACGGTTTTTCCGGCAGTATCTGTGCTTCAGTCAATGAAGAGTTGGTACATGGAATACCCGGACCCAGAAAACTAAAAGAAGGCGACATCATCAGCATAGATATCGGAGCACAATATCAAGGCTATCATGGCGACTCTGCATGGACCTATCCGGTAGGGGAGATCTCTTCAAGCGCTCAGAAATTGCTGGAAGTGACCGAAAAGGCTCTATATGATGGACTTGCAGAAGCCAAACCGGATGCTCGCCTGTTCACAATTTCACATGCTATTCAACGCACGGTTGAAGCGGAAGGGTTCTCCATTGTCCGGGAATATGTCGGTCATGGAATCGGGGCCAGCCTGCATGAAGAGCCGCAAATACCGAACTACGGACTTCCTGACCGAGGGCCTCGCCTGAAGCCCGGTATGGTCTTGGCCATCGAGCCGATGGTAAACATCGGCGAACGGTATGTCAAAACATTGGATGATCAATGGACGGTTGTGACGGTAGACGGATCTCTCTGTGCTCATTTCGAGCATACTATCGCGATTACGAACGATGGGTACGAGATCCTGACTAAATCGGAAATGTAGGTGATGAGCGTGGAGGTATCCGATCATCCCCGGCTTGGGCAAATTGTACAGATCCTGAAAGGAAGGGACACTGGAAAATTCGGGATTATCATACAAATCGTCGATGACCGTTTCGTTCTTATCGCGGACGGCGATAAGAGGAAATTCGATCAGCCAAAGAAGAAAAACCTGCTTCACCTTAAATTGCTAGAAGCGGTAAGCAGTGAGGTTGTGGATAGTTTAACGGAAACCGGTCGTGTGACCAACGGAAAACTGCGATATGCACTGAGCAAGTTTGTGGAAGAGCAACAAGCCTCAGTTCATGAGAAAGGAGAATAACGGTGGCCAAAGAAGATGTTATTGAAGTTGAAGGTACGGTAGTAGAACCTCTCCCGAATGCCATGTTTAAAGTGGAATTGGAGAACGGTCATAAAATTTTGGCTCACGTATCTGGTAAAATTCGAATGCACTTTATCCGGATTTTGCCTGGAGACAAGGTTACAGTCGAGCTTTCCCCTTATGATCTGACAAGAGGACGCATTACGTACCGCTTTAAATAAGTCGGCATTCCTGTTAGTGACGCATGAGATAGATGAGGTTATGCATATGAAGTATGGTTTTGCTCAGGCAAAACCCCAAAGCTCAAGCTTACGAAGTAGGTTTTGCTAAGACAAAACCAATAGGAGGTAACCACAATGAAGGTTAGACCGTCGGTTAAACCTATATGCGAAAAATGCAAAGTCATCAAGCGTAAAGGTAACGTTATGGTGATTTGCGAAAATCCGAAGCATAAACAAAAACAAGGTTAAGGAGGTGCATTCAATCAATGGCTCGTATAGCTGGAGTAGACTTACCTCGTGATAAGCGGGTGGAGATTGCCCTTACCTACATTTTTGGAATTGGCCGCACCACTTCGCAGAAAATTCTGAGCAGCACCGGCGTTAATCCGGATACTCGTGTCCGTGATTTAACGGAAGATGAAGTCAGCAAACTGCGTGACGCAATTGACAAGACGGTGAAAGTGGAAGGTGACCTTCGCCGTGAAATTTCTCTCAACATCAAGCGTTTGATTGAGATCGGATCTTATCGGGGAATTCGTCACCGTCGCGGACTTCCGGTTCGTGGTCAACGGACTAAGACGAATGCACGTACGCGTAAAGGTCCTCGTCGTACCGTAGCTAACAAGAAGAAATAATAAGGGGGGATAAAGACGAATGGCTAAACCTAAAACAAAAGTAACCCGTACAAAACGTCGTGACCGTAAAAATATTGAATCTGGAGTAGCTCATATCCGTTCCACATTTAACAATACGATCGTTACGATTACGGACCCGCACGGGAACGCTATTTCTTGGGCAAGCTCCGGAAACCTTGGATTTAAAGGCTCCCGTAAGAGTACTCCTTTTGCAGCGCAAATGGCAGCCGAAGCCGCAGCCAAAACTGCTATGGAGCACGGTATGAAAACTGTGGAGGTTATGGTTAAAGGTCCTGGCGCCGGACGTGAAGCTGCAATTCGTTCCTTGCAGGCTGCAGGTCTGGAAGTCAACATGATCAAAGACGTAACTCCGATTCCGCATAACGGTTGCCGTCCTCCTAAACGTCGTCGTGTCTAATTAAGGATCGAAAACTAGTATAAATATCCGTAACATGTGAATAATGGTGTTGAAGGATAGGAATACTAGATGTTTTTATCGGTTATCGGGTATCCAGTGGAAACGACGTTTCGAAGGAGGGTAAATTTAATGATAGAAATTGAAAAACCAAAGATTGAGACCGTGACAGTAAACGAAGAAGGCACATACGGCATGTTTGTGGTTGAACCTTTGGAACGGGGTTACGGGACGACGCTTGGCAATTCTTTACGTCGTATTTTGCTCTCTTCTTTGCCGGGAGCTGCTGTTAACTCCGTTCAAATCGAAGGTGTCCTTCATGAGTTCTCGACCATTCCCGGTGTAATGGAAGATGTTACGGAAATTATCCTAAACCTCAAAGGACTATCGTTAAAGATTCATTCCGACGAAGAGAAAGTACTGGAAATTGACGCGGATGGCGAAGGAGTAGTCACAGCTGGAGACATTCGCGCGGACAGCGATGTAGAAATTTTGAACCCGGACCTTCATATTGCTACTTTATCGGCTGACGCACGCCTTCATATGCGAATCAATGCCAATCGTGGCAGAGGGTACGTACAGGCGGACAAGAATAAGCGTGAGGATCATCCGATCGGTGTTATCCCGATTGACTCGATCTACACTCCAATTACCCGCGTCAACTACAGTATTGAGAACACTCGTGTTGGTCAAGTTACTAACTACGATAAACTTACCCTCGAAGTATGGACCGATGGCAGTATTCGTCCGGAGGAAGCGGTTAGTCTCGGAGCCAAGATTTTGACCGAACATCTTATGCTCTTTGTTGGCTTGACGGATGAAGCCAAAGATGCTGAGATCATGATAGAGAAAGAAGAAGACAAAAAAGAAAAAGTATTGGAAATGACCATCGAAGAGTTGGATCTTTCCGTTCGTTCTTACAACTGTTTGAAACGTGCGGGAATTAATACCGTTCAAGAGCTGATAACCAAGACGGAAGAGGACATGATGAAGGTCCGCAATCTTGGCCGCAAATCTCTGGAAGAAGTTCAGGAGAAGCTCGACGAATTAGGATTAAGCCTTCGATCGGAAGATTAAATTTCCCATTAGAAGGAGGGAACAACATGGCATATCAAAAGCTGGGTCGTGATTCCAGTGCGCGGAAAGCCTTGTTCCGTGATCTGGTGACCGACTTATTCATTCAAGAGCGCATCCAAACGACAGAGGCTAAGGCGAAAGAGGTTAGATCCATCGCGGAGAAGCTGATCACTCTGGCTAAACGCGGAGATCTTCATGCTCGTCGCCAAGCAGCCGCCTACGTTCGCCGTGAAGCGGCTAACGATGAGCAGGACGCCATTCAAAAGCTGTTTACTGAATTGGCCACCCGCTATTCCGAGCGTCCAGGCGGATACACACGTATCCTGAAGCTGGGGCCTCGTCGCGGAGATGCTGCTCCTATGGTTTATTTGGAACTGGTGGATCAAGCTTAACGACTGGATAGGAAAGGGTGGACAGAATCTCTGATTCTGCTGAAGCCCTTTTTTTGTATCGTTCACGCGATTAGGTGAGGAACAGGAGCATATCGTGAGAAACATTAAGATGCAGGTAAGCTACGATGGTACAGCCTATTGCGGATATCAGATTCAACCGGATCAGGTGACTATTCAGGGCAAGCTGGAAGAAGCCGTCTCCATCCTTACCGGTGAAGAGGTTCATATTACCTCTTCCGGTAGGACGGATGCGGGGGTTCATGCCCGGGCCCAGGTCATTAACTTCTTAACCAGGTCGGCCATCCCGATCGAACGCTGGTGCCTTGCGATCAATTCCAGACTTCCTGACGATATTACCGTTCATACTGCCGAAGAAATGCCTCTTAATTTCCACGCCAGACACGATGCCAAACAAAAGACCTACCGCTACAGCATTCATAGGAGCCGCTGGCCGGACGTCTTCCACCGGAAGACACGCTTGCATCACCCTTCATTGCTGGACATCGATGCTATGAGAAGGTCCCTTCGCTACTTGGAAGGGGAGCACGATTTTACTTCCTTCTGCTCCACCCGGACTTCGGTTGAATCACACGTGCGTACCATCTTCTCGACCAGCGTGGAGTATAGGCCGGAACCGATGCTGGGAGATGGTGAGGCAGGTGTGATTCATATTTATATCACGGGGAACGGTTTTCTATTCAATATGGTGAGAATTATCGTCGGGACCGTATTGGAGGTCGGCACAGGCAAGAGAAGCGAGTCGGAAATCAAACAAATTCTTGATGCCCGGGACCGTAAACTGGCAGGGCCGACAGCTATGGCTCACGGACTCACGCTATGGGAAGTCAGGTATGAATAAATCTTCATATTGCCTGCTGATTTGTACGACTTTTTCTTGCTATTCAAATCCAGGTATAGTAAGATATTAGATGGTGTTTCATAACTGGCTATCCCACGGCCCCGAGTCATGAAATGACCACCGGATAATTGAACATTAATGAATTAAATCATACAAGCTATTTCTGATGCTTAGGAGGATTAAGCAAATGAGTACCACATATATGGCTAAGCCTAACGAAGTTGAACGTAAATGGTACATTATCGACGCCGAAGGCAAGACCTTGGGTCGACTGGCCAGCGAAGCGGCCAGCCTGATTCGCGGTAAGCATAAGCCGACCTTTACGCCACATATTGATACGGGTGACTTCGTTATCATTATTAATGCCAGCAAGATTGTCCTGTCGGGGAACAAATTGCAAGACAAGAAATACTACAGACACTCGCTGCATTCCGGCGGTCTGAAAGTAACCTCGGCTCAGGAAATGCTGGCCAAGAAACCGGAGCGGATGATCGAACTGGCTGTTCATGGAATGCTGCCTAAGAACCGTCTCGGCAACAAAATGAAATTAAAGCTGAAAGTGTATGCCGGAAGCGAGCATCCACATCAAGCACAACAACCCGAAGTTTGGGAACTTCGCGGGTAATAAAGGGAGGACTCTTTCGTGGCACAAGTACAATACTATGGAACCGGTCGTCGTAAGCATTCGGTAGCACGTGTCCGCCTTGTACCGGGTGAAGGACGAATTGTTATTAATAAACGCGATCTGAATGAATATTTTGGTCTGGAAACATTGAAATTAATCGTTAAGCAACCATTGGCCCTTACCGAAACGGA
The DNA here is from genome assembly GCF_042677205.1 of Paenibacillus residui. Taxonomy (NCBI): domain Bacteria; kingdom Bacillati; phylum Bacillota; class Bacilli; order Caryophanales; family Paenibacillaceae; genus Paenibacillus; species Paenibacillus residui. The sequence continues at coordinate 53,445 of NZ_JBHTIU010000109.1, forward strand.
AGGTAAATATGATGTGCTGGTAACGGCACATGGCGGCGGAACGACTGGGCAAGCAGGTGCTATCCGCCACGGAATTTCCCGTGCACTGCTTAAAGCAGATCCGGAATTCCGCGGTTCTTTGAAGAAAGCCGGCTTCCTGACCCGCGATCCGCGGATGAAGGAGCGTAAGAAATACGGCTTGAAAGCCGCTCGTCGCGCACCTCAATTCTCGAAACGTTAAAAAACCTTATTTTCAACCCTTTCGCCCATTTGCGTTATTCGCAAATGGGCGAAAGCTATATTAGGCACCAAAAGAAAAAGCAAAATCCACAATATAAGAAGCACATCACCCGGGTGGTGTGCTCTTTTTGTTGATAACTTCAAAATTAAACTTGGTTTTTCTTTAATGAGCTAAAATAAAAGCAATTCGGAAGAAATTCATAAAATGCATTTAGGTTATATTAAGAAAAATATATGAATTTTTAGTGAGGGAGGCATACAGCATGAACGAAATCGAGACAATCTACCGACAGTTGTTGAATGCGTGGAACAATCAAGATGCACGAGAAATGGCTGACTTGTTTTCGGAGAGCGGCGAGCTTATCGGTTTTGACGGAAGTCAAGAAATTGGACCGGAAAACATTTTTTCGCACCTTGACCCCATCTTCAGAGACCACCCCACCGCAAAATTCGTTAGTAAAGTTAATGATGTGCGCTTCTTAGGTTCAGAGACAGCATTGTTAAGAGCGATAGCGGGCATGGTTCCCCGTGGACAAACTGATATCAACCCGGACGCCAATGCACATCAGACCCTTGTTGTTAGCAGGAAAGAAGGGAAATGGAAAATCGAACTTTTTCAAAATACCCCTGCTCAGTTTCATGGTAGACCAGAGTTGGTCGAACGTATGACAGAGGAATTACGATCCATGCTATCATGACTCGCTTAAGCGACTCTGAAACAGAGCGTGCAGCTTACATGTATACAGCCCTTTCCTAGTTCTGTCGGAAAGGGTATTTTTATTTTCTAAATTTCTCCATTTGGCAAAGTGTTCCGTATAAAATGAATCCTTTTGGTAAGATAAACAGTATATATACTAAGACTAATTTTAAAGAGGAGAAGACTATGGGGATCTTATCCAGATTTAAAGACATTATGTCCAGCAATATCCATGCTTTTTTAGATAAGGCGGAGGACCCGGAGAAAATGCTGGATCAATACTTACGAAATCTCAGAAGCGATTTAGGCCAGGTAAAGGCGGAAACGGCTTCGATTATGGCGGAAGAACAAAGAAGCAAGAGGCAGTGGGATGAATGCAAATCGGAGATCAGCAAGCTGAAAAAGTACGCGGTTAAAGCTTTGGAAGCCGGGAATGAGGGCGATGCCCGGACCTTCCTGGAGAAAAAGTCTTCTCTGGCTGCGAAAGAAGAGGAGCTGCAAGCAGCCTACAATCTGGCGTCCGCCAATGCGGTTAGAATGAAAGAAATGCATGACAAGCTCGTATCCGATATCGGAGAGCTGGAATCAAAGGCAGCCATGCTCAAGGGCAAAATGGCCGCAGCCAAGGCCTTGAAGAGAATGAATGAAATGGGTTCATCCGTCGCCGGTGCCAATTCATCCATTTCTGCTTTCGGAAGGATGGAGGAGAAGGTGAACAGGGCATACGACGAGGCTGAGGCGTTGGCCGAATTAAGAAAGGATCCGGCAGACGAATTCGAGGAGTTAACGGAGAAATACGAGGAAAGTAACGATGTGGAAGATGAGTTGGAGGCCCTCAAAAAGGAACTTAAAAACAATAAAGAATAATCGCACGAAGCTTCACCGGATCGGGTTTCTTCATTCCAACTGAAAGTGTTAAAATGAAGGAATAAGCTGTAGCTGTAGCTACAGCTTTCATAATGAAAGGCATTGAGCGAGGTGACACAGGGGATGGTTATCCATTACAAATGTCCCAACTGCGGCGATGATATGGCATTCGACAGCGATTCGGGAAGGTTAACCTGTCATAGCTGCGGAAGACAGGATAGAATAGAGGAATTTTCCGAAGATTTCATAACAACGACGTTTTCTGACGAGGACGCCCACGAATATCACTGCGACAATTGCGGCGCCATATTGATTACAGAGGCGGAAACAGCGGCTACGACGTGCAGCTTCTGCGGAGCGGGTGTTGTGCTTGGGGACCGGTTATCGGGGGCATTGGCTCCAGCCAAGGTTATTCCATTTACCATTAGCAAGGAACAAGCGATGGCTGCATTTCGCAGATGGTGTAAGAACGGCAGGCTAACTCCTAAAGGTTTTATGACAGCGGATAGGGTTAAGGGGATTACAGGAATGTACATTCCCTTCTGGTTGTATGATTTAAACACGAAAGCGAAGGTAAGTGCCGATTGTACGAGGGTGAGGCAATATACAAGCGGTAATTATATATATACAGAGACGAAACATTATGATGTGTATAGAGATATTGATCTGAATTATGTTAAGGTTCCCGTGGATGCCTCCAAAAAAATGAATGATGAATTAATGGATAAATTAGAGCCGTATGATTACAGCCATTTGAAAGATTTTAAAACACCGTATCTGGCAGGATTTATCGCCGAGAAATACAACTACAATGACGAGGAGCTCCTACCCCGGGTTAAAGCAAAAATCCAAAAATTCATTGATTCCTATATTAGCTCAACCATCTCCGGCTATACTACAGTCCGATATAGAAGCAGACAAATCGATACCAAGAAGACAAGCAGCCATTACGTTCTTCTCCCTGTCTGGATGGTATATTATGATTACGGTAAAGCCGTGCACACTTTTGCGATGAACGGCCAGACGGGCAAGGTCGTCGGTAAGCCTCCGATCAGTTACGGTAAGGTCGCTCAATGGTTCGGCGGCATTGCTGCCAGTACCTTCATAGCGCTAAAACTCATCTCCTTAATGATGGGAGGCGAGATATGGTGAATGGAAGAACGGCTTTAAAAGCGATTATGCTTTGCTTGGTAATCATTCCTTTTTTTCTATCTGCAGTAAATATTTCGCAGGCTGCCGCGGAGTCCAAACCGAAAGTTTATGATTTCGCCAATCTGTTGACCGAGACGGAAGTGGAAGAGCTTGAAGCGATGGCCGATAAGTATGGAGCGAAGAGAGAGACCGAATTTATCATATTAACGACCAAAGATACGGAAGGCAAAGACGTCGTTAAGTATATGCAGGATTTTTACGACGACAAGGCACCGGGGTATGATAAACCTCATGGCAATACAGCCATACTGACGGTTGATATGCAGCATAGAGAAGTGTATTTGGCAGGCTTCTATAAAGCGAAGTTATATCTGGATGATTCCAGGCTGGATTTAATCCGTAACAAAATAACACCGGATTTGTCCAACGGGGATTATTATCTTGCCTTCAGCAAGTTTATAAAGACCTCTTATAAATACATGGGGATAAAGCCCGGTGTCAACCCGGAAAATATTCTCTTTACACTATGGTTTCAACTAGCCGCCTCCTTGGCTGTAGGGGGAGCTGTAGTCGGAGTTATGCTGTACAACTCGGGAGGTAAAGTCACTGTAAATGAAGGGACTTACCGGGATTTCCAAAACTCCAGAGTTCGTGAGCAGCGCGACGATTATATACGGACAACGGTCACCAAACGCAGGAAACCGTCCTCGAACAGCAGCAGCGGAGGCGGTGGCGGAGGGGGAGGAACGACCAGCGGGGGTCATTCTCATAGCGGAAGCAGAGGAAGCTTTTAAGAATCCTAATCATACGGAAGGGAATGAGAAAAGAGATGTCCTTTTTTAGAAATCAATTTGCTAATGTAGTGGAATGGGAAGAGTTTAGAGACGATATGATTTTCTGGAAGTGGAGCAATCGGGAGATCAAGAAAGGGAGCCGGCTTATTATCCGTCCCGGCCAGGATGCCATATTTATTAACAACGGTAAAATAGAGGGGATATTTCATGACGAGGGCGATTATAACATAGCTTCGGAAATTATCCCTTTTCTGTCCACGCTCAAAGGCTTCAAGTTTGGTTTTAACAGCGGCATGAGAGTAGAAGTGCTGTTCGTCAACACGAAGGAATTTACCGTAAAATGGGGCACGAAAAGTGCGATTCACATTCCGACCCCGCAGCTTCCCGGAGGGCTGCCGATTCGCGCCAATGGAACGTTTAATTTTAAGGTGAATGATTATGTGGCTCTAATTGATAAAATTGCCGGGGTTAAAGAAAGCTACTTTGTCGATGACATCAAGCTTAGAATGACCTCGATCCTCGATCAGCTTCTTATGAAGTGGATCTCGAAGGAAGGCAAGGACATGTTTAACCTGCAGGCCAATGCTTTCGAAATTGCCCAAGGGATCAGGGAAGATATGGATATGCAGATTATAAACGATGGAATTACCATCACCGGCTTTAATGTCATGAGCTTCAATTATCCGGAAGAAATTCAAGAGATGATCACGAGGACCGCTTCCCACAGCATGGTTGGAGATCTCCAAAGATACCAGCAGATTTCCATGACCGACGGGATTGCCTCCGGCAAGGTTCAGGGCGGCGGTGCGGCATCCGATATGGCCGGCATGATGATGGGTATGAATATAGCCAATGAAATGCTGAAGAACATGAATAAAGGCAAAAACACGACCGATCAGCCGGCACCGTCCGCCCCTCCCGCACAGGCAAATAATGATGAATCCGACAACACTGACGGCGGCAAACAGAAGCCGAACTTCTGCCCAAATTGCGGAACAAAGACGAGCGGCGGCAACTTCTGCTCCAATTGCGGACACAAGCTGGTCTAATGATTATATTCCTAAGGATCATATACAACACAACCTCGAAGCCTTCCCTGCCTTATGGGGAGGCTTTTTCCGTATTGTTCCCCCATTAAGGAACGGAACACACTATATCTGTTTTTATATTTCACGGTAAACGCGCAAGTGCAAAGGAGGACGATAGCCGGTTATCCTTGGCTGGCGGAAGCGCTGCTTATCTTATAGTTTATATGCACCAATAAGCTCCATCTTCAATAAACTGTGTTATGTGCCCATTTCGGTTGGTTTATGGGAATATTGCAGGGAGAGGTGTCAAGGGTATGAATTTATTTGAAAAGGAAGAGCTGATCCGGCAGGCTGGCCCGGAATTGGAAAATCGCTCAGCCGAATACGTCCTGGCATGGGCAGTGGAACGTTTTCCTAACATCACCCTGGCTTGCAGCTTCGGGGCGGAGGATGTTGTGTTAGTGGATCTGCTGAATAAAGTCAGTCCCCGCACAGATATATTCTATCTGGATACGGACCTTCACTTCCGTGAAACCTATGAGACCAGGGACCGGTTGGAAGAGCGGTATGGCAAAGCATTCGTACGGGTGAGTCCCAAGCTTAGCCTGCAGGAGCAGGCCGAGGCGTATGGGGAGAATCTGTGGTCGGTTAATCCGAACCAGTGCTGCCTTATTCGCAAGGTAAATCCACTGGCCGAAGTGCTGAGCAAATATGACGCCTGGATTACCGGAATCCGAAGAGAGCAGGCTCCGACCAGGGCCAATGCGGGCAAAATTGAGTACGATGTCAAATACGGACTGATTAAGTTCAATCCGCTGGCTGATTGGAAATCTGAGGATGTGTGGAATTATATCCGCACGAACCGGATTATCTACAATCCTCTGCATGATTCAAATTATCCAAGTATAGGGTGTGAGAAATGTACTCGTCCGGTCCGGCCGGGAGAAGACCCGAGAGCGGGACGGTGGTCCGGCTTCCAGAAGACGGAATGCGGGCTGCATAACGATTCTGTTGGTGTTGAACTGCAGAAGTGACGAAACGGGAGGAACATACATGAAACTGGCTTATGAAGCTCATGGCGGACCGTTAGTAGATCGAAGAGTTAGTGGAGAAGAACGAGAAAGGCTGCTGCAGGAGGCTGCCGGGTTGGTTAAGGTCCCTATCCATTCCCGCACTTTGTCGGATCTCGATTTGATCGCCGTGGGGGCGTTCTCTCCGTTAGAAGGCTTTATGACGAGAGACGATTATCAATCGGTTATTGAGCGGATGAGGTTGAACAATGGAGTGGTATGGAGCCTTCCCATTACACTTGCGGTAGAAGAAAAATACTTATCCCAGATATCTATAGGGGAAAACATAGCGCTAACCGGGGCGGACGATGGGGTCATCTATGCAGTGCTGGAGGTCAAGGATATTTACAAGGTCGATCAGAAAGAGGAGGCCAGACAGGTTTTCCTGACCGACAGCGAAGAGCATCCCGGAGTCGCCAAGCTGTATGAACAGCCGGCAGCTTATGTGGGCGGCCCTGTGAGGGTTCTTAACCGCAAGCCGATTAACGAATACAGAGAGTATTATTTTGACCCGGAGGAGACCCGCCGAATATTTGCAGACAAAGGGTGGAAGACCGTGGTCGGTTTCCAAACGCGTAACCCGGTTCATCGTGCTCATGAATATATCCAAAAGAGCGCCATGGAAATCGTGGACGGGCTGTTCCTTAACCCGCTTGTAGGAGAAACGAAAGCCGACGATCTGTCCGCCGATGTACGGATGAGAAGCTATAAGGTGCTGCTTGAGAATTATTATCCCAAGTCTCGTGTCTTCCTCGGCGTCTTCCCTGCCGCCATGCGTTACGCCGGCCCACGGGAAGCGGTCTTTCATGCCATCGTTCGCAAAAACTTCGGATGCACGCATTTCATCGTCGGGCGGGATCATGCAGGGGTTGGAAATTATTACGGCACTTACGATGCCCAACTGATATTTAAACTATTTCAACCGGAGGAGCTGGGAATAAGCCCATTGTTTTTCGAGCACAGCTTTTATTGTACGCGCTGCGAAAATATGGCCTCCGCCAAAACATGTCCTCATGATCCGCAGGATCATCTTCATTTATCGGGTACTAAAGTCAGGGAACTGCTGAGGAACGGACAGCATCCACCCAAGCAATTCACCCGGCCGGAAGTGGCGGAGGTGCTAATTCAAGGGATGGCGGAGCAAATAAACAGCCGCTAAGTCGTGCTGGAATGCCTGTCATAATTGTCCACCCCCGTCCATATGATTAAACAAGAGTCAGCGGATATAGGGGTGGATTTATAATGCGAAAGTTCAGGAAGAGAGTCATCTTCTGGATTACCTTAAACGGCGGGTTAAAAATATTACTATCGGCATGGGTAGTTCTAATGATGGTATTCCTGTTTACCACCGAGCTGCCTTCCACCAAGACCTGGTCTTATTGGACCCTGCCGCTGTCGGGTAAGGTTATAGCGGTGGACGCCGGACACGGGGGGCCGGACGGGGGGGCCACGAGCAAGAACGGGCTGGTGGAGAAGGACATTAATCTGGCCATTTCCTTATATTTGCGTGATTATCTTCAGCAAGCCGGAGCGATTGTCATTATGACGAGAGAGACAGACCGTGATCTGGCCAGACCGGAAACGAAAGGGCTTAGCAAGCGTAAGACCGAGGATTTACTGAAGCGAGCTGAAATCATTACGAAGCAGAAGGCGGATTTATTGGTCAGCATTCATCTGAACAGCATCCCCTCCGCTAGGTGGAGAGGAGCTCAAACCTTCTATTATCCCCAGGGACATGCTGACGGCAAATGGTTGGCCACCCATATCCAGAATGAAATCAGAGCGAATTTGCAAAATACGGACCGAGTGGCCCAGACCGTCGAGACCATATATTTGTTAAAAGCGACGAGCGTTCCGAGTGTTCTGGTGGAAGCGGGTTTCCTATCCAATCCGGAGGAAGCCAGGCTGTTAGGGAACGAGGATTACCAGAAACAATTGGCCGCTTCGATTTATCAGGGCATTCTGAGATACTATTCGGGGGAAAAAGTTGGTGACACCTGATTATTATTGATATAATAACTTTAGATACGATAATGACGGATATAGAGGTGAACTATGGTATCCAGGGAGCAAGTCATCGAAGCGTTAAAGCATGTACACGATCCGGAATATCATCGTCCGGTTACCGAGTTAAATTTTATTAAAGATGTCATGGTCAAAGAGGATAGAGTTGCCCTTACCTTCGTCCTTACATCGGAAGACGAAACGCTGAAGAAGCAGTACCGTCAAGATGTAGAGGAAGCGATGGAGGGGCTCGGCATCAGCAATGTGCATATCCGGTTCCGTCTAATTAACCAGTATGAGCGCGAGGAGCTCGAGGCCAAGGCCCAATCTGGGGACAGCAGCAGGAGCTCAGCCAAGCAGGAAATTCCCACTCATGCGCCGAAGGCGGGACAAGCGCCGCTTCTCGGACCCGATTCCAATGTACAGTTTATCGCGGTGGCCAGCGGTAAGGGCGGGGTAGGCAAGTCGACCGTGACGGTCAATCTGGCTGTTGCTCTGGCACGTCAAGGCAAACGGGTCGGAATTATCGATGCGGATATTTACGGTTTCAGTGTACCCGATATGATGGGTATCGAGGAAAGGCCGCAGCTCGTTGACAAAAGGATTATTCCGGTAGAGCGGTTCGGTGTCAAAGTTATCTCCATGGGCTTTTTTGTCGAGGATAATGCCCCGATAATTTGGAGAGGTCCGATGCTTGGCAAAATGCTAAGAAATTTCTTCTCCGAAGTGGATTGGGGAGAGCTGGATTACATGATTCTGGACCTGCCGCCGGGTACCGGAGATGTAGCGCTAGATGTTCATCAGATGATTCCGCACAGCAAGGAGCTGATCGTGACGACTCCTCATGCGACGGCCGCATTCGTAGCGGCGCGGGCCGGAGCAATGGCGCTTCATACCGATCACGAAATTCTCGGTGTTGTCGAGAACATGGCGTATTATGTAAATAAGGACGGAGAGAAGGACTATATTTTCGGAAGAGGTGGCGGGGCGAAGCTGGCGGAGGAGCTGCATACAGAGTTGCTTGCCCAGATTCCGCTTGGAGCACCGGACAACCACATTTCCGAGCCTGATTTCTCCCCATCGGTATATAAAGCGGACAGCGAAACCGGGAAGCTGTATGCCGAAATGGCCGAAGCCATTATTGGAAAGTTAGGATAAACGTGACTTGGCTGATCAGGGCTAATGCGCAATGCATTAGCCCTGGTCAATTATATACATAGGAATTTGTAAATTCGGGGTATTGATTCGTTAATTGAATTATGAACCGGATTGTTGATCTCCGCCCTGATCTCCTCCACCTTGATCTCCGCCGCCCTGATCTTCTTGGCTCTTTTCTTCTTTATTCCCCTTCTGCCCCTGCTTGCCTTTCCCGCCTTCCTTCGGTTTCATTTCTTCCTCAATGGCTTTACTGAACAATTGCATCAATTGATCGCGGAACAAAGGACTTTGCATCGATTCCTCTATAATTTTCATCGTTTGCTGCCGATATTGGGTGCTTTTCATGGTGTCCATGATCAGCTTTTCGAACTGCGAGTTCTGCATCAATTCCAGCATCTGCTGCTGATATTCGGGATCCTTCATCAAGTCCTTGGTCAGCTGCTTATTATATTTTTGAATCGATTTGGCAAAATCTGCGGCAAATTTAGGATCGGTCATCGTCTTCTCGATCAGGTGGGCGTTATTAGGATCGGTTAGCACGTCTTTAACGGCCATCTGAATCTGCTGTCCTTCACCGGTTGACAACAGCTTCATGGTTGGATCCTGATTTTTGGACGCCGCTTGCTGGACCGCTTTCTGTCCTTCTTCCGAATTGAGAATGTCAAGCATCATGGACTTTATGTCCTTATAACTTTGTTGGTTCTGACCCGACTGTTCATTTTGCGTTCCGCAGGAAGTAAGGAGAAGAACGATACAAAATAAAGCAGGGAGGATGCGGAAATGTCGATGTATCATGGCAAAATGGCTCCCTTCCTGGATTGTAAAATTATTATGTGTGAAATCCGGCGAATTATGTTGATGGGCATTAGCTTTTTGTTGTAAACGTTGGTACAATTATGGTTGAATGTTTTTATCGCCATATAGGATTTTGAATGGTTTCGGATGAAGGCTTACAAAGTTCTATACTGGGGTAACCAATAAAAAATTAGGGGATCTGAGGAAAGACCTGCTGGAGGCGAACATGGCTTGACTTTGAGAAAATGGTTCCATCTATTTTGGACTACATTATTATTGGGGACGGCGGCTTCTTTAGTTGTTGGGCTTGCCCTTGTCGGAATGACTGAGGACTTCCATTTTTTGGAAGTTTCGCAAGCCGGCTTTAATTGGGAAACTATTATTTTCATAGTGTTGGCGGGGGCTACCATCAGTGTCGTTAGTCAAATGGGTTTCTTTGCATATTTGATTACCCGATACATTGCGATGGGGTTCCTTAGAAGCAAATTTCTCTGGGATGTGCTGCAAATTCTTCTGGTAGCCATTGTATACTTCGATATGATTTATTTGACTTATACCAGCTTCGCTGCTGAAGGTGAGTCGGTATTTCCGTATTTTATTTTACCTACGGTATTGATCGTGCTTTCCTCGCTGGTATCCTGGTGGAAAATGAAGGAAACGAACAAGAGCGCATTTATCCCTACGTTGTTCTTTATGTTTAGTGTAACGATATTGGAGGCACTTCCGGCTCTGAAGCTCAATAATACGCCTTCGCACATCTTTATGCTGACCCCGCTGCTGATATCGAATACATGGCAAATCATGCAGCTTCACAAACTGGTGGGCGACAAAAAAGAGGCTTCCGCAAAAGCCTCCTGATTGCAAAGGATTCATCCATCGGGAAATATGATGCGCCGCCTTGACAAGGCCTGACCTGAATTGGAGTTGGTCAGGTCGTTTTATCTTCTACAGGCTGTTTAGAGACCTGTGCCTGCTCCATGAGCTGGGTTACCGTCACAAATTGATAGCCGTCCGCCTTGAGCCGGTCAATAATAACAGGCAGAGCTTCGTGCGTTTGCTTAACTGAATCGCTGGCATGCATAAGGACTATATCCCCGGGATGGGCTTTGTCAAGAACACGGTTTACAATATTATCCGTTCCGATGTTCTTCCAGTCCAAGGAGTCGGTATCCCACTGAATCACTTTATATTTCAGTTCATCGGCGATCTTAAGCACCCTTTTGTCAAAATCTCCGTTCGGCATACGGATTAAATTAGGCTCTTGACCTATTGCTTCGGAGATGATTTGGTGAGCGGTTTGAATTTGCTTGCGAATCTCCTCATCGCTTAACCCGCTGTAATTGGTGTGTTTATGGCCATGGCTGCCAATTTCAAATCCCGCTTCTTTAATTTTTTTCACAATTTCCGGGTTTCCTTTGGCCCAAGGCGAGGAGATGAAGAAGGTCGCATTCGTAACTCGCTTCTCCTTCAATACATTGAGGATGGGTTCCGCTCTTTTGTCCCCCCAACTGATATCGAAGGTTAAGGCAATTAATTTTTTCTCGGTCGGAATACTGTAAATAGCGGCCGGTTCATTCTGGGAGAAGACAGATATGTTACCTTTTTCCGCATAAATAATACCGGCGGCGAAGATGACTGCGACGAAGATGGTCAAGTATTGCTTAATTTTTTTCCCGTTTAACACATAAAAATAATTCACCGAGGAAACCTCCTTTTAAGCCTTGTCGTCACCTTAGGGAAGGCTTGGAATACTTGTCTAATCCAAATGTATGCTAGTACCATATGAACTTATGTCTAAACTTCTTGAAAAAAGAGAGATTCATTTTAGACAGACGTCGGATAATAGGCCTATCAAGTTAAGAGGGGAAATCGGAAATTCTGGGCTAAACGAAGGAACAACGATCAGAGTGGGAATCTTAGGCAAGTTTCTCTTAAAAGCAAACTTATCCTAGTGATAGAGGGCAGAAAATACGGGAGCGCTGTGAAACGAATTTGAAAAAGGGGATTGATTTATGAGCTTTTCAGCATTGTTCAAGCATTTTAAAGAAATGAAGCATTATTTTATTGCTTCCACACTTGTCTTTGCCGTCGGAATATGGATGGGATACAGTTCCCCGGATTCCTTCGGCACCATCATTAATGGCCAATTGGATCGGTTGCAGGGAACAGTCGGTGGATTGATGCAGCAAGATAACATGCAGTGGCTGCTCTTTTTATTTATTCTAATGAACAATACATTTTTATCTATCGCAATCATTTATTTGGGAGCGTTCTTTGCCTTGGTCCCTCTTTATTTTTTAGTTTCAAACGGCATGCTAATGGGGTATTTAGCTTTAGGCAATACAAATGGCCAAGATTGGTGGCTATTTTTCAAGTCAATAGCACCGCATGGCATCATTGAGATTCCAGCCATTCTCCTGGCGGGCGCATATGGAATTCGTTTCGGATTCCTGATGGCAGAAGGGGTCCTGACTTTCCCGAGTCTGCGTAGAAGAGCTATAATGCGCAATAAATTGTATGTATTCTTGAAGCGAACCATTCCGCTGATCGGCGTTGTCGCAGGGATGCTGCTTGTGGCCGCTATTGTGGAAAGCACAATCACCTTATGGCTCGTGACCAGGTGACGGATTATCTGGCATAACTTCTTAAGGAGAGGCTTCACTTTTTGGGATTCGAGAAAACGTTGCTGCCCTGTTTGTTATACAACGTTCTTGTCTATATCTGTCCTATCCGGATAACCCGAAATGAGCAAATATGAAATCCCCCGCCGTGATCTTGCCACAATAATGCTCAACAAAAAAATCTCCAAATGAATTCATAAAACTAGCAAATTGTGTGCATAACATTAAAGCGGTGCGAAATCCGTTATTAGGTCTTTCCTGTGGAATGGCTTTTTAACATAAAGGGTGAAAGGGGTTTGAATATGCTCGGGTTTCTGTTTAACGAAAGAGAATGCAGGGAATTAGACTATGTGCTGCGTAAGGAACTGGATGAAATGTTATTCGATTTAAAGGATGAGGAAATGAATGCCGAGCTGAAGAGCGCCATTGAATCCAGGTATAACGTTGTGTTTCGCATGTATGCCCGGCTGGCTTCGCCTAAAGAAATCTCCAGGTACGCCAGAAACCGGATCTATCAGTAGGGAATTTGCTGAATATTTTAAATTAATTTAAAACAAAAAGAGCTATTGACTACTCCTAATGTATGTGATAAATTATTCTTCGCCGCTTCGAATGGCTTGTCCCGATAGGCAAGCCTCGGCAAGAATGGCAAAATTTTTTTGAGAAAAAAGCTTGCATTAACAGCGTGTTCTATGATATATTAAAAGAGTCGCTGTTAATTCCTGAAGCGATGATTTGCAAGTAGCATTGCCCTTTGAAAACTGAACAACGAGTGAATGAATGAAGCCAGTGCGTATACGGTTTTCGGA
>NZ_JBHTIU010000110.1:0-6404 GCF_042677205.1 Paenibacillus residui
TTTTCCTGTATGCACCTTTAACCTTTATTCCCATGAATTTTTCGACAAGAACTTTTCACTGTCCAGCATTAATATAATGCCCACAATATATAATAATTCGTCTTACCTACTCTTATATAGATACTACTCTGGATCTCTCGCATTATGGAAGAAAGAGAATTTGACCTTCGTGCAGAACGGAACTCTGCAATTGGTTAACTTTCTTGATCTTGTTTATATAGGAGCGTGTACTCTCTCCCTCGGGAGCATGCTTACTCGCAATAGACCATAAAGTGTCCCCGGGGGCGACGTCAATCTCCTTCCTGACCGCTACAGAACCTGTTCTGGCATCCCCCGCATAAGCATGGAAAATAAAAGAGTAAGAGGCGGAGATAACTCCAAATACTAGAACCGTTAACAGCATAATGCGCAAAATCGTCTTGTTTGCAATTACCGGGCGTTCCGGAAGGATGGTTGCTTTCATCGTCAATACCCCCAAACATTTGTTCTATTCACAGAATACAACGAACAAATGTTTGTGTCAATCCCTTTTGCGAAAAAATTCGAACCCATGTTTGTACGAACTCCGGTTCTATGGTATACTTTATTTAATTATTTCCAATTGGAGTGATCATTGTGACCAAATTGTCAAACCGTCAACAGGCGATATTGGAATTCATTAAGAACGAAGTACGTGATAAAGGCTACCCTCCTTCCGTGCGGGAAATAGGCGAAGCGGTAGGCTTGGCTTCCAGCTCCACCGTTCACGGCCATCTTGAGAGATTGGAGAAGAAGGGGTTGATCCGCAGAGACCCGACCAAACCCAGAGCGATAGAAATTCTTGATGGCGACGGAACAGGGGGAATCCTTCCCATGTCCGTAACCAGAGTGCCTCTGATCGGTAAAGTAACGGCCGGAACACCGATTACCGCAACGGAGAATATCGAGGATTACTTCCCTCTTCCCAGCCATTACGTAGGCGACCACAATGTATTCATGCTGAACGTTATTGGCGAGAGTATGATCGAAGCCGGAATCCATGACGGCGATTATGTCATTGTCAGACAGCAGCCCACCGCCGATAATGGAGATATCGTAGTTGCCATGACGGAAGATGATGAAGCCACGGTCAAGACATTCTATAAGGAGAAGGATCACATTCGTCTGCAGCCGGAGAATTCTAGCATGGAGCCCCTTCGTCTGAAGAACGTTACCATCCTCGGCCGAGTGATCGGAATTTTTCGCGATATTCATTAATCCTGCAGCACCTCGGCCCCGCAATAGAAATAACCTCCTGACAAGAACGGATCCGTTCGTCATGGAGGTTATTTTTACGGCCGCCTCATGCGGAAGTACGGCCGCTATTTATTTCATCGAACACACGCTTCCACAGATTTCGCCTGGAGCCTGCAAGTCAGGCCAAGGCGCCGTATAACAAGTTTAGTACAAAGACATGTACTGATCTCTCTCCCAAGAGTGCACCTGGGTCCGGTAGATATTCCACTCGATTTCCTTCAATTCGTAGAAATGAGTCAGAGCATGCTCGCCCAGCGCCTCCCGCATGACATCGTTCGCCACTAATTCCTGGAGCGCTTCACGAAGATCCGCCGGCAGGCTTGGAATGCCTTCGTCTTCCCGTTCCTCATCGGACATGACATAGATGTTGCGGTCGGTCGGAGGCGGCAGCTGCATCTTCTTGCGTATGCCGTCCAGGCCCGCCTTCAGCATGACTGCCAAGGCGAGATAAGGGTTGGCTGAGGGATCGGGATTCCGCACCTCCACTCTCGTGCTCAGACCGCGGGAAGCCGGAATTCGGATCATCGGGCTGCGATTGCTTGCCGACCAAGCGACATAACACGGAGCCTCATAACCAGGCACAAGACGCTTGTAGGAGTTGACGGTCGGATTGGTGATCGCGGCCATCGAACGGGCATGACGCAATATTCCGGCCATATATTGTCTGGCTACCTGGCTCAAGCCCAGCTTGTCCGATTCATCATAGAAGGCATTGGTACCGCCGGTAAACAAGGATTGATGGCAGTGCATTCCGGAGCCGTTCACCCCGAACAGCGGCTTCGGCATGAATGTGGCGTGCAGGCCATGCTGACGGGCAATCGTTTTGACCACCAGCTTGAAGGTTTGGATCTGGTCGGCCGCCTTAACGGCATCCGCATATTTAAAATCGATTTCATGCTGGCCGGGAGCGACTTCATGATGGGAAGCCTCGATTTCGAAGCCCATCTCCTCCAGCGTCAGCACAATTTCCCGGCGGCAGTTCTCGCCGAGATCGGTCGGCGCCAGGTCGAAGTAGCCGCCCTGATCGTTCAGCTCCATCGTCGGGTAGCCCTTCTCATCTGTGCGGAACAGGAAGAATTCCGGCTCCGGCCCTACATTCATCGAGGTATAGCCCATGGCCTCCGCGTCTTGAAGCGCTCGTTTCAGTATCCCGCGCGGATCCCCGGGAAAAGGTTGTCCGTCTGGCAAATAGACATCGCAAATCAAACGGGCCACCCGATCCTCGGCCACCCAGGGAAAAATAACCCACGTGCTCAAATCGGGATACAAGTACATATCCGACTCTTCGATCCGTACATATCCTTCGATGGAGGACCCGTCGAACATCATTTTATTATCCAGTGCTTTGGGTAATTGGCTCAGGGGAATTTCCACGTTCTTGATCGTACCCAGCAAATCCGTAAACTGCAGTCGGATAAAACGAACGTTCTCCTCCTTGGCAATCTTCAAGATGTCTTCCTTCGTATAGCTCATCCTATGTCCTCCTCAACTAGGCTGGAAAGCGGTCTATATCATCTTTTGAAATAAGTGGAAATATCTCCTTGATTGAGAGAAACCTGATCCAGGCGGTTCCCGCCGTTCAGCTGCTGCTTAAGCAAACGATGCAATTGCGGATCAGTCGGCTCCTGCCGCTTGAGCGCTGACGGCTCGCGACCCATCCTTTCTCCGTCGGCCGCCTGATGAATCATCCGCTTGATCCCGGCAATGTTGATGCCTTTTTCCAGATGCTTCTTAATTTCCAGTAAACGTTCGACGTCATTGAACGAAAACAGCCTCTGATTGCTGTCTGTCCGAACCGGCTTCACCAGCTCGTGCTGCTCATAATACCGGATCTGCCTGGCGGACAAATCCGTGAGCTGCATAACTATCCTCATCGGAAACAGAGCCATGTTTCTGCGGATTGCGTCGCTCATCAGCCATCACTCCCATGAGTGGTAATCTCCATACTGATTGTAACTTTCCGGCTCTCGCCGCGTCAAGAAACTGCAGCCTCCAATTTGGTTCCCTGCCTCCTTATAGACAGAGTGAAATAATAGGCCAAGACCTGCTCTTTTTAAAAACTGCTTTATCCCAATCAGAAAGTGGCTCCATTTTTAATGCTCTAATGAACTTAAACTTTCTAATGCAGCTACAGAGCCAGCAGCCCCCGCTGCCACAGATGCTCCAGCGCTTTGACGGCGCCGAGCTTCGCATGCGAATAGGTAAGCCCTCCTTGCATATACGCAATGTAAGGCTCGCGAATAGGCGCGTCCGCCGACAGCTCCAGGCTTCCCCCTTGGATGAAGGTACCGGCGGCCATGATGACCGCATGCTCATAGCCCGGCATTTCCGAAGGCTCCGGCACCACATAGGCATCCACCGCCGCAGCCTGCTGAATTCCTTGTACGAAAGCAACGAGATGATCTGGCCCGGTGAAGCGAATCGCCTGAATGAGATCGGTTCTCGCCTCATTCCAGCGAGGGCTTGTCTCAAAACCGAGCTGCTCATACAGGCAAGCGGCGAAGATGCTCCCCTTGACAGCCTGTCCGACAAAGTGGGGAGCCAGGAAGAGCCCCTGATAAATACTTCTGGTCGTATCCAGCATGGCTCCGACTTCCCCGCCGATTCCCGGGGCTGTCAAACGATAGGCTGCCTGCTCCACGTACTGCCGCTTGCCTACGATATAACCGCCGGTCGGAGCTATGCCCCCGCCCGGATTTTTGATAAGCGAACCGGCCATTAAATCGGCTCCCGCCTCTGTCGGCTCGAGCGTCTCGGTAAATTCTCCGTAGCAGTTGTCGACAAACACGATGACATCGGGCCGAAGCTGCTTGACAAAGTCCGTCATTTCCCGGATTTGCGCAATTGTGAAGGAAGGCCTCCAATCATAGCCCCGGGATCGCTGGATGCCGACCACCTTCGTCTCGGGCGTCAGCTTCCGCCGGATCTCCTCCCAATCGGGGCTGCCGTCCTCCCGCAGATCTACCTCGTCATAGCGGATTCCCCAATCCCGGAGCGAGCCGGTACCGTCTCCATGACTCCCGATCACCTTATGCAGCGTGTCATACGGGGTGCCCGAAATGTAGAGGAGCTGATCTCCCGGCCGCAGCACACCGAACAAAGCGGTAGAAATCGTATGAGTTCCAGAGGCAAAATGAGGCCGGACCAATCCCGCCTCCGCTCCGAACACATCGGCATAAACACTGTCCAGCACCTCCCGTCCGCGATCGTTATACCCGTAGCCTGTCGAGGATGCGAAATGATAATCACTGACCTGGTGCTTCTGAAAAGCACGGATGACCTTCCATTGATTATGGTCGATCACTCGGTCTACTTCCTGCAGCCGGCCTTGAATTTCCCGTTCGACCCTTTCGATATATGGGCTTAAAGCTTCATTCACTTGCATGATTTTCTCTCTCCCTTGTTCTGTCTGCACATAATCATTATTTAAGACGCGATCCACCGGCTCGCCGGGACCGACCAGCGCAGTAAGGTCTCAGACCTCGTATTCCTTCAGCGCATGGCCATGAACCTCATATTCCGGGCGGCCGATCTGAACCGTCAGCCTTATCTCTTCCCCATCGGTTTGCGAAGAGGTCACTTCTCCGATCCTGTAAGCCTGCGCCAACAGATCGCCGCGATGTGCGGGAATGCGGTACTCCAGGCTGACCCCGCCTATTTTATCCTGAATCCGCTCCTTGAGTTTATCCAAATCTTCCGCGCGATAAGCCGACAGACGCATGAAGTCGCCAGGCCCCGTTAACAGATCCCGTTCTTCCGGCGAACACAGATCGACTTTATTAAACAGCGTAAGCTGCTCCTTGCCCTGCGCCCCCAGTTCCGCCAGCACTTGCTGGACGACCTCCATCTGCTCCTCCCTCATCGTCGAAGCACTGTCGACCACGTGCAGAATGAGATCGGCTTCCAGCACTTCTTCCAGCGTAGCCCGGAAGGCGGCCACCAGATCGTGGGGCAAGTTCTGAATAAACCCGACCGTATCCGTCAGCACGATTTCCTTCCCGGCCGGAAGCTTCAACAAGCGGGAGGTCGGATCCAGCGTGGCGAAGAGCTGGTTCTCCACCAATACATCGGCATGCGTCAACTGCTTAAGCAGCGTCGACTTGCCGGCATTCGTATATCCGACCAGCGCGGCCTGGTACACTCCGGTTTTTCTCCGCCTCGCCCGATGAAGCGTGCGGTGGCGGATCACTTCGGCAAGCTGCCGCTTTAAATCGCGGATCCGGCTGCGGATGTGCCTGCGGTCGGTTTCCAGCTTGCTCTCCCCGGGCCCTCTCGTTCCGATCCCTCCTCCGAGACGGGACAGATTCTTGCCATGACCGGACAAGCGCGGAAGCAAGTAAGTTAATTGCGCAAGCTCCACCTGGAGAATTCCTTCGCGTGTCCGGGCTCTCCGGGCAAAAATATCAAGGATGAGCTGAGTCCGGTCGATGATTTTCAAATCCAGCGCTTCCTCCAGATTCCGCACCTGGACACCCGATAGCTCCTGGTCGAACAGGACCATATTAGCGTTCAGCGCCTCCGATAGCTCCCGAAGCTCGCTCACCTTTCCTTTCCCGATGAACCACTTCGAATCGGCAGCCTCGCGGCTTTGAACGACGGTATCGAGAACAGAGACCCCGGCCGTCTCGGCCAATCGGATCAGCTCCTCCATGGAATAGCCCGCTTGGCGGGCCCGGCTCTTCCTATCCTCCTGCGTAAGCAGGCTGACGAGAATGGCACGCTCCTCCGCTGCGGCGATCACATCATGAGTGGTCGGCTTCATACAACGTCTCCTTCAAAAGTTATTATTTCAGGCCCGGTCCAGCCGCAAGTCTTCCGGACGCAAGGTCATCAGCTCCTGCCGCGACGGATGCTGCTTGTTAAGCTGCAGCAGACGGACCGCTTGATGCCGCATAGCCTTTTCGATCAGATTCCGCACCAGCCTGGCATTGCTGAATGTCCCGAAGCTGTTCTCGATTTCCCGTGTCAAATACTGCTTCAGCTTCCATTCCGCTTGCGGATGGAAGGAATACTCCCGTTCCTTCATCATCCAATGAGCAATCTGCATCAACTGCTCCACCGTATAGTCGGGAAAATCCACCTGAATCGGAAACCGCGACGGCAACCCCGGATTGGTCCGCATAAATTCA
>NZ_JBHTIU010000111.1:0-10506 GCF_042677205.1 Paenibacillus residui
CTCATCGATAAACAATGCCCCGCCCATCGCTTTCTTGATCAGTTCCTTCGTCTTCAATGCGGTATGCCCTATATATTCGCCGACCAGCTCCGCACGATCCACCTCGATCAGATGACCTTTGGACAGCACCCCCAGCTCATGCAGCAGCTTGGCGACGATTCGGGCGACGGTGGTCTTTCCCGTTCCCGGATTTCCTTTGAAGACCATGTGATAGACATGAGCGTCATAGTGGAGACCCGCCTCGGCCCGGTACTGCTTGATCAGCAGCAGAGCGTAGATTTCATAAATAAGCTCCTTCACATTCTCCAGTCCGATCATTCGGTCCAGCTCTTTCAGAATCGCGGAAAATTGCCGGGTCGGAGCTCTGTCGATCTTGGACAAGGGCGGCGCTTCGGCGGCAGCGGCAGTCCCTTCAGGTGAATTCAATACAATGCTGATACGCCGCGAAGGATCTTCCGGATTTCGGTGGATGGTTGCCGTATATCGACCGCTCATATCGGATCACCTCGTATATTTTTTGTGTAAGCAGTATACGCAGGAGCCCAGAAAAGGGTTCCCGACAAGCCCCGCTCCGCCCCGCCTTCGCCCTAAAGACGCCAAGGAAAATGTGGATGGCCGCGTTGGGAGAGTCTGCAACTGGTACGGTTGACGACCCGGTGATTTTTATTTCATGCGGCTAAACCAATTGGAAAGAACTGGCGACCTCAGGTGCCCTTATTATTTGCAGCATATCTCGTCTTCGGATTTTACTCAAATAAAAATTCAGTCAAAAACACATTGCATATTTATTCATTAAAATGTATTTTTATTAAAATCATGGAAATATCGAGGTGCAGACGGGAGGAGCTTATAGTGGAGAAAGACCGGGCGTTCATAGCCTTTATTGAACAATTGGCCGCCAATACCTGGCCTTCTATCGTTCAGCAAGCTTATGGGGGCTGGAAGCTAAGAGCGGCCGAAGGAGTTACCCGGCGGGCCAACAGCGTATGGACTTGCGGGGATCTGCCGGAAGGAAATTGGCGGGAAGAGGTCAATGCTTTTTACAGCCGCCGCGGGCTGCCGGTTTGTTACCAAATCAGTCCGGCCTCTCCGCCGGAGTTGGACAGACTGCTGGAGCTTGAAGGGTATCGCAAAGAAATGGTTACGACCGTAATGATCTCGAGTATTGAAAAAGTCAGGGCTTGTCTAAACCCCCCCGAGGACGATTACATCATCCTCCATTCCGGCCCTTCCGGGGAATGGATAGATGACTTTATCGCTTTCGAGCAATTCCCGGTAACGCGAAAGCTGGTCTACGAAAAAATGTTTGCCGCTATCGGGCCTAGGCATACCTTTCTCACTTTGAAAAATGCCCGAGAGGAGACGATCGGGGTAGGAACGGCCATCGTCGAAAGAGGCTGGGCGGGATATACCAACGTCGTTATCGCTCCTCCATTCCGCAGGCAGGGTGCCGGCCGCCGCCTGGTCCGCGCGCTGGCCGACTGGAGCGGCCAGAACGGGGCCTCGAATCTTTATCTGCAAGTCTCCGCAGATAATGAGCCGGCTATCGCCCTCTATACCCGTTCCGGTTACCGTCCCTTATATCAATATCATTATCGGATTGGAGGAGGATAAACGAAAAGCTCCAGGTTGTCCAATTGTCCAGCATAATGCTTCTCCGTGATACATGACAGCGTCTGACGAACGTGCATCTGTTCCCCCGCGGTCCAAATTCAAGGAGCAGAGGAAAGGCCCAGCCACATCATCCATTTGTCCAAGGTCCATTTCCCGTAAGCCAGCGTCTCCCTCGTCTTGTGCCAAGTAATATTCATCACTTCCGAATCGACCGTATACACTCTCGGGTTCTCGAAATGGAGGAATCGGGCCATATCGAGAGCCCGGGCGCCATGATAATGATGAGTAACTATGATGGCCGTCGTCCATTGATTGGCTTTCATAATATTCTGGCTGAAGGACAAATTTTGCAGCGTATTTCTGGCCTCATCTTCCTTGAACAGATCGGATTCGGGGATGCCGCGCTCCAGCAAATACCTCTTCATCCCTTCCGCCTCGGTCACGGTCGAGCCATGTGTACCCAGTCCCCCGGAAAGAATAATTTTATCTACTATGCCTTGCTCATACAGTTCAACGGCCCCTTCCAGTCTTTCCCGAAGGCCCGGACTGGGGACGCCATTCCAGAGGGCGGCCCCAAGCACGATCGCGACATCTGCCGGCTCCGAATTCTGACTGTGCTGAACCGAGTAAATTTTCCACTGCACATACCCAACCCATAGGACTAGCAAACCTGCCAATATCCCGGCGGTTTTCAACCAGAATAAGGCTTTGGCTTTTCTTCTTTTCATTCGGTTCCCCCTCAGCTCCCGCGAACACAATCAATATTGCAAAAACTGCTCCACTTCGCCGAACAAACGATCCGCTTCCTCCCCAAAGCAAAGCAAATGCCGGGAATTCGGCAAAATCAGCAGTTCCTTGGGTGCGGATATTTTCTCGTAAATATACTTTGCACTGTAAGGATGTACAATATGGTCCTCCGCCCCTTGGACAATCAGCGTCGGTACGGACACTTGCTCGAATTCCGGCCTGATCTCCTTGACCAGCTTCATAAATTCCACCACAGCGCGCACAGGCGTCCCGGCCTTGCCCGGCGTATCCTTCGTTCTGCTTCCAGCCAGCCTTTCGGCAATATCCCGGATCATCCTTCCCGGGCTGATATAAATGACCGGCGTTCCCAGTAAGGCCAGTCTGCGAACCGGAAGCCGGTTAGCCACATAAGTAGCCAGCAGTCCGCCCATGGAGAATCCGACCAGATCGATCGGACCGCAGCGTTCAACCAGCTCCTCGGCTTCGGTTAAGGCTTTGGCTATCCAGTCGGCCCGGGTATAGCGCTTGAGTTCACGTAATTTCCCTCCGTGGCCGGGAAGCTCCGGAACCGTGCATAGCACTCCCCGCTTCCGCAAATAGTCCGCTAAAGGACCTAATTCATACGGTCCTCCGGTAAAACCGTGGATTAGCATACAAGCTCGCGTGGACACTGGCTATCTACCTCCCAAGGTCACCTCATGAGTGCCGTTTCCGAGAAGAACTCTAAATGCTGCCCCGCACACTTTAAGACTTACTTGCCATTAAACGTACTGCTGCATTAATCCTAGAAGTAAAAATTTGCAAACGAAGCCCTGTAAATCCCCCACAAGCACGTGAGCTGTCGCGCCCTGTAAATTCCCCACGTGACGCGTAACCTTTGAAGCTTATTCAGGGTACTTTGCCGGATCCCAGGAAACTAAAAGCCTGCAATACTGCATGCTTTTGGCCATTTTGCACCGTGTCCGCAGCAAAGCCTGAAAAAATACATCTTCTTTTCCCGTTCCAGGGGTAATCGAGTGATTTGATGCCGAAATAAATGTATTTTCGCAGGCTTTTCTCCATAAGTATCCGAATCGCTTCGAAATGGAGTATTATCGCTGTTATCGCAGCAATTCTTGATCCATTAACGGCGTTGCCTTTCCTCTACTCCCGGTCGTTCTTTATATAAAGTGAAACTTATCCTTTCTATATTTAAAAAATAGCAGAGACAGACTCTGCTAAGAAGGAGGCCGCTTCAACAGCAGCCTCTATGTCCACGGCCGGTTTATTGTCCGGCTTCATGAATCGTCACTTTGTTGATCGTCACGGTCTCCGTCGGAAGGCTCGGCGTGCGATCATTCCCCTTCGGGTTCATCTTAACCGGTGTAGCCGCAATTTCCTGCACGGTATCCATACCTTCAATCACTTTGCCGAAGATAGAATAATCCGGCTGCAAATTCAGGTTGTAGCTATCTTCACCCGTGCATATAAAAAACTGGCTTCCGTTGCGGTCCTTCCCGGACTTCGCCATAGCGACTATTCCAGGCTCGTAGGTATACCCCGAGTCCAGTTCGTCCTTAATGTAATACCCGGGCGTTCCGGTCCCCGTACCCGTCGGATCGCCGGTCTGAATCATGAAGGTCTCAATGATTCGATGGAAAGTGACTCCATCGTAATAGCCCTCCTTCGCCAGAAAGACAAAATTATTGACCGTATTGGGCGCTTCTTTCGCAAATAACTCAATTGTAAACGTGCCTTTGCTCGTTTCGAATTCGGCTTGATAGGTTTGTTCCGGATCGATAGTCATAGCCGGAGGCTGTGACCATTTCTTGGCTTGTCCCGGCGAGGCGGATGGAGCCTGTGTCGTTGCCGGCTGCCCGTTCTGGCTGCCTTGCCCGGCTTCCCCGCCCGATTTGCCGCCGCACCCTGCCAACAGTGCTGCGGCTAGTGAACAGACTAACGCTGCTTTAAATCCTTTACTGTATGGAATCAATGATGAACACCTCAGTTGGAAAAATATAACCCATTATAGCATATTGAAGAAATCACTCTCAAATCTTGCGATTGCTTTAACGAAAGAGATTCGATAGTAAACATTGAGCAGAATGACCTTCCCCCAGTACATCATTTGTTCAACCAGATAACGATGAAAGAAAAAGAGCGAGAGTTAGCGGACAATTGCCCACTCCTCTCGCCCTTTTTGGGCGATATATGAACTTTTCACCGGTTAAGCCTGTTTCTCCATATGAATGAACTAATTGTTGAGACAACCCCACCGGATCATGGAGCCGCTGTCTCTCCGCCTTCTTCCTGACCCCGATTGTTCTCAATGGGATCAATGATCTCCGGCGTTCCCCCCGGATTCATTGTCGAATTGGAGGAGGATTGATGACGATCCGGGTTATCGGGCTCCCGACCCGGGCTTGGAGTCGGGGTCGGATCGGGCCGATTTGATGAATCCGGGTCCTGAGACGGGCTCGGATTCGGATCAGGTGTTTCCCCCGGCTCTCGATCTTTGTCTTTGTCTTTATCTTTATCCCTGCCGTTATCTTTATCCTTGTCTTTATCCCCATGATCCGGATTGTCGGGCGGTATCGGTGTCTCATCGGGAGAAGAATCATCTTCTCCGTTCTCACCCGGTATAGCTACCTCCACAACATTCGATTGTTCCCCAGTCGTATCTTTCTCCGGATCATAAGCGACGACATAGTATTGATAGGTTTCTCCCGGGAAGGCTGAAATGTCGTTCGCCTCCGCCGTCTTAACCTCCAGCAGGAAGCTGAAGTCCCCTTCATTGGAGCCTTTCCGGTAAATCTTGTAATTGACATTTCCGGTTACCGCTTGCCAGGAAAGCTTGACCTTCCGGCTTTCCTTATCGTAATGCGCGTTGAAATTCGTCACCGTCTCCGGTTTTTCCTCATCGGCCGGCGGCTCCTCCTCCACCTTCGTACCCGGGAACGGTTTGACCGGTTCCTTGGCCAATGCCTTGGACATCACTTCCTTGAACAAGGCGGCCGCTTGACCGCTCTTGATCGTGATGTAGTGGTCTTTGTCCGCTTTGTCGAAGCCCATCCATACAGCTGCGGTCCATTCCGGAGTATAACCGGCAAACCATATATCCTTGTCGCGTTTGTCCACGAACGGATGCTGGGTCGAGCCTGTTTTACCGGCGACCGGGCGGTTCATCGCGGCGCTGGCGCCCGTTCCTCCCGGCTCCACGACCTTCTGCATCAGTGCCGTCATGGATCGGGCCGTAGATTCTTTCATCACCCGTTTGCCCTTCGTATTTTTAAAGGCATGAATTTCTTTGCCGTTTCTATCCTTGATGCTGACGATGGCATGAGCCTCATGCATTATTCCATCATTGGCAAAAGCGCTGTACGCCTGCGCCATCTCTAACGGCGAAACCCCGTAAGTCATTCCCCCGAGAGCGATAGCGAGGTTCCTGTCATTTTCATCAAAAGTAATTCCAAGCCCCTCTGCGAAATTCATCGCATACTTCAGGCCTACTTCATTCAACAGCCATACGGCAGGCATGTTCCAGGAATACTTCATCGCATCGAACATCGTGACTTCTCCGCGATACTGACCGCTCAGGTTGCTGGGCGAATATCCGTTGAAAGACATTTTCTCATCCTTCAGCATCGAATAAGGCGTAAATTTGCCGGATTCGATCGCCGGAGCAAAGCTGATGATAGGCTTGAAGGATGAGCCCGGCTGCTGCTTGACCAATGCACGGTTCCAGCCCTTCCGCTCATAGTCCCGTCCGCCAATCATCGAGACAATTCCGCCCGTCTTATGGTCAATAATGACCATACTTCCCTGCATAGCCATTGTCTGCTTGTCTGTCTTCTTCTGGAACATTTTATCGTTCTTGAAGGTTTCCTCCAGAATTCTCTGGGCATTGGAATTCAGTGTCGTCTCGATTCTGTAGCCGCCAAGAAGCAGCTCCTCTTCCTCGATATCGTATAGCTTGCTTGCTTCCTGAACCACATAATCAATATAGGAAGGAAATTGATTGCTCGTCTGGATGTCCGTCGACATGGCGGGATCGTAGTCCACCGCCTTCGCCTGATTCATCTCTTCCTCTGTGATCAGCCCCTGCTGATGCATCAGCGTGAGGACAACCCCGCGCCGCTCTTTCGATTTCTCCGGATTATTAAGAGGAGAGTAGGTCGTCGGCGCTTTGGGCAGTGCCGCCAGCGTAGCGATCTGCCACAGCTCCAATTCGTTCAGGTCGGAAATGCCGAAATAGCGTTTGGAGGCCATCTTGATCCCCCAGGCGCCGCTCCCGAAGAAAATCCGGTTCAGATACATTTCCAGTATTTCATCCTTCGTAAACTCTTCCTCCAGAGCGATGGCGATGGAAACCTCGGTCGCCTTCCGGAACACCGTCTTGTCCGCACTGAGGAACAGGTTTTTGGCCAACTGCTGGGTAATCGTACTGCCGCCCTCCACGACTTTGCGGGCAATGACGTCCTTGACCAATGCCCGGCCGATCGCCCATAGATCGATACCTGTATGCTCTTCAAATCTTCTATCCTCGGTCGCGATGAAAGCTTTACGCAAGAGCGGCGGAATATCATCGAGAGCTACCAGCTCCCGGTTTTCCAGATAAAGCTTGGCCACCTCGTTGCCTTGAGAATCCAGAACAACGGAGCCTTCCGTAAGCTGCAGCTTATTAGCCTGCTCATCCAGTATATTTTTCCCCATGTAAATAATGATCAAATATCCGGCCAAGGCGACGACAACGGCCAGAGCGGCGGTGACCAAACTCAATGCCGCCATTTTCCTCCATGTAAAGACACGTTTCTTCGGTTTCGCTTTGGCTTTCTTCTTGGATGTCAAGTTTCTCTCCCCCTTGTCTCCTCCCTGGAAGTTATCTTTCTTCTATCTCTTGTCCTTGATCTCGCTTCCGGTGAATGATGGATGGCTTCTCGTCAAGTTTGCATAAACGATCAGCAATTCATGTCTGTTAAACATCCAACGGTTGAATCCTTTCGTCATGCCAGGCCAAAGCCTGCGCCGATCCGTCCCCAACCGGATTTTCTTTCTTTATTCACCGGCAGCACGCAAGCTCAACCTTCCCTTCCTAATGTATAAACGAATATAAACGATTAAAAGTTTCATAGCAAGCCAAAACCCACGGCACCTCTTGTCAAACATTAACCTGCAAAAGGCCAATCGAACCTTTCCGACTATCGTTTTTAGGAACAATCCGTAGAGAAAAACATGCACAGACCGTTAATAATCCATCCGGAAAAGCCTCCAGAAAAAGAACAACCCTTCACCTGAATCAGGTGCAAGGGTTTTCTTCGTTTACCAATATTTACACAATCGTTTACTTATCTGATTCTATCTCCGGAGCAAACGATACCGCTCGCATTGGCGTGAACGTTGATATCGCATGCTTGTATACCATCTGCTGTCTGCCTTCGCTATCGATGATGATCGTAAAATTGTCGAAGGCTTTAATAAGCCCGCGAATCTGGAACCCGTTCGTCAGGTAAACCGTTACGGGCACACTTTCTTTACGCAACGAATTAAGAAAATTGTCCTGAATATTAATTGTTTTGTTCATCCATTGGTCCTCCTTCAAATAGTTGGAACAGACAGCCATCTAAACTTTATGGAAGAATTAGCTACGTTACGAAGTGTATTCCGTATGGGGCGTTAACTTTCCTGCTATTATATCATTAATTGTCCGCAAATGTTTAGAAAAATTTGAATGGTCTGTCACATCGACCCAACAGATGTCCTTCATTCGTCTAAACCAGGAAAGCTGGCGCTTGGCAAAACGCCTTGTGTTCCGTTTAAGCAGCGTAATTGCGTCTTCCCAAGACATCTCGTTGCGTAAATAAGCGGCGATTTCCTTATAGCCAAGTCCTTGCATGGAAACAAGGTGCTCCCCATATCCGAGACGAAGAAGCTCACGCACTTCTTCGACGAGTCCTTCCTCGACCATCTGATCGATACGGTCTTCAATACGTTTATATAGTAATTCCCGGTCCATTGTCAAGCCTATGATGCAAAGATTATAAGGAGATTCCCTGCGCTGCCCGGCCAGATGCTCCGACAACGGAATTCCTGTCAAGTGGGCGACCTCCAGAGCCCGGATGACCCTGCGGTGATCGTTCGGGTGAAGCCGCTCCGCGGTTGCCGGATCGATCTGGCGAAGCCTGTCATGAAGAGCCTGCTCCCCATGCTGCTCCAGATAAGCCCGCTGTTCCTCACGGAATGGTTCGTCGGAGCCGGCATCGCTAAAATGAAAATCATAGCACAGCGATTCAATATACAGTCCGGTGCCCCCGACAATGAAAGGCAGCTTGCCCCGGGCGCCGATTTGCTCGATAAGCCGCCGGGCCCGTTCCTGAAATTCGGCTACGGAAAAAGGATGATCCGGATCGTGAATATCGATCATATGATGGGGAACCCGGGCTCTTTCCTCCTTCGTCGCCTTGGCCGTGCCGATATCCATGCCCCGGTATACCTGCATCGAATCTCCGGAAATGATTTCGCAATGAAGCGATTCGGCTATATCCAGGCTGAGCCTTGTCTTGCCGACGGCCGTCGGCCCTACGAGAACAAGCAGTTTAGGTTGGTCAGATTCACGTGTCATCCTGAGATCACCCCGTAAGCGATTTTCGAGCTGGAACGAACGACCTCTCCGAAGCCAAGCCGTTCGAATTCCCGGCTTCCCCGCAGCTCCTTAAGAACAACCGCTCTCCGCGCAACCCGCTTGGCCTCCTCAATGGCGGAAGGCTGCAGGGAGGCGGAATTCGCCACCTCTCGAAGCGGGGACAGGTGGCTGGTCTCCTGCACCGGCTCCCGGAACATCGGATCGAAGTACACGATATCGAAGCTCTTGTCCGCAAGCTGCTTTAAATATTCCGCATGGTCCCGGTGAACCACCTGCACCCGGCGCATCGCTTCGTTCAGCTGGGGAATTTCGGAAATATAGGTCTTAAGCCCTTCCTTCAGCAAAACGGCCAGAGCCCCCTCGCTCTCCAGCGCGGTCACATGCCCGCTGCTTCCGACCGCATGAGAAAATACAATGGCATCCGAGGCCAAACCGGCGGTACAGTCCAGCACCGAATCTCCTTCCCGGACACCGGCGGCTGCGAGCAGCGAGTCGGACTCCCCGCGCACGATTCGCTTGATTCTTACCAGCGCCATGCTGGGATGAAAAAATAAAGGCGGCTGCGAGCCGCAATAATAATTCAGCTCTTGCTCGGAGACGGACCAAATCCGTTCCTCTCCATATTTATCGGCAAGCTGCTTGAGAGATTGGCGTTCCCGGGGCACCCAGGTCCAGCCGTTCTCGGCAGCAATCCTTCGGGATCGCGCTATCGCGCCATCCGTAGGGTTATATGTAGTCGTTACAATCATGCCATCACCCGGTCATTTCTATGCTCGTCTGCAAGAAAACATCTTCCCTTGCCCCAAGAGTATACTCTATTTTGCCCCAAAAGTATAATCCGGCTCCCCTATGCTGCGGAAGCCGGAATCATCTGTTGAGCTACATTACTCTTTTAAACATTTTTTCCAGTTCATATGTGGAGAAGCTGACGACAATCGGCCGCCCGTGCGGACACGTATATGGAATCCGGCAGGAAGCGAGCCGTTCCAGCAATGCCTCGATTTCCGCCAGGCTCAGTCGCTGGTTCGCTTTAATGGACGCTTTGCAGGAGCAAAGCGTAGAGGAAGCTTCCCGCAGCTTGGCCACGTCAATCTGTTTCTTCTCCGCCAATATCCATTCGGCCATTTCTTCTATAATGTCCTTCTCTTCCCCTTCCGGAAACCAATGGGGATAGGCGCGGACGATGAAGCTGTTCCCGCCGAAGCTCTCCAGATAGACGCCGACCTGTTCGAAATAGTCCAGCCGCTCCTTAAGCCGTTCCGCTTCCGCAGAGGTGAATTCCAGGGTTAGCGGAACGAGCAGCTCCTGGCTGGCCTCCTGAGGCTGGCCGAATTTATCATAATAGTATTCGTAATTAATCCGCTCATGGGCGGCATGCTGGTCGATCATGTACAAGCCATCCTCGTTCTGGGCGAGGATATACGTGCCATGCAGCTGGCCGATCGGCTCGAGCCGCGGGAACGCGGGCATCCCGCCGCCTGCCTCCGCCTGGGCGAGCACGCCTGCGGCCGCCTCCGCCGCCGCAC
>NZ_JBHTIU010000112.1:0-627 GCF_042677205.1 Paenibacillus residui
GGGATCGAGGGTTTGACCACCAAGACCATTCCGATAAAATTGAGATGTTCAGGCTCAATGAAAGGAATGGTCTTAGATGGCAAACAAGAACTACAGTCTAGCTCACACGAAGTGGATGTGCAAATACCACATTGTGTTCACCCCGAAGTATAGACGGAAAGCGATCTATAATCAAGTGAGGAAAGACTTAATTGAAATTTTCAAACGTCTATGTAAGTACAAGGGAGTGGAGATTCTAGAAGGTCATATGATGCCAGATCATGTGCACATGCTGGTAGCCATTCCGCCCAAGATATCCGTATCATCGTTCATGGGATATCTGAAGGGGAAGAGTTCGCTAATGATCTTTGAAAAGCACGCACAACTCAAGTATAAATATGGAAATCGAAAATTCTGGGCAGAAGGATATTATGTGAGTACAGTGGGCTTAAATGAAGCAACCGTAGCAAAATACATTCGTGAACAAGAGGCACATGACCAAGCTGTAGATAAATTGAGTGTAAAAGAATACGAAGATCCGTTTAGCAGTAACAGGAGCAAAAAGTAATAAACCCGTTTAACGGGTAAGTGAAAGTGACAAATTACACTGAGCCTGAACAACTTTGTTGTCAGGCTAGCGTCTTTAGG
>NZ_JBHTIU010000113.1:0-544 GCF_042677205.1 Paenibacillus residui
TATAATTACTCAATGATAATGTCCACTGGTGGAGGACAAAGCCCAAGCGAAGGCGCGGGAGTCACCCTCTGTGGATATGTTATTCCATGTATACAGTTGCAGGTGTTCGGTAATCTAACGACTGATGTGGCCGATAATGATTGTAGAATTCAAAGTACCGATGAATGCCGCGGCGCGCTTCTTTGGGCGAGGTATACTCGTGCAAGTAGACTTCCTCATACTTCAAGCTGCGCCATAGTCGTTCCGTAAAGATGTTATCCACAGCACGATTCTTTCCATCCATGCTGATTCGGACTTGGTTGCTATTCAGCAACTCGATGTACTGTGAACTGGTGAAATGACTGCCCTGATCACTGTTCATAATTTCGGGCCGGCAAGCGCTCAGCGCACGACTTACAGCCTCCAGAACAAAGGGCAGTTCCAGGCTCTGATCCAACTGCCAATCGATCACGTATCGCGAGTACCAGTCCAAGATCGCTACCAGATACATCCAACCGCTCTGCAGCCGGATATACGTGATGTCGATCCCCCACACCTGGTTCAC
>NZ_JBHTIU010000114.1:0-1025 GCF_042677205.1 Paenibacillus residui
AATGCTTCTCATGCCGCTTTAGAAATCTTTTATACGGCTTCCAATCCTTCCGGTTCTCTTCCGCTATCTCTTGCTCCGACACGCCTTCCAGGACCGCCATAAGCGCGGCTGCATCCTGTTTGGCCAAAGACCGTCTCACGGTCTCCCACACCTGCGGCAAATGACCAACAAAGCGTTTCAAATCACGCGCCACATGAAAGCGGTCCAGCATGTACAGACATTGGTGAAAGTAGGATGTACATTCCCCGATCCACGCCGCGCCGTCTCCGTTCACCACAAGCCACGTGTTCTCGTCGATTTCGTAACGCTCCACCAGAAAGTCCCCGAACCCTTCCCAGAAGTCGCCGCCGCTCGTGTGCAGGTAATGCTGTTTGTTCTTCAGCTGTACCCGCTTGCCGTTCTTCTCCCAGCCTTCGTGTACGACTGCAATTGCGTTCTCCATCCCGCGCTTTTTGCTCCGCTGCAGCTTCGTGTACAGCCCATCCACTTCCACGAACAGCACGCGGGCAGCGCGCCGTTTCACCGCTGGCATCGGCTGTTGCGCACGCTCCATCAGTTTTTCCCTGATCGCTTGGTGGCTCAGCACATTGTAGCCCAAAAGCTGCTCCAGCCTCTTTGCGCTGTCCCGGTACGACGGTCCTTGGCTTGCGAATGCGATTGCTGTCTCTTCCAAATGCGGACTGACTTTCCCGCGCCCTTCGAATTGCAACAGCTGATCCAGCAGATACACGTGTTTGCCGCTTCTACGGTCACAGTACAATCTCCGCTTAAAGCGCACATTCCCGAACACTGTGTTGACGCTTGTTTCACGCTCGTCCTTTACTCGATAACGCTCTCGGTCCCGTTGCTCCAGGATCTGCTGATCCAGCGCCTCCAGTACCTGCTTCATCGCACGAGCGAATTCCTCCTGCATTTTCCGGAAAATCCATTGCTCAATCTCTTTCATCGTCGGCATTGTTGTGGTAAAGTGGCTCACAGGAGCTTCCTCCTTCTTGGTGTGTTGTGCGCAAACATCACTTTACCAA
>NZ_JBHTIU010000115.1:0-1727 GCF_042677205.1 Paenibacillus residui
CACCCCAAAACAGGGATGCGAACAAACTTTCCTCTTGACATTTTCGAAATCCCCCAACAATCGCCGAGAAGGCATTTTTTCCTGCCTATCTCTTTGAGAATTGGGTGATTGTTGTGAAATTGGTTTCCCGCACTCATCAGAATTACTTGATCTTTGTGACGGAGCAACTTCACAAGGAGTACGGCACTCCTGCCGATTTAGCACTACTGCAACAGTTTTACAGCGATTTGATTTTCTGGATTACTCCTGTCGATTTATCCGCAACTGCTTCCTTGATGCGATCGGGCTACTCCCCGAAAACCAAAGGTCGAAAACCTCGCGATCCCTCTGACATGTTGCGCAGTACGCTTTTGATGACCAAGCTTGGGATGAGCGTGGATGATTGGGTTTGTGCGCTTCGCACCACGCCTGTTTACGCCATTCTCAGCGGCTTCGCTCCTGGCGATACGCCCGGCGTCGGCACCTTCTACGACTTCTTCCGAAGGCTTTGGAAGGCATCCACTCCACATAAGACGGGACGCAGGAAACGCCGCTTGAAGAAACCGCGAAAGAAAGGTAAGAAGAACGAAAAGCAAGAACCCAAAAATCCGAAGATTACGGAGAAGCTCGTCTCCCGCGTCCTGCGAGAGGAGAAGATCCATTACACGCCAAAAGAACATGACCTGTTGCAACACCTGTTCCAGACGTTGTTCGTCCTGCCTTCTGCGGCGAAAGGTTTGCTCGGCGATACCCGTAACTTTCGTGTCATTGGCGACGGCTCCCCGGTAGCAACCGGAGCTCGTTCTTACGGAAAGTTCCTTTGCGACTGTCGAAAGACAGGCAACTGGAAGTGCGACTGCAAACGTCAATATGCCGATCCCGATGCCGATTGGGGCTGGGACAGTTACCGTGAAAGATATTACTACGGCAGAACACTGTATATGTTCTGCGCGGCGGATAGTCCGTACAATCTGCCGGTCTATCCTCGTTTGTTCCGTGCCAGCCAACATGACACGGTGTCTTGGGTTTGCGGGTACCGCGAGCTTCGTCACTGGTACCCGCAATGGAAGCTGGGAGAAGCGATTCTGGATTCCGCCCACGACGCTCTTCCCATCTATACCATGCTGGAACATGATGATGTTTCCGCCATCATCGACCTGAATCCCAGGCGTTCCGGCAAATTGGTATCTGGCGATATTACCTTTGGCACAGACGGCGTGCCGGTCTGTCCCATCGGTCGAAAGATGATCAACTGGGGCAAAAACTCAAAAAGTTTCCGGAACAAGTGGCGCTGCCCGGCCAAAGTTGGAAAGTGGGAGTGTCCTCATCCCTGTTCGGAATCGGAGTACGGTCGAACTGTATACACTTCCACGAAAGATAACCCGCGCTTCTTTCCGCGCATTCGTCGCGACAGCAAGGAATGGACGGAGCGCTACGCGCTGCGAACTGGCGTCGAACGCTGCATCAAGCGGCAGAAGGTGGACTACAAGTTAGAATCCTCCCGCGGCCGCAGTTCCCGTCATTGGAACATCCGGGTTTATCTCATTGCCATGTGCCAGCATGCAGATGCATGGCTCGAAGAAGCGAAGAAACAAAACCGGCTTACGTCCGTTGCGGAATGGTTAAAAACCATAGCCTTGATGGCGGCGTAACTTGTGTTTCAATGCATACTTTTTTAAAAACCGATAAACTTCGGTTTCTTTGGCATGCCCATTCTTGAAAACAGCTTTCATACGCACCATTTCATC
>NZ_JBHTIU010000116.1:0-526 GCF_042677205.1 Paenibacillus residui
GTAAGAGTAAAACTCTTCTAAATGTCCTTACGCTCAAGCGTACTTCAACAACGACTAAAACTCGTCCTCAATCTTGAAAATTTCGTTCTTCTCGCCACTAAATTGATTGGCAATGTAATTTCGAATCATTTCTTCCGTGACATTTCCTACTGTCGCACAAAAATATCCCCTTGCCCACAAGTGTTGACCCCAGTAGCGTTTCTTTAGTTCTGGAAATTCTTCTTGCAGCAATCGCGATGATCTTCCTTTTAGATACTGTACAACTTTACTCGGGGCTAGGCTTGGCGGACAGGACAGCAATAAGTGAATGTGCTCTTTACCTACACTTCCCTGCAATATTCCGATCCTTCTCGCCTCGCACCCTTGCCGGATCAACTCCCGCGTCCTTACCGCCAATTGCCCTTTCAGTATCTGATATCTGTACTTTGTAACCCATATCACATGATATTTGATGTCGTAGACCGCATGACTGTTTTTCTGGTATCCTTCCATACTTTCACCCCTTCAGTAAAAGTATTTCCAGATC
>NZ_JBHTIU010000117.1:0-1341 GCF_042677205.1 Paenibacillus residui
ATTTTACGGCTGGCGAAGGTAGGTCGTACAACTATGGTGTTTCGAACCCGTCAGGTAGACTGATCACAACGACCAGGTGCACCACAGATTGTCGCTGCCGTTTGGCAAGCACGCAAGGTAGATTAACCCGAATATGGTTGTTGCACCAGCCTCGAATTTTACAGCCGTAGAAGGGATGTACGTTTATGCAAGTAGTTTATCCACACTGCTGCGGGCTTGACGTACACAAAAAAACCGTTACAGCCTGCGCTATCACACCGAAGGGCAAAGAGATTCAGACTTTCAGTACAATGACCGATGATTTGATCCAAATGGCCGATTGGATCAAAAGCCATCACTGCACCCACGTCGCAATGGAAAGTACGGGTGTCTACTGGAAACCGATTTTCAACCTTTTGGAACTGGAAGAACTTCACATCATGGTTGTCAACGCTCAGCACATCAAAGCAGTGCCGGGACGAAAAACGGATGTAAAAGATGCTGAATGGATCGCCGATCTTTTACGACATGGTCTATTGCAAGGCAGCTTTATTCCCAAACGGGAACAGCGCGAATTACGTGAATTGGTTCGCTATCGCCGAAGTCTAATCGATGAACGCTCCCGTGAAGTGAGCCGCATTCAAAAGGTGTTGGAAGGAGCCAATATTAAACTCTCTTCCGTGGCAACGGATATCTTGGGTGTATCCGGACGGGCCATGATCGAAGCGATGATCGAAGGCGTCGAAGATTCCCGGAAATTAGCTGAGTTGGCTAAGGCGCGCTTAAAAAACAAAAAAGGCGATCTTGAGCGTGCGTTACGGGGACTGATCGGGCCTCATCAGAAGCTGATGCTCGAAACGCAACTGAAGCATATTGATTTTTTGGATGAACAGATCGCCAATCTGGATGAAGAAGTGAAAGAACGCATGCTCCCTTTTGAGGAGGACCTGGAGCGTTTGGATACGATCCCTGGCGTCGGCCGACGTACCGCTGAACAATTGCTGGCGGAAATCGGCACCAACGTGGAGGAACAATTCCCTTCTGCTGCCCATTTGTGTTCGTGGGCAGGGATGGCTCCAGGCAATAACGAAAGCGCTGGAAAGCGCAAGTCCGGTCGAACACGAAAGGGTAACAAAAAGCTTCGAGCCACCCTGGTAGAAGCTGCTCGCTCCGCTGCAAGAACAAAGAACACTTATTTATCTGCCCAGTACCAACGTATTGCTTCCCGTAGAGGAGCAAATCGCGCTGCTGTAGCAGTAGGACACACGATTTTAACAATAGCCTACCACCTCTTAACGCGGAAAGAAAACTATATCGAACTCGGTGCCGACTTTTATGATCAACGGCGAAGAGACATCGTAA
>NZ_JBHTIU010000118.1:0-1184 GCF_042677205.1 Paenibacillus residui
TTTCTCTTGTTAAATGTTTTTTCATATTCCATCAGCACCGCTCCGATCAAGCGAAAAGCGGATTGTGTATTCGGAAATATACGAATCACATTCTCTCTTCTTCGCACTTCCTGGTTTAACCGTTCTAAGGAGTTTGTGCTACGGATATGTTTTCGAATCGGCTCAGGATGAATCATGTACTGTATGGTGTCTTCAAAGCCGTCTTCAAGAATCTCTAATGCCTTTTTGAAACGAGGCTCCTCGCCATAACGATGTATGAGTTCAGACTTAAAGGTGCGCATGTCATCGATCGTTACGGCTTCAAAGATACGTTTAATCATCGTCCGTATTTCAGCGGTATCTTTCTTCGGGAGCGCATTAAAAATGTTACGCTTAAAGTGGACATTACACCTTTGCCAGCTCGTTCCGATGAATTCACGTTCAATCGCTTTCTTCAGCCCACCATGTGCATCTGAAATGACCAACTTGGGAGACTGGATGCCACGTGATTTAAGATACTGAAAGAATCTACTCCAGCCGTCAAAGCTTTCTGCATGGTCGACCATCAATCCGATGATTTCGCGTTGGTTGTTTTTGTTCAGTGCGGTTGCGATATAGACGGCTTTTGATACAACCCGCTGATCTTCACGTACTTTGATGTACATGGCATCAACAAATAAATATGGAAAGTACATCACATTCAGTGGACGATTCGCCCAGGCATTCACGATCGGATCCAGCTTTTCTGTTAGTGAAGAGACAAAGGACTTGGAGATCCTTTCACCACATAGTTGTTCTACGACTTTTGTAACCTTACGAGTCGAGACGCCGTTGATCACCATTTCCAACATAGAAAGTACAAGTGCTTGTTCGCAGCGTGCGTACTTCTCAAAGACGGTAGGTGAGAATTCTCCCTCGCGTGTACGAGGAACACGCAAGGTTACTTTTCCAATGTTCATGACTAAATCACGCTCATAGTAACCATTTCTGTAATCCTGACGTTCCGAAGTACGCTCATAGGCAGCAGCTTGTAGATAATGATCTCGTTCCCTTTCCATGAATTCATTTAGCACCAATACGATCGTCGACTTCACAACTGTTTCAATATTGGAACTCATAACGGACTCTTTCAAGTGATCAATGTTTAAGTTAAACTGTAGTTGGGTCACTATAAATCCTCCTCATGCTCATGTATTTCGTGGTTG
>NZ_JBHTIU010000120.1:0-527 GCF_042677205.1 Paenibacillus residui
TTTCACCGGATCTCTCGTTGAGACAGCGCCCAAGTCGTTACGCCATTCGTGCGGGTCAGAACTTACCTGACAAGGAATTTCGCTACCTTAGGACCGTTATAGTTACGGCCGCCGTTTACTGGGGCTTCGGTTCATAGCTTCGGGTTACCCCTAACCACTCCCCTTAACCTTCCAGCACCGGGCAGGCGTCAGCCCGTATACTTCGCCTTTCGGCTTCGCACAGACCTGTGTTTTTGCTAAACAGTCGCTTGGGCCTATTCACTGCGGCCCCCTCGGGCTATTCACCCTACCGAGGCACCCCTTCTCCCGAAGTTACGGGGTCATTTTGCCGAGTTCCTTAACGAGAGTTCTTCCGAGCGCCTTAGAATTCTCTTCCTACCTACCTGTGTCGGTTTACGGTACGGGCACCTTCTCCCTGGCTAGAGGCTTTTCTTGGCAGCTGGAGTACAAGTTCTTCGGTACTGCAATTTTCCCTCCCCATCACAGCTCAGCCTTACGGTGTGCGGATTTGCCTACACACCAGCCTT
>NZ_JBHTIU010000121.1:0-753 GCF_042677205.1 Paenibacillus residui
TTCAGGTGGTGTTGACAAATGAAAAACACCTTTCAGATTTGGTAGAATGGAAGTGACGAGCAACCATCCCAAACGAAAGGTGTGTAACTCTATGGTACACCACAAAGCTTCGTCTGAAAAGGCGGAACAACGAATTTCTGCTGCTCTATCTGCTCTTCAAATTGGCAACTTGTTGCGTAAAGCCGGTATTTCTAAGTCATTTGGCCTTTCCAGTCTCGCAATCTTCCAACTCATTTTTACGCTTGTATTTGAAGGGCGGAATTGGTTTCGGTTGTTGGACAGTGAACGCCGGCAATCCCTGCCTGGCAAAGATGTTGTCTATCGCTTCCTGAATCACCCACGCTTTGCGTGGCGGCGGTTTTTACATATGCTCAGCCTCAAGATTGTTCAGCACTTTGAGTCGCTCACATCCGCTTCTCGCATTCGGGCCTTCATCGTAGATGACTCTGTTCTGCGCCGGGATCGCAGCAAAAAAGCGGAACTACTTGCTCGCGTGTTCGACCATACAACCGGTCGTTATGCTCGGGGATATACGATGCTGACGCTCGGTTGGTCGGATGGTTTCAGCTTTGCTCCCATCGACTTTGTCATGCTTAGCTCTGCGAAGATCGCGAATCGTCTCTGTGAGATGAAGGAGTGGCTGCTCAAGCGTACACATGGATACAAACGCCGCTGCGAATCCATGACACGCAAACCCGATGCTGTCATCGGATTGCTTGACCGTGCGCTCAAAGCCGGGTTCAGTGCCGACTT
>NZ_JBHTIU010000122.1:0-1554 GCF_042677205.1 Paenibacillus residui
TACTTTGACGGAGGTTTTCTAATGCCTTTGCCTAAAAATCGAATTGTTCCCGAGAGAAAAATATACTATCGACCTGAGCTTGAGCGTTGTCTCCATTGTGGTTCGAAATTGAAACGTAGCCACACAGCATGGAAGAAAAATATTGCGACTCTTTCCGGTGTTATTCAAGTATGGAGCATGGCATATGTCTGCTCCAACTCTAACTGCGCCTACCCTAAGACATACTACAGATCAGCTGAAGCAGATTCCTTGTGCATGAAACATACATCATACGGCTTCGATGTATTGGCTCTCGTCGGGCAATTACGGTTTAAGCATCACATGACCATTGCAGAAATCACCCAAGAACTTAATGAACGCGGTGTCGCTACTTCTGAGCGAAACTCACAAAGATTGTACGAGCGGTACGTCACTTTACTGCGCTCTAGCGTCACAGACCATGTGAAATCCGTCCTCAAACAAGTTGCTGAAGAACACGGAGGAATTATGATCTCCATGGATGGCGTTCAACCCGAGAAAGGAAACGAGACGCTCTATGTGATCCGTGAAGTGTTTAGCGGGACGATTCTTGTCGCGAAAAGCGTGAAGAGCAGCTCGTCGGAAGAACTGAAAGAACTTATTCAGCCTGTCATTGATCTTGGCTTCCGTATCATTGGAATTGTCACGGACGGACAGCAATCTATACGTCTTGCAATGGAGTCGCTGCTCCCAGAGGTGCCGTACCAATATTGTCAGTACCACTACTTAAAAGACATCGCTAAGCCAGTAGTGGAGCTTGACCGGAAGCTGAAAACCGGCATTAAGAAAAGTCTTCGCGGAATCCGCGACATCGAAAGAAAATTAGACAAAGACGAATCGCCGGAAAACGAAGTAGTGAAAGACTATTTGGCGGCGATCCGTTCTGTACTACTGGAGGACGGTAATCCACCGTTAGACTTACCCGGAGTGCGAATTTACGAAAACGCCCAGGCCATTCAGACATCGCTTCAAAATTGCCTGGATAAAAAAGGGGCCCTCTCTGCTCCAGAACGTTTTCAGAATATTCAACAAACTGAATGAGTTCCATCAACTCTATGAAGAAGTGAAACGCTGGTCACGTCCTCTGCATCACGCCGCTAACATCTTGAATCCAGACATTGACCAAACGAGTGAATCGGTGCGACTCCACATGCGATGTTTGATGCAATGGTTGGAGCAAACATACACCAAAGAGCACGACCGCCCAATGGTCACTAACTTCAAGAGTTACACCAACGGATTCTGGAAAGGACTCTTTACTTGTTACGATCACCCTCATGTTCCTCGAACAAATAACGATCATGAGCGATTTTTCCGACGGACAAAGACACGTCATCGACGAATGACGGGACTCAGAAGCTGGAACGAGTACATCATGCGGTCCGGTGAGTTTGTTGTATTTGTCGATGATGCTCTCCGGCAAACCGATGTGTTGAATAGGCTCCAAAGCGTTAGCTACGAAGTGTTCCACGCTGAACGACAACGTTGGGCTAGACGCCTTGAAGAAACAACAAAGCGCAGAAGATTTAGACGGAA
>NZ_JBHTIU010000123.1:0-1385 GCF_042677205.1 Paenibacillus residui
TTGTTGGAGTTGCGTTTGGATAAGTGATGTGATTCTTTTGCTCGCTTTCTTAGCTACGTTCTCAAGGATTTCAATGAGTTGTCCCAGAGCAACTGCCCAATCCAATTGACTAACTTCATCGCAGAGCAGGTGAAATAAGCCGCCCAAAGTGCGGTTGTCCGTACTTTGTCGGTGTTGCCATGCCAGCAATATGTATCGAGAGAAGACAATCGTAGTGTGACTGATGAGCAAATCGTAAGAACGACCTTGAAATTCCTTTTGCAGACGCAGCAACGATTTGGCACACTTAAAGAACACCTCAATGTCCCAGCGAATTCCGTAAATCCGGATGATCTCTTCTTCTGAGAGTGAAAGGTCGGTGCATAGAATGGCGAGCCATTCCTTTTTGTTCGAACGATGGCGTACAAAGACGATGATAACGGGAATCCCCGGAGACAGCTTGGTGCGGATGGAACGCAAGATGCCCTTGTTCTTTCCTTGAACGGGGAGGGCTTCGTAATAAAGCTCTTGTAGAGTTAATCGCCGCCCGCGGTCAAGATAGCGTTTCTTATCGGCTTTGACCATGCCGATCACATCCAGACCGCGACAAAGCATTGCTTGGATCAGCGGAGCATGCGTAAACCAACTATCCATAAGCACGTAGGAAGCTTGCACGCCAGCGGAAAACGCGCGATCGATCATGGCGGGGATGACCTCAGGAGCAGGCAAGAGAGCTTCCATCCGTCGCTTGTAGCCGGACGTTCGCTTATCGATCCCCTTCATGATGCCGTTTACTTGGGATTTGAGAGAAGCAAGCAAGGAAAAGTCAACGGGAATAAACGTATGGCCATCCGACCAACCAAGTGTGAGCATCCGAAATCCTTTGTAATAGCAGCCGGTCGCATGATCTTTAAACCTGGAAAGCAACTCGACCATCTTGCTGCGATTCCGCTCAAACATGGAATCGTCGACAACAAATACGGATACGCGGTCCGTTCCTGTAAGGGGCTGGACTTTACCGATGGTAGAGGAACTGAGCAAGGATAAGAACCGACGCCAAGCGTAGCCACTATGATTGAGAAAACGATAGACAGCGTCCTTGCCCGGAAACGATTCTCCCCTGTCGCTTTCCAGCAAACGAAACCAATTTTTGTGATGAAACAAGAGTACAAAGACAAGCTGGAATAAGAACGAGCATGTATAGCCGAATTTCTTCTTGAAGCCTGCTGTTCTCAAGTGTTGCAGCACTTTGAGTTCTTTGAAAGCCGGTTTAATCTCATTTGGAAGTTGATTATATGGTACGTTTTGATCTATCATGTAGAGGACACCTCTTCTATATGGTAGTGATTGCTGGATACTCTCACTTTACCAAATGAAGCGGTGTTTTTCTATTTACAACCTCAGTA
>NZ_JBHTIU010000124.1:0-503 GCF_042677205.1 Paenibacillus residui
GTGAACTGCACGCACGACTACCGAAAACGAAATCTTCCGAGATTCTGGGATCGGTCATTGTACAGCTTGATGGCGGGATGCTCATTAAGCTTGTCTTTGTTCAAAATCGGAATCGCAGACGGGATTGGTTGGCCATTCTAAGTACAGACGTCACCATCACCGATGCGGAGATCGTTCGCATTTATGGCATTCGCTGGAGCATTGAGACCTTCTTTAGGTTTGCCAAATCGTATCTGAAACTCGGGTCGGAGTTTCAGGGCCGCTCCTTCGATATGCTCATCAGCCACACCACCATCGTCTTTTCACGTTATCTGGTCATGGAATGGGAGCGACGAAATGAAAACGACCCTCGTTCTCTAGGCGGCCTGTTTTTCCTGCTCTCCGATGAAATTCGGGATTTAGACCTGAAAACTGCCCTACAACAATTGATTGCTTTCTTCATGGAGATGTCCAAAACCAAGAGCAAGCGAGATAAGTCTTCTGTTTTGAGTCAAGTCCAGCAA
>NZ_JBHTIU010000125.1:0-677 GCF_042677205.1 Paenibacillus residui
CAATTGGCCCAGCAAGGCCAGTATCTCATTCATGACCTGTTCCTGATCCGCCAGCAGCCTCTCGCGCTGCTCGAGTAAGCGCTGGATGTTCCGCCGGAGCTCGGGGGCGATGTCTGTCACCCCGACGGAAGCCCGGGCAGCAGCGAGCAGACGGGCGGCTATCTCCCGCCCGCGTTTACCGCCGGCACGCGACATGGCGGTAGTACGCCAGCCTTCGATCACCTGCTCGATGGTCCGATGCTTCAGATCCTCGGGCAGCGGAAACGCCTTAAGTGTGGCGATGGCGCGTGGACCGTTCCACTTTTTAAAAACTCGCAGAAACTCGGGAAATCCTTCATCAAGCAATCGTTGGAGCCGATTGCCGATCGCCGTAAGGTCCGTCGACAGGGCCTCATATTCATTGACGACACAACGCAGCTTGCGATACGTCCCCTCATGCCAGGACCAGTCGTGGTAATAGCCTCGAGAAATGGAATCGGCAATCGTGAGAGCGTCTTTGGCATCGTTTTTGGAGGGACGGTTGTCTCGGTTTTCCTTATTGCGCTTGACGGTCGCCGGATTGACCTGAACGACTTCCTGTCCATGGTCCTGAAGCCACCGCGCGAGGGCATTTCCATAGTGTCCGGTCGATTCCATGCCGAGGATGACCCGGGTGAGTCCAAGCCGTTGCTGCTGCT
>NZ_JBHTIU010000126.1:0-750 GCF_042677205.1 Paenibacillus residui
TGCTTGGATTGGATTATTTTCGTTAGGGATAATTGCGGATTACGAGCAAACAAGCGAAAAATCGACGTGCGCAAATAAGCCATCACCGTGGCCTCGGAAACGACCGTCTTGGGGTGCGTTCTCAAGTAGCGAAAGAACAAGCCCGGAACCCGGCTCGAATAACGGACAGCAATCAGTTGCAATAGCCCCGTGGCGATGCAACTGCACATGACGTAACCTTCAATCGCTTTCACCGTTTGCCGAATGCGGGTTCGTTCCTTTTCATCGGTAACATGCTCGACCGGATGGGATTCTCCCTTCTTGAGATACCGTTTCAGCTTCGGCATAGACTTGCTCCAGAAATGGTAGCTGAATCCACCGATGGCTTGCTTCATTTCGCGGAACATACATTCGATCTTGAAGCGGTATCCGTATAACTCGATGATGTCCGTCGCCGCCAAGGTAAGATCGGTGGTCACGAGAATGGACAGCCGGTCGCCCCATCGGACCAGCACAAAGCGCAGTTCCTGGTACAGTCCTTGCCCCCACAGCAAATCCAGGCAGAGGTACTGAACCGTCTCTTCCTTGCCGTACATCGTCACTGTGGCGGTTTGAAACTCGGACGCGCGGGTTTGGAACAACTCCTTCAGTTTGACCATCGGGCCTTTCTTCGGCGGACGCCCTCTTCCCTTCTCCCGGGTCGGCGGATGCTCATAAGCTACCACATTGGCTTTGGCCTTTGTGACGATGTGCAAGGGCGCGACAGCCGAT
>NZ_JBHTIU010000127.1:0-548 GCF_042677205.1 Paenibacillus residui
GATGACGCTATCAGCGGCCGCCAGTGCATTGATGGTCAACATGCCCAAGCTGGGCATACAGTCAATAAGGACATAATCATAGTCCTTTTTCACCTTGTCTATATAGGAGCGCAAGATCGTTTCCCTGCTCATTGTATTGACAAGCGAGACTTCAACAGCAGACAATTCGATGTTACCGGGCATTAGGTCAATCCCTTCGGGATGGTGCAAAATGCCTTTTTGGGGCGGATACGATTCTTCCAACATATTTTTAACGAGCAGTGTAGCCAAAGAAATTGACAAATTATCCGGTTCGCGGTAACCCAACGCATCTGTCAAATTGCCTTGTGCATCCGCATCCACTAGAAGAACCTTTTTACCTTCAGTCGCCAAGCCAATACCCAAATTAACAGCCGTAGTCGTTTTGCCGACACCGCCTTTCTGATTGGCAAGAGCAATCACCTTCGTCATTCGCTGTTCCTCCTTTCATGAAAAATGCCGGCTGCCTGAGAGGGACAACCGGCTCTTTGAAGAAATATCTATATAAAAAGAGAACGCCCCGATAAGGA
>NZ_JBHTIU010000128.1:0-1683 GCF_042677205.1 Paenibacillus residui
ATCGAAGTGCTCTTGGATAAGAATTGACGAAGAGTGAATATATGGAATCGACTCGTTGGCGGGAACAGAGGTGGGGGGCACCTCGTTTTAAAAATGCCGTATGGTCGCA
Organism: Paenibacillus residui; assembly: GCF_042677205.1. Classification (NCBI taxonomy): domain Bacteria; kingdom Bacillati; phylum Bacillota; class Bacilli; order Caryophanales; family Paenibacillaceae; genus Paenibacillus; species Paenibacillus residui. The sequence continues at coordinate 110 of NZ_JBHTIU010000128.1, forward strand.
AATGGATCTCCACATGAACCCTTGCGGTTTACCCTCCCATGTCTCCCGGGGTCGATGCCCTTACATTCCTTCGTTCTGCCTCTCAAGGGGTGGAGGCCAGGCATGCTCCTATACGGGGTCGTTGCCCTAATGGTGTGAATTCCTCCCGGCCTATCCGTGCTTCGTTTGTCAAAGATCAACCTGTGGATAAGAGCAGAAAACCATCGAGTTGCTAACCTGTGAATTGATTAAGCTGCTGCTTGCAATTGCGCCTCCCGATGGGGGCCGAGCACCTTGCCGGCATCGTAGGCTTTCTTCTTACGGCCAAGCTCGAATAACACGCGAATCAGTTTCGTACAGATGGCAATCATGGATTGCTTCTTCTTGAGCGGGTTGTCCCTGCGTGTCGTGAAATACGCATGCAGAGTGCGAAACTCCGGATTCTTGGCGACGAGCGTCAGGGCCGCACGGTACAGCAAAGCCCGAAGACGACAGCGGCCGCGTTTGGTAATCGTCGTTTCTCCTTTACGCTTGCCGGAACTGTCCTCGCGCAAGCTAAGCCCGGCATGGCGTACGATCTGCTGGCTGTGGTCATAGCGGGACAAGTCCCCAACCTCGGCCAAAAATCCGGCCACAGTGATCAATTTGATGCATGGGATAGTCATCATTTCCGCAGCCCCGGGGATTTGCTCTACCAGCTCCGCCACAAGCGCCATCAGTTGATCCATCTGCCTGCACAGCATGGCGTACTGTTCCAGAAGCATGGCTAGCTCATGTCTGGCCGCTGCAGCGCCTTCCGTGAGGCCGATGGACTTGCGGGCTTTCCGGTACAGCAATTCGGCACGTTTGGGGCCTACAGCCCGATTCACACCGTTCTTTTTCCACGCCGCCACGATCGTCGTTTCGCCGGCGCTCACGACATCCTGCGGCAGCGGGAACTGTCCCAGCGTGATTAACGAGGCCTTGCCTTCCCAATCTTTAAACACTTGCGTATATTCGGGAAAGAAGCGATCCAGCCAGTTGTGGATTCTTCCTTTCACGCGGTTCAAATCCCCGTTCAGACGCTCTCGCTGGTTCATCAGCACCCGCAGATCGGCATAGATGCCTTCCGGAAGCTGCGGCTCGCTGTAGCGCCCGTCGATGATGAGTTTGGCGACGACTTTCGCATCCTTGATGTCGTTCTTGGTCGGCGAATTGTCGTCGAGTTCCTTGCTTTTCTTCACATGATGCGGGTTCACCAGGACCACTTGGATGCCATGCCCCTTCAGGAAATGGAACAGCGGAAACCAGTAATGACCCGTCGGCTCAACGCCAAGGATGACGTCGTTCATGCCGTGCTCCTGTTTCAACGCCTCCGCCCAAGCCAGAAGGTTCAACAGGCCTTGTTCATCGTTCTGGAACAAGCAGCGCTTACCCAGCTCGATACCTCGATAAGTAAAGGCCCGAGCAACGTGGTTGTTTTTGGCGATGTCGGTTCCGATAACCAATGTGGTTTCAGAAATTCGTTCAATTCGTTGATTTTGTTTGCTGGATTGGTTATGCTTCATAGTGAGCGTCCTCCTCTTAATTAGGGCAGTGAATGTGCGAGCATTCGA